>CAZSPX010000418.1:0-2421 GCA_964608885.1 uncultured Anaerolineaceae bacterium | reverse complement strand
GGAGGGCTACCGGCTCAACCACGAAGCGCTGGACACGCTCAAGGCGAAGGGGGTCGCGCTGGTCATCACCGTGGACTGCGGCATCCGCTCCCCGGACGAGGCCGCGCACGGGCGCGACATTGGCCTGGACATGATCATCAGCGACCACCACCACCCGGCCGCGGGAGAGCTGCCCCCGGCACTGGCGGTCATCAATCCCAAGCAGGAGGGCGACCTGTATCCCGACAAGGACCTGGCCGGGGTGGGCATCGCCTACAAGATCGCCGAAGCGCTCTTCTCCTGCCGCGCAGCCTCCATGAGCCTCGAGGGCCTGCTCGACCTGGTGGCGCTCGGCACGGTGGCGGACCTGGCCCCGCTGGTAGGCGAGAACCGCAGCCTGGTGCGGCGGGGGCTGCGCCAGATGCAGGCCACCCAAAGGCAGGGACTGTTCTCGCTGGCGGGCGTCTCGGAGATCCGGCTGGACAAGGTCAATGCGGGGCATATCGGCTATATGCTCGGGCCGCGGCTGAACGCCTCGGGGCGGCTGGAATCGGCGCTGGCCTCGCTGGAGCTGCTGACGACCAAGGATTTCATGGAAGCCGGGCGGCTCGCCCAGCAGCTGAACATCCAGAACCGCGACCGCCAGAAGCTGACGCGCGAGATCCAGGATCAGGCTGAAGCCCAGGCGATCGCCGAAGACCCGCAGGCCTACCTGCTGTTCGCAGTGGACGAGAGCTACAATGCGGGGGTTGTCGGGCTGGCGGCCTCGCGGCTGTGCGAGAAATACTACCGCCCGGCCATCGTGGCGCACCGGGACACGGAGGAGACGCGCGGCTCGTGCCGCTCGATCCCCGAGTTCCACATCACCGATGCGCTGGACCTGTGCAAGGAGCTGATGGTGCGGCACGGCGGCCATGCCGCGGCGGCGGGCTTCACCGTGCGGAACGAGAACCTGCCGGAGCTTGTCCGGCGGCTGAAGGAGCTGGCCCGGGAGCAGCTCAAGGAGGCGGACCTGCGCCCCACCCTCAGCCCGGACGCCGAGACCCCGCTCAAGATGATGCGGCCCGACCTGCTGGGCCAGCTGGCGCTGCTGGAGCCCACCGGCTACGGCAACCCCGAGCCGACCTTTGTTTCACGCAGGGTGAAGGTGCGCGGCGCGCGCACGGTGGGCGCGGAGGGCAAGCACCTCAAGCTGACCCTGGAGGACGAGAGCCGCTACACCCATGACGCCATCGGGTTCCGTCTGGGGGAGATGAAACCGGAGCCGGGCGACCTGGTGGACATCCTCTATACCTATGAGACCAATGAGTTCAACGGGCGCACGAACTACCAGTTGAACCTTAAGGATATCAAGATACCGGGTAGAGGCTGAGCGGGGAACACGAACCGCATGTAGAGGAGATTGCCACGGCCAGGCCCGCGGACTTTGCAGTCCGCGGGCCTGGCCTCGCAATGACACGGTCAGGGGCCCCAGCGCGGCTGGTAGTCGCAGTACTCGTTGTCCGTCAGGCGGCGCAGGTCGGAGCCGTCAATGCGCATGATGTAGATCTCGCAGCCGTGGATGTCGTTGAAGTGATCGAAGTAGGCCGTGAAGGCCACCCACTCCCCGTCCGGCGAGAAGGTGGGGCCCTGGCTGTTGCCTCCCGCGGGCGAGATCTGGCGCTGCCCCGAGCCGTCGGCGTTCATGAGGAAGACCTCGCGCGCCCAGGATTCGCCCGAATAGGTCGTGATCTGGTCCAGCACCGACCAGTCGCTGCGCCCGCGCAGGGCCGGGAGATTGCTTACCTGCTTCAGGTCGCTGCCGTCAAGCCTGGCGGTCCAGAGCTGGTTGGTCCCGCCGCGATTGGAGGCGAACAGAATGCGATTCCCATCCGGCGACCAGGTGGGGTCCCAGCCGGTGATGTTGAACATGCGGTGCGGGTCGCTCCCGTCGCGACCCATGACCCAGATCTCGTACCGGTCGGTGGCGGCGATCCAGTGCATGAAGACGATCTGCTTGCCATCCGGCGAGATCTCGGGGGCATTGAGGACGCCCAGCCGGTCGGTGAGCTGTCTGAGGCTGCCGTCGGCAAGGCTCATCTCGTAGATCTCGTACACGTTCGCCTCGCGGAAGGCCGCGTACACGATGCTGGCGCCATCGGGCGAGGGCGAGCCGTAATACTGCTGGTGGGCGTTGTCCTTCGTCAGGCGGCGGAACCCGCTCCCATCCGCGTTGATGATGCAGACCTGGTTGGCGGACTGGACCTTGTAGACCTGGCAGGTGAATACGATCTTGCCGGGAGGGCCGCCGGAGGCATTGGGGATGGGCGTGGGGTAGACGGGAGGCTGCGTGCCGGGGAGAGGCGTCTCAGGCTGGGGGACAAATGTCCCGGGGGTGGAGGCCTGGAAGGTGGCGAGGAGGTTTGGAATAGGGGTGGCGGTGGCGGGTAAGAGGGCGCTGCA
>CAZSPX010000417.1:0-2429 GCA_964608885.1 uncultured Anaerolineaceae bacterium | reverse complement strand
GGCGGCGAAGCGATCGCCTGGCATGCGGGGGAGGGGGAGATCACCATCGTGATGCGGGACGGGCGCAAGCTGAGGTTCAGGAAGCGGCCGCCGGTAACAGTCGAGGGCAAAAAGAGCCCTCCCCCGGCGGGGGATGCCCCCGCTGGCAGGGAAAAAAAGAAAAGGAGCAAATAAGATGTTCGATGCCTTGATCGAAGCCCTGAAAGTGTACGGCCTGCCCGGGCTGGGCGTGGCCGCCCTCGTCCTGGTGGGCGTGTATCTCGCCCGCCGGGGAGGGCTGGTGGTGGGCGGGGATACCGCCCGGCTGGCGAACGTGGCGCTGGCGGCGGTCCTCTCAGGCCTGAGCGGCGACCCCCAGGCGGACCGGGCGCTGCTGGCGGCAGTCTCGTCCGTGCTGGCGGCGCTGATGTACGAGCTGCTCAAGTTCCTGGGGAACCAGCTCGCCCGCGCCTGAAGCCTGTCACTGCGGGAGGCGGCGCGCGGCGCCGCCTCCCGCAGCCCCCTGGTCGTTCCGGATTCCCATCCCGAATGGGGTGGCCCCCGGTCGGATAGCTCCCGCGCCGCGGAGGAGGCTGGAAAACAACGATGAGCGTCAAGGTCATGAACATGGTCTGGGATATGCCCTGCCCGCAGGAGATCAACGGGGAGGAATTCCGGTCCGCGGAAAAGTTCGTGCTGATGGCATTTGCCGATCACGCCGATGACGAGGGCGGCAGGATCTGGCCCTCGATGGCCACCATTGCCCGGAAGACCGGCTATGACGAGCGCACGGTCCAGCGGCGGGTGCGCCTCCTGGAAAAGATGGGGCTGCTCCTGGAGGATGGGAAGGCCCCGCGCGGGACGCGCAGGTGGAGGATCCCGCTGGGCAGGGGTGGCATCCTGCCGGGGGTGGCAAATGGCCACCCCGGCGCAGAGGCGGGTGAGGGGGGTGACAATTTTCCCGATTCATCGGGTGACAGCCTGCCACCCGAACTTGAATCATCCGAATCATCCCAAAGAAAACCAGTGAATCAGTTTGTACCGTTGATCCTGGCCGGGCTGAGACCGGTGGCCCCCCGGCATCGCTGGCTGGCCCTGCACGAGGAACTGGCGCGCTGCAGCTTTGAGCTGGCGGACGGGGTCCTGCGCATCACCGGGATGCCGGACCCGGAATACTACCAGGACCGCTACGCGCGCCTGATCGAGCGCTGCCTCACCGGCGGGCTCAACCAGCTGGTCACGGTGCGGTTCAGCGGAGGCGGGGATGACTGAGACGGGAGCCCTCCGGCTCCCGGAAAGGAGCACCAATGGCCGATAACCTGTCCGCATTGATCGCCCGCGCCCAGGCCCTGCTGCTGGATACGGGAAGCCTGTTCTCCACGGCCACCTGCACGGCCGCGGCCCGGCAGGCCCTGCAGGAGTGGAACCAGCGCGCGCCTGTGCAGGCCGGGACCCTGCTCGAGGCGGTGCCCGGGCAGAAGGAATACGCCCTCAACGCCGCGGATTTCACCGGGCTGCTCTCGGTGCTGGGCGTCTGGCGGCAGGGGGAGGACGAGATCGACATGCCTCTCGCCTTTGACGCCTACTTCGAGGACAATGCGCCCTTTATCCGCCTGCGCGAGGCGCAGCCCGCCGGGATGCTGATCGTCCGCTACAGCCTCCCGCACACCCTCGCCGGGCTGGATGGGGCCGTCGAGAGCACGCTGAGCCCTGACCAGGAGCAGGTGCTGGTGGAGGGGATCGCGGCGGCGGCCATCCTGATCCGCCTGAGCGCGCGGGTTGAGACGATCAACCTCGCCCCGGAGGTGGTGCAGAACTACGATGCCATCCGGAACCATTACCGGGGCCTGTTCGAGACCGGGCTGGCAATGTACGCCGCCCGGCGGCCCGCGGTGGGCGAGCCCGATCTGCGCAGGTGGAACGATCCCTGGCACGGATGGGAGATCTGAGCATGCCGCGCAGCATCGAGGCAGGGCTGGCGGCGGCGCTGGCAGGCGGAGCGGTGACGCCCTATATCAAGGCGGTCTTTTACCAGTCGGGCACGCCCTACGCGGCAGACATCCGCGGGTACAGGCTGACCGGCACCACCCTGGAGCTGGACCTGCTCGATCACGTTTCTTCCGCCTATCCCGCGTATGTGCAGCTGCAGCGCGGGGCATACCTGGATGGCACGCCGGAGTATGTGACGACCGGGAAGTTTTACGTCTCGCAGGAGGAGATCGAGCAGTACCAGGGGAGCATCAAGCGGATCAAGACGCGCGCCACGCTGTTCCCTGAGACGCGCATCACGCTGGATGGGGATGACAGCTACCTGGCGGTCATCACTGCCTTTTGCGATGAGTTCGGGAAGACCGCGGTCTTCGAGGATGATACGGCCGCCTATTGGAGCTACCAGTTCCTTCCCACGGGCAAGCAGGTGAACCTGAACAACGCCATGCAATTCCTGAACC
>CAZSPX010000416.1:0-2433 GCA_964608885.1 uncultured Anaerolineaceae bacterium | reverse complement strand
AGCAGGGGAGTATTTCGGCGAGATGGAGATGCTCGAAGAACGGCCCTCGCTGGCCGAGGTGCGCGCGGGGGAGGCGCCTGTGGAGCTGCTGACCTACCCACGCCTCGCGTTCATGGAGATCCTGCGGGAGTCGCCCATCACGCTGGAGGCGGTGCGGAAGGTCAGCGCGGGAAGGCGGGAGCAGGCCGCGGCCGGCAGCGGAGGGCTTCCGCGATGATGCGGCCGCGCTGGCGCAAGATCCTGCACGACCTGTTCGACAACCTGCCGCGCACGCTGCTGGTGGTGTTCTCGATCGCGGTGGGCATCTTCTCCATCGGCGTGATCGCCGGGGCCTACGAGATCATCGACAACGATATGGCGATCTCGTATGCGGCCAACCACCCGGCCAATATCGAGCTGCGGACGGTGAACTTCGACGAAGAGGTGCTGACCTCCGTCCGCAACTCGAAGGACATCCAGGATGCCGAGGCCCGGCGGGTGTTCAACATTCGCGTGCGGACGCCCGGCACCGAAAAATGGACCACGCTGGACATGGCGGCGCTGGAAGATTACGACCACAACCGCGTCAACCTGCTGGCGCCGCTGCAGGGCGTGAGCATCCCGGGGAAGCACCAGGTGGTGGTGGAGAAGGACCTGCTCAACCACGTGCACACGGGTGTGGGGCAGCAGCTGGAGTTCCAGCTCCCGGACGGCTCCATCAAGACCCTGCCGGTGGTGGGGGTGGTCCAGGATTCGAGCACCAGCGCGGGGGATTTCCTGGCCTCGCCGTATGCCTTCATCACCACGAGCACGCTGCAGTTCTTCGACCAGCCGCAGAAGCTCAACCGGATCTATGCGACCGTGGAGACCGGAGGGGATGACCTGAAGTTCATCCGGGCGCTCGGCTCGGACCTGCAGGACAAGCTGGAGCGCAACGGGACGCTGGTCATCCGGACGCGCTTCTCGGAATCGCACAAGCACCCGCTCGGCGATACGATCAACGCCATCCTGTGGATCCTGCTGGCACTGGGGGTTCTGATCGTGTTCCTGTCCAGCTCGCTGATCGCCAACACGCTCAGCGCGCTGCTCAACCAGCACCTGCGCTACATCGGCATCATCAAGCTGATCGGGGGGCGCAACCGCCAGGTGCTGCTCATGTACCTGGCGCTGATCATGGCCTTCGGGGTCATCGCGCTGCTGATCGCCGTCCCGCTGGGAGGGGCCGGGGCCTACGGGCTGGCGACCTATATCGCGGAGACGATGAACTTCCGCCTGCTGGGATACCGGGTGGTGCCGCTGGCCTTCACCGCCCAGGTGCTCGTGGGACTGCTGGTGCCCCTCATCGCCGGGCTGGCGCCGATCCTCAACGGCTCGCGCATCACGGTGCTGAGCGCGCTGAGCGGCGAGCTGGCCCGCATGGAAAAAGCCCCGGACGAGGCCCACACGCACCGCCTGCACTGGATGGACCGGCTGCAGGTGGGCTTCACCCACCTGCTGGCGCGGCGGGGCCTGCACCTGCCGCGGCCGTTCGTCATCTCGCTGCGCAACACCTTCCGGCGGCGCGGACGGCTGCTGCTGACGCTCTTCACCCTCACGATGGGCGGGGCCATCTTTATCGCGGTCTTCAACGTGCGCATCACCCTGCACGATTACATCAACCAGATCGGGCACTACTTCCAGGCGGATGTGTCGGTGGACTTCGACCAGCCCTACCGCCTGCAGGAGGTGCAGCAGTTCGCCATGCAGGTCCCCGGCGTGACGCATGTGGAGGGCTGGCAGTTCATGAGCGGGGAGCTGCTCGACTCTCACGGCAAGGTGCTGGAGAACCTGAACATCTTCGGGCCTCCGGCGGACAGCAAGCTGGTGGAGCCCATCCTGGTGGAGGGGCGCTGGCTGCAGGCCGGGGACGTCCGCAAGCTCCTGCTCAGCGAGGTGGCCCGCAAGTATCTCCCGGACCTCAAGCCCGGGGACCCGGTGCACCTCAACATCAATGGGAACGAGGAGATCTGGCAGGTGGTGGGCATCTTCAAGTTCGTGGACCGGGAAGGGGTCTTCGCATACGCGCCGTTCGAGTACATGTCACAGGTGAACCACCTGCCCAACCAGTCCTATTCCTACCGCCTGGTCTCCGACCAGCATGACCGGCCCTACCAGGACGCGCTGGCCGAGAGGCTGGACGGGTTCCTGCGGGAGAAGGGCTTCAAGGTGCGGCTGGCCCAGGCCGGGCGCGCCACGCTGGACACGGCCGTGGAAAGCCTGGACATCCTGGTCACGTTCCTGCTCATCATGGCGGTGCTGACCGCCATCGTGGGCTCGATGGGCCTGACCGGGACGATGGGCATGAACGTGCTGGAGCGCACGCGCGAGATCGGCATCATGCGCGCCATCGGGGCGGACGACCGGGCAGTGATGCGCACGGTGATCGCCGAGGGCGTGGTCATCGGGCTGGTGTCG
>CAZSPX010000415.1:0-2444 GCA_964608885.1 uncultured Anaerolineaceae bacterium | reverse complement strand
GGAAGGTCAGCGGGCAGGACCAGGACCCCTCCGGTAGTGTAGAGCTGGGCAATGACAGTGGCGCGTTTCAGGGCGGTATTCAGATGAGGCTGCCCGTCTTCGCGTACTGTCTTCGCCCCCAGGTTGCGCGCCAGGGTCAGCGCATGCGGGTCGCGGCTCACAACCAGCACCTGCTCCACCTCCTTCAGGTCGGTAAGCGTCTTCAGGGTGTGCTGAAGGAGCTGTTCGTTCAGGTGAGCGCGTTCATCATCGGTCAAGGTCCCCGCCAGGCGCGATTTGCCGCGCCTCAACGGTTTTACAGGGACGATCGCCCAAAGTGTCATACCAGTTTCCCCGAAAAGTCCAAAATCTCCTGTGCGAGGCGGGCGCGGTCCGCGGTGGAGTGCATCATTGTGTTCGTGACCAGCACCGGAACCCCGATCTCATCCCGAAGCACCTGATCTGCGTGATCCAGGACGAAGCCGTGCAGGATGGCGCGGTAATGTTCAGCCACGGCAAGGGCCGAAGGCTCGATCCCCATCTCCGCATACATCTTTGCGGCGGGACCCTTGACAGCGCGGCCGCCAATGATGGGCGATACCGCGACGACACGGTTGGTCATTGGTGTGATCACCTTCAAGATCGGGTCAATGCTGACCCACGGGTTGGAGGGGCAGAGGATGACCACATCTGCCTGCGCGAGCGCTTCAGGTACACCGGGCGCGGGACGCGCCTCTTCCAAGCCCTCAAAGCGGAAGCCGCGAGCGATTGGCTCAAAGCGGCGGTGCACGAAATATTCCTGAAAAGGCAGGTCGCCTTCATCTGATTCGACGATGGTCCGCACAGGCTCGTCACTCATGGGCAGGATGGTGAGTTTCACTCCCCAGCGCTTGCAGAATTCCCGTGTGATCTCTGATAGGCACTGACCTGAACGAAGGCGGCGGGTCCGCTCCAGGTGTGTGGCCAGGTCCTGGTCGCCGAGATTGAACCAGCCCGGGCCGCCCAAACGGGCGAGGTTTGACATCATCTGCCATGTCTCCCCGGCGCGGCCCCAGCCTGTATCGGGATTGGCCAGCCCGGCCAGCGTGTAGCAGACCGTGTCCAGGTCCGGGCTGATGTGCAGGCCAAGATGCTCAAAGTCATCGCCGGTATTGACGATGACCGTAAGATCCTCAGGTGGGAGCACCTGGGCGAGCCCGTGAGCAAGCTTTGCTCCGCCTACTCCGCCTGCAAGCGCGACGATCTTCACAGGAGCATCTCCGCTTTCATTTCTGAAAAATCAGAAGATAGATGAAATTTTGATTCAGGAAACCATTCTCGAGCATTTGTATTCCCAGGCGGATAATAAGAAAACCAAAGCCCAGATATAGAAGGGAAATCAAAATTTGATAAAGACTCCTGACAACTTTCCAAAACCTTGACGAGTTGGTGGTAGGGTTCTGCATAATAGAGTCGAAACCTAATAACCTGCCCAGCCAGGCACGCGAGGGCGGCCAAAGGATTAATGGATAACGCAGTGCGATCGATGATCCAAGAAATATACAGAAAATCGCATATCCCCCAATCAACAGACTCCCAATATTGAACGCTCCATAGATGATTAAGGCACGAAGCACCGGGTTGGACATGAGCAGCCGGGAGGTGGAGAGTGGTTTGGTTGTATTCATGGCTCACTCATCGAAGCGCACAACCTCTGTCAATGGCTTAAGTGCCTTTGGCTTTGGACTATCGTCCGGAACCCCGATGAAGTACATGGCCTGCGGTTCCCAGGCTTGCGGGAGCTGAAGGGCTCTCTGGACCGCCTGTGGGGCGAAGAGCGGGCTGCATACCCAGACCGCGCCCAGGCCCTCGGCATGCGCCGCGAGGAGCAAATGCGCCCCCGCCGCGGCCGCCGACTGGACGGCCATTGTCCGCTCGGCGGCGAGGCGCCGCTCATCGGGGTAGTTGTCCATATCGCTGAGGTCCATGCACAGGATGATGACGACCGGCGCAGACAGGATCCGCGCCCGCGACCGGGTCACCTGCGCGGCGACGGTTTCCGGAGAGACTCCATCTGCCGCCAGGTCGCGCTGGAAATCCGTGCCCATGGCATCCGCGAGGCAAGATTTTGTCTCAGGCGAAACGACCACACGAAAACGCCAGGGTTGGCGGTTATGTGCAGAGGGAGCATGGGTCGCAGTTTCAAGGATCCGCTCGATCATAGCGCCGGGAACCGCCTCTTGGCGGAAGCGGCGGGTGGAGCGCCGGGTTCGTAGAAGATACTGCAGGTCAATGGCGATCAAAGTGGAGGGCCCTTATCTTGTAGATGATGCGCCTCTGGCCGGGACGCCACTCCCACGGCTTTTTATCATATTTGAGGCTGAGCTGGTTGATGTGCTCGTCGGCGCCCTCTGTCGTATGTGTGACTACCTCGCCGCGCACGCCCAGGTAGCGATAGGGATCCGCGGGGTCCTGGATCACCATCG
>CAZSPX010000414.1:1361-2453 GCA_964608885.1 uncultured Anaerolineaceae bacterium | reverse complement strand
CCCCAATTTATGCTACACTTGCGCGCAAACCGCCAAAAGGGAGAGACCATGCGCATCGTCCGCTATCAATCCGGTGAGGACGCCCCCAGGTTCGGGTGGCTGCTGGAGGACAAGGTGGGCCCCATCGACGGGGATCTGTTCGGCAGGTACCGCCGCCGTGAGGCCAAGATCCCGCTCAACGAGGTCCGGCTGCTCACGCCGGTTGTGCCCGGAAAGATCGTCTGCGTGGGGCGCAATTACGTGGAGCATGCCCGCGAGCTGGGCAATGAGGTCCCCCAGGTCCCGCTGATCTTCCTGAAGCCGCCCTCCGCCATCATCTCGAACGGGGATACCATCCTGCTGCCGCCGCAGTCCAAGCAGGTGGAGCACGAGGGCGAGCTGGTGGTGGTCATCGGCAAGCGCGGGCGCAATGTCACTGCCGAGGAGGCCCGCAAGTTTGTGCTGGGTTATACCATCGGAAACGATGTGACCGCCCGGGATCTGCAAAAGTCCGACGGCCAGTGGACGCGCGCCAAGGGGTTCGACACCTTCTGTCCCTTTGGCCCCTGGGTGGATACCGACTTCGACCCCTCCGACGCGGTCGTGACCTGCCGGGTCAACGGGCAGATGCGCCAGATGGCCTCCACCCGCGATATGGTCTTCAGCGTGGGGACCCTGGTGGCCTTCATCTCCTCGGTCATGACCCTGATGCCCGGCGACCTGATCTTCACCGGCACCCCCTCGGGTGTGGGCGAGCTGAAGCCCGGCGACCGCGTGGATGTGGAGATCGACGGCCTTGGGCGCATCTCCAACCCGGTGCGGGCGGAGATCTGAGATGCAGGCCTTCGAGCTGGCCGACCTGTTACGCGGGCAGGCTGCCTCCGGCAGGCTCTACCTGGAGTTCTTGCGCCAGCCGGATTTGAGCCTGGGCCTCTACGTGCTGCCCGCCGGCGGGACTGACCCCCAGAGCCCGCACACCGAGGACGAGGTCTATTACGTCATCCGCGGGCGGGCAGGGATCAGGGTGGGCGAGGAGGACCGCCCGGTTACGGCCGGGTCAGTGGTGTATGTGGCCAGGGACGTGGAGCACCGCTTCCATTCCATCGAGGAGGA
>CAZSPX010000414.1:0-1261 GCA_964608885.1 uncultured Anaerolineaceae bacterium | reverse complement strand
GCTCTGCCTGCCGCAGAACTGGCGGCGCTGGGCGGGCTACCTGGGCGCGGGCTCCTATGACCTCTTGCTCGACCGCGAGTACTGGGCCATCCGCAACGCCGCCGCGTTGATCGACGTGACCCCCTTGATGAAGTACCTCATCCGGGGCCGCGACGCCCGCCGCCTGCTCAACCGGGTCATCACCCGCGACATGGACAAGCTCAAGGTCGGACAGGTCTATTACACGCCCTGGTGCGACGAGGACGGCAAGGTGATCGATGACGGCACGGTCTCGCGTCTCGCGGAGGACCTCTATCGCATGACCTCCGCGGACCCGGCTCTGCGCTGGCTCTCGATGAATGCCGTCGGGTTGGAGGTGGAGATCACCGAGGTCACCAATGATGTGGCGGCCCTCAGCCTGCAGGGTCCCCACTCGCGCCGCGTCCTGCAGGGCTGCTGTGAGGGCGACCCGGCCGGCCTCAAGTTCTTCCGGCTGATGGAGAACCGCATCGCGGGGGTCCCGGTCACCATCTCGCGCACCGGCTACACCGGAGACCTCGGCTACGAGATCTGGATGCCCGCCGGGCAGGCCCTTCCGGTCTGGGACGCGTTGATGGAGGCGGGTGCCGCCTATGGGATCGCGCCGGTCGGCATCCTGGCCATGGACATGGCCCGTGTGGAAGCCGGCCTGTTCATGATCGAGGTGGATTACACCTCCGCCTCGCATGCATGGATCGAGCCGCAGAAGTCCTCGCCCTTCGAGCTGGGCCTGGACTGGGCGGTAAGCCTGGACAAGCAGGGCTACTTTGTGGGCCGCTCGGCCCTGGAACGCGAGCAGCGCGAAGGCTCGCAGTGGAAGCTCATGGGTGTGGAGGTGGAATGGGAGGGCATGGAGCGCCTCTATGCGGAGGTCGGGCTTCCGCCGCAGGTTCCGGCCATGGCCATCCGGGCCAGCCTGCCCGTGTTCCACGGTTCCGCGCAGGTGGGCTATGCCTCCACGGCGACCTGGTCGCCTCTTTTAAAGAAATACATTGCTCTGGCGCACCTGCAATCGCCCTGGTTCGAGGAGGGGACGAATGTGCGCCTTGAGGTGACCGTTGAGCATCAGCGCAGGCACGCCCCGGCAAAGGTGGTCAACATCCCGTTCTATGAGCCCGAGTGGAAGAGGAGCACGCCATGAGCGCCGCACCTCTGGACGTCATCATCATCGGCGGCGGGCACAATGGACTGGTGGCTGCCGCCTACCTGGCGCGTGCCGGCAGGAAGGTCGTCCTGCTGGAGC
>CAZSPX010000413.1:0-2474 GCA_964608885.1 uncultured Anaerolineaceae bacterium | reverse complement strand
CGGGGCAAGACCGCCTCCAACCGGCTGCGCCGGGTGGACAACTTCATCCTGATGTACGAGCCTCCCCTGCTGAGCCGCCAGGATGGACGGTTCAAGGATGCGCTCTTCGTGGACCTGGGGTACGGGTTTGACCCGCGCACCACGCTGGAGAGCGCCGCCCGCTTCCGGAAGGTCAACCCGGGGCTGCGCATCCTGGGGGTGGAGATCGACCCGGAGCGCGTGGAGGCGGCCCGCCCGTTCGAGGACGAGAAGACCTTCTTCCGGCTGGGGGGGTTCAACCTGCCGCTGCTGCCCGGGGAAAATGTGCGGCTGCTCCGGGCATTCAATGTGCTGAGACAGTATGAAGAGAAGGATGTGGAACCTGCCTACCGGATGCTCGGGGAATCTGTGCCGGATGAAGGACTGATGATCGAGGGCACCTCCACACCTTTCGGACAGTTATGGGCAGCCAGTGTGATGCGCAAGAGGCGGGGCAGGTGGGAGCATGAGGCGCTGGTCTTCAGCACCAATTTCCGCCAGGGGTTCGACGTGGGCGAGTTCCAGACCATCCTGCCCAAGGGCCTGATCCATCACATGACCCCGGGGAGCGGCATATTCGATTTCTTCGAGGCGTGGAAGCGTGCCGCGGCAGTGCAGGCCGGCACAAAGGTCTTCGGCCTGCGGCAGTGGTTCGAAGCCACCGCGCGTGAGCTGAGATCCAGCACCAACTACAGGGTGGACCTGAGTCCCAAATGGCTGAGGAAGGGCTGGTTGATCAACTATTATGACTGAGTTACGGCCGGGCCCTTTTTCTTTCGAAAGAGGAAGAAGGGGATGAGGAAGAGCGGCAGTGCGATGCCCAGTCCGCACAGGGCGCCGCCGCCGAACATGGCCCCGATGGAGGCCGCGGCATACTGCTCATTGCGGATGACCTGCGTGGAGCCATCGGGCATGGTGCAGGTGATCTCCACAGTGTGCCCGTAGGGACCGGTGGGGCTGGTGGTGGTCTGGGTGGAGGCGCCGTCCTGCTCGGTGGTGGAGACCGCGCCGGCGCAGAAAGCGGTCACGGCCACCCTGTGCCCGACCGCCTCGCCGGAGAACAGGGCCGGTCCCAGCATGAATGAGCTTCCAAAGATGATCGCACAGGAGACGAAGACAAGGATCAGCCAGGTGATGCCTCTCCCGGCCCAGACGCCCTTGGCGGAATCCATTTTCATGTGTAAATCCTCCTCAATGGTTCGGTCCCTTTACCGGATAATTTCGCCGATTGTATCGAATGGGGATGAGCGGGGCAATCACCAAAAAGGAGGAGGGATCAGGCTGGTCCTTTAAGACAGGCACCCGCGGCTTCCAAATACAACCGGCGGGGACATCTTGACGCCCGGCCTCTTTCCCCGTAAGATTATCCCGCCAATAGAACATATTTTCCCTTCCCGGCCCCCTCCCGCGCACGCGCGGGAGAGGAGGCGCGCGGGGATTCTGGAGAGATCATGGTACTCGGTTCCGTTCGAAAGATCGATATTGACCGCGAAATGCAGCAGGCCTACCTGGATTACGCCATGTCGGTGATCGTGGCGCGCGCCCTGCCGGATGCCCGCGACGGCATGAAGCCCGTGCAGCGCCGCATCCTCTATGCAATGTACGACATGGGCCTGCGCTCTGATTCGCCCTACAAGAAGTCCGCCCGCATCGTGGGCGAGGTGCTGGGAAAATACCACCCCCACGGAGACTCGGCGGTATACGAGGCGATGGCGCGGCTGGCGCAGGACTTCTCCATGCGCACGCTGCTGGTGGACGGGCAGGGCAATTTCGGTTCGGTGGACGGCGACCCCCCGGCCGCGATGCGCTACACGGAGGCGCGCCTGGCCCCCGCGGCCCTGGACATCCTGGCGGACATCAACAAGGACACGGTGGACTTCACCGGCAACTTCGATGACACGCTGGAGGAGCCGAGCGTCCTGCCGGCTGCCATCCCCAACCTGCTGGTAAACGGGGCCACGGGCATCGCGGTGGGCATGGCCACCTCCATCCCGCCACACAACCTGGCCGAGGTGGTGGATGCCCTGGTCTACATGCTGGAGAAGTGGGAGAAGCTCGACGACATCGATGTGGGACAGTTGATGGAGTTTGTGAAAGGCCCGGACTTCCCGACCGGCGGCATCATCGTGGAGCAGAAGGGGGAGGAGAACATCGAGGAGGCCTATGGCAAGGGGCGCGGCCGCGTCACCATCCAGGCCAAGGCGCACATCGAGGAGATGGAGCGGGGCAAGACCCGCATCATCGTCAACGAGCTGCCCTACCAGGTGAACAAGTCCAGCCTGGTGGAGCGCATCGCCGAGCTGGTGCGGGACGGGCAGCTGGAAGGCCTGACCGACCTGCGGGACGAATCCGATCGGCACGGGATGCGCATCGTCATCGAGCTGACCAAGAACGTCGAGCCTGAGAAGGTGCTGGCGATGCTCTACAAGCGCACGCCGATGCAGTCCACGTTCGGC
>CAZSPX010000412.1:0-2477 GCA_964608885.1 uncultured Anaerolineaceae bacterium | reverse complement strand
GTGCCGTAGCCGCGGTTGGTGCCGGAGAGGACGGTATAGGCCACGGTGCCGGTGGAGACCTGGTCCGCGGAGAGGGTGTAGCCGGTCGCCTTGCCGTCCACGATGACGTAGGCCTTCTGCCCACGGACGAGCAGCAGGAAATCGGCCTCGCCGGGGTTGCCAAAGCTCACCCGGCCGGAGCCGGTGGTCTTGCCCACCTCGTACACGTGCGAGCCGCGCGCCATCATGAAGAGGATGCGGCCCTTGTCAAGCACCACCGCGTAGTGGTCATCGTTGGGCTGGGCGCCGAAGACCAGGCCGCAGCCGGAGACATCCGGGGTGTTGCTGGAGGTGGACCACTTGAAGTGCGCGCCGAAGATGAAATCGCTGGTGATCTTTTCGAAGGGCCACCACTTGTACCAGTTGATCTGGGCCCATTCCTCGGTGAAGTCCTCATAGCCTTTGAAATCGCCCACGGTGTCATCCAGGTAGCCCAGCTCATCGAACTGCTGGAGGTCGCCCTGCCAGGATTCGAACTGCTGGGTGGCGGCCAGGTCCGGGGTGGAAGTGGGCCGGGGGGTGGCGGTGGGCCTCGGTGTGGTGGTGGGAGGCACGGCCGTGGCCGTCTCAGTGGGAGGCGGGGGTGTGGTGGGGATGGCGGTCGGAGCGGCGACTGCGCCGCAGGCCAGCGCGGTGAGCGCCAGCACGCAGATCGCGGAGAAAACCGGGTGGAAACGTGCAGCTTTCATGTGACCCTCCTTGCAATGTGGTATTCCAACCTCCAGAATACTCCAAAGCGTCCTGTGAGGATATTGACCTCCATCCCTGAATCGGTTGCGGAAAGGCATATCTTTAGACCGTTCCGGCAGTAGAATGGGGCCCATGAAGGTTTTAGCAGTTGACATCGGGACCGGCACGCAGGATATCTTCCTCTACGATCCCCGGCTGGACCTCGAGAACGGCTTCAAGCTGGTGCTGCCCTCCCCCACCATGATCGTCCACCGCAGGATCAAGGAGGCCACGCGCGCGGGCCGGGCCGTGCTCCTCACGGGAAAACAAATGGGTGGGGGGCCTTCCGCCTGGGCAGCGGAGGCGCATGCCCGCGCGGGACTGCCCATCTACGCCACGGCGGAGGCCGCCGTCACGCTCAACGATGAGCTGGAGAAGGTGGAGGCGGCGGGCATCCGGGTGATCTCGGAGGATGAGGCGCGGGGGCTGCCTGAGTCCGTGGAGCGCATCCCGCTGCGGGACCTGGACCTGCCCGCCATCCGCGCGGCCTTTGCGGCTTTTGGCGTGGGCCTGGATGATCTCGGCGCGGTGGCGGCGGCGGTCTTCGACCACGGGAACGCGCCCCCGGGAATCTCCGACCGGCAGTTCCGCTTTGACTACCTGGATGAGCGCATCCGCGCGCAGAACTCGCTGGCGGCCTTCGCCTACCGCGCGGAGGAGGTCCCCGCCATCATGACGCGCCTGCAAGCCGTGGCCGCCTCAGCGGAGGAGCTGGACTGTCCGCTGGTCGTGATGGACACGGCCCCGGCGGCGGTGCTGGGGGCGGGCTTCGATCCCGTCGCGGCCGCGGCGAAGCGCAAGATCATCGTGAATGTGGGAAACTTCCATACACTGGCGTTCCGGCTCTCGGAGCGGGGCATCGAGGGCGTGTTCGAGCATCACACCGGCGAGATCGACCTGCCGAAGCTGGAGCGACTGCTGCGCGCGCTGGCGGACGGCTCGCTGACGCACGAGGAGGTCTTCAACGACATGGGGCACGGCGCGCTGCTCTACACGCGCGAGGCGTTCAACCCGGACACCGAGTTTGACGTGGTGGTGACCGGCCCGCGCCGCTCGATGTTCTCCGCGGGGGCCAGCCTGCGGCCCTACTTTGCCGCGCCCTTCGGGGATATGATGATCGCGGGCTGCTTCGGCCTGCTGGCCGCGGCCGCACAGGTCCTGCCGGAGGTGGGGGAACAGATCAAAATATCAAGCGGGCGAGGCATCGCACCGTGGGATGCGGAGGAGTGAATATGAAGCAGCATCTGCACCTCATCACGCTAGGCGTAACGGACCTGGAGCGCTCACGCCGCTTTTATTGCGAGACTCTGGGCTGGAAACCGGCCGCGGCCAGCGGGGAGGATGTCGTCTTCCTCCAGGCGGGAGGGGTAGTGCTCGGGCTCTACCCGCGCGAGAAGCTCGCCGAGGATGCCATGACCTCCCCTGAGGGCAGCGGTTTCTCGGGCATCACGCTTGCGCTGAACACGGGCAGCGAGGCGGAGGTGGATGAGATCATCGCGGACCTGCGGGGCAAGGGGGTGAGGATCGCCAGGGAGCCGCAGAAGGTGTTCTGGGGCGGGTACAGCGCATACTTCACCGACCCCGACGGCTTCGTGTGGGAAGTGGCCTACAACCCGTTCTTCCCCTTCGATGAGGATGGGAATCTGAAGCTGGAGTAGGATCGCATTACACCGGGCGGGTCAGGGGAGGAAGGGCAGTCCTTCGTTCCT
>CAZSPX010000411.1:0-2486 GCA_964608885.1 uncultured Anaerolineaceae bacterium | reverse complement strand
CAGCTTCTCAGGCGCCGCCACCAGCGGGTTGATGTCCAGCTCCTGGATCCACCGCTGCTCGGTGACCAGTTGGCTGAAGCGCACCAGCAGCGTCTCCAGCGCCGGCAGGTCCACGGACTTCCGCCCGCGCACGCCCTTGAGCGCCTTGTAGATGCGGGTCTGCTCCATCATGCGGCGCGCCAGCGTGGTCGTCAGCGGCGGGATCCCCAGCGCCCGGTCCTTGAACACCTCCACGAGCTGCCCGCCCAGGCCGAACAGCAGCACCGGGCCGAACTGCGGGTCGATGCTGCTCCCCAGGATCAGCTCATAGCCCTCCAGCTTGAACATGGGCTGCACCGTCACGCCCAGGAAATGCCCCTCCCCGGCCTTCTCCTTCACCGACGACTCGATGCCCTTGTAGGCTGCCTCCACCGCCTCCTCGTCGGCCAGGTTGAGCTGGACCCCGCCCACGTCCGTCTTGTGCGTGATGGTCTCCGAGTGCAGCTTCAACACCACCGGGAAGCCGATCTCTTTGGCGGCCTTCACCGCCTCGGCGGGGCTTTTTGCGATGCGCGTCTCCACGGTCGGGATGCCGTAGGACGCCAGCAGCTGCTTGGATTCGTATTCGGTCAGGATGGTCCGGCCCGAGGCGCGCACCGCCTCCAAAATGGAAGCGGCCTTCTCGCGGTCGATCTCCTCCCCTGCCTCCGAGACCGCCGGCATGGGCGTCTCGTACAGGCTGCGCAGGTTCTCTGAATAGTTCGCCATGTAATCGAACACCCGCGCCGCCGTGTCGGGATAGGGATAGGTCGGGATGTTCACCCGGTTGAGCAGCAGCTCTCCCGCGGCCACATCGTTCCCGCCCATCCACGTGGCGATGATCGGCTTGCCCAGCGATTGGGCGTAGGGGGCCAGCTGCTCAGCGGTCTTGGTGGGGTCTGTCATGGCCTGCGGGGTCAGGATGACCAGGATGCCGTCGCTGTTCGGGTCTTTGGCGGCGATCTCCAGCGCCTTGCTGTAGCGCTCCGGGCTGGCATCCCCCAGGATATCCACCGGGTTGTTATGGCTCCAGGCTGCGGGCAGGAGCTGGTTGAAGGCTTCCATCGTCTCGGGCGAGAGGTTGGCCAGCTCGCCGCCGTTCGTGATGAGCGCATCGGTCGCCAGCACGCCCGGGCCGCCCGCATTCGTCAAAATGGTCAGCCGCCGTCCCTCGGGGCGCGGCTGCTTGCCGAGCACCTCGGCCAGGTAGAACAGCTCGGCGATGCTGTTCACGCGCAGCGCGCCGCTGCGCTTGAAGGCCACTTCCAGCACCTCGTCGCTGCCGGTCAGCGACCCCGTATGCGAGGCCGCCGCCTTGGCTGCCCCCTCCGTGCGCCCCGGCTTGATCACGATGATCGGCTTGCTCAGCGCCACCTCGCGCGCCGCCGAGAGGAAGGCCCGCGCGTTGCCGATGGTTTCCATGTAAATGACGATGCTCTCGGTATGCGGGTCGTTGCCCAGGTAATAGATCAGGTCGCTCCAGTCCACATCCAGCATCGAGCCGATGGAGACGAAGGCGCTGAACCCCACGTTCTCGCGCAGGCTCCAGTCGAGGATGGCCGTGCACAGCGCGCCGCTCTGGCTGATGAAGCCCACGCTGCCGCGCCGCGCGATGGTGGTGGCAAAGGTCGCGTTCAGGCCGCTGGTCGGGCTCATCACGCCCAGGCAGTTCGGCCCGATGATGCGCATCTTGCCGCGCCGCGCATGCTCCAGGATGCGCCGCTCCAGCTCCACCCCCTCCGGGCCGGTCTCCTTGAACCCCGCCGAGATGATGATGGCGCTCTTCACGCCCAGGTCCACCGCCTCCTTGATGATATCCGGGACGGTCGGCGCGGGCGTGACCACCACCACCAGGTCGATCGCCTCGGGGATGGCGCTCAGGTTGGGATACGCCTTGATCCCCAGCACGCTGGGCCGCTTGGGGTTGACGGGGAAAATGGTGCCCCCGAACGAGCTGCTGATCAGGTTCCACAGGATGGTGCGGCCCACGCTGCCCTGCGTCTCCGTCGCGCCCACCACGGCCACGCTCTTCGGTGCAAAGATCGTATCCAGCGCCTGCCGCGAATACTGCAAAACATCATGGGCGGGGTCCAGCCCGGGGATGATCGTTGGTTCCATGTTTCTTTTCCTGAAATGGATTTCTCACTGTGCTGCACAGCGGATTGAATTGTGAATGTTATCACTATATATCACAAAAGCCCGGGTTGCGGCTGTAGGTTTTGTAACGTTTAACGGGTTACAACATTCACAAACACTATTATATGTCATTGAGCGGGCCGTATCGCGCCGGGCTCGCCCAAATATTTTATGTCGTTGCGAGGGCTGAGGCCTGCCTTCCAGCCGGGCCAGGCCCGAAGCAACCACTCCTTCCTGACCGCCTCGGCAATCTCAGGATTTGCGTTCTTTCCGTCTCTTCTCTCTCCATCAAGTCGGCCTCCCAACCTTACAACTTGTGCACTGTGTGTATG
>CAZSPX010000410.1:0-2502 GCA_964608885.1 uncultured Anaerolineaceae bacterium | reverse complement strand
CCCTTGTTCTACACCGACGAAGAGGAACCGGATTCAGAAGAGTTTCTCGCGGATCGTCCCCCGCTCTTTACAGGGCAAGAAGTAGGAACCTGGGGGAGTTCATGGCCGGCCAGCCTGGTCGCGCAGGAACGGTTGGCAGTCAGTGTGCCCGCCACAGGGCGCAGTCATGCCATTGTGGAAGCCATTGCGCGACGCGAGCCGATCGTGATCCTGCATGAATACGGGAGGCTCTGGCTCTACCGATTGACATGGGAAGGGATCTCCGCGCGCTATTCCCGTTTCACCAACACCGAAACCCTGTTCCACGAGGGGACGGCGGAGCGGGGAGACTATTCGGTGTCGAATGTGGAGGGGCGTCCCGAAGTCGAGGCCTTTGTGACCGAGGATGGTGGAGTGCTGTCACCGCCCGGGGCGGGGAAGCTGTTTTCCCATACCGGTGGCGAATTCGAAGACCCTCTGGTGTCGAAATTCCAGAACGCCTCGGCCTTCTTCAACGCCATGCTGACGGGGCTGACAGCGGCGGACTTCGACGCCTTGTCGGCGAAGTTGCGTCGCATGGCGGCTCTGAATATGGTCTTTCCAACGCCGTTTGCGATCGGAGCCGTACGCGGGTTAGCCGATGAAATGCTCGGCCTCGTGCAACTGTTGAATCCCCAACAGTGGGTGGCCATCGAAGGGGCGGCGCGCGAGACGATTCTGACGCTGAATGATCCGGACGGTGAGGCTTTGGCTTCCGCATTGGGCGAAGAGTTCGGACGTCACCACGCGGCGACCTTGAACGCCATGCTTCAGGAGAGCCTGCCGATCTTCGCCTATGAAGTCGGCAAGTTGATCGGTCCGACGATTATCGAATTGCTGCTTGCGCTGATCGGCATCGAGATCGGTCCGGTGGCGCTGCTCCAAAGATCGTTGGCGGCGATGAAACAGGTTCCTCGTGTGGCGGGCCTGGTTCGGGACCTCACGCGGGTCGTCCCTGATGTGCCGACCACACTCGCACCTTCGGCGACGCTGCGTCCCGACAAGGCACCGGGCCATGTTGCAGTTCCGGATGCATTCTCCAACTCAAGTCCCCCGCTCGCAGTACGACTCCCTCAGGGGGTGCCCAACCTCTCGCGCGAGGAACAGGCGCTGCTGACCACAACCGGAAATAGGGTGGAGTTCCCCGATGCGCTTCCGCAGGACTTGGCCGATCAGGAATTGGCGATCGTGAAACGTTCTACAAAGCGGCCCATCAGCGGAGGCGATGGAACGTATGTCAATGAGGTGGATTTGGGCAATGGGCACCAGTGGAGAGAACAGCCCAATGGCACCTGGTGCCGGTTCTCGAATCGGCCGACGAATTGCACGGTGCTGGTTGAAGAGGTCGGACCGCAGGCGCCGGGGACGGTGGTCGCGTTTGCGGCTAGGAAAAGCAGCCTGCGCGACCTCTATTTCAACTGGGCGGAGAACCGTGCAGGGGCTAATGTGGAGGTGGCGTTGCTCCGGAGCAGAGGGACACCGAACTATCCAGAAGGGACCTACGTGGTGGTTGTGGGTGGGGCAGAAGAGTTCGTCTATCCGGGGGATACCAGCCAGCCGTGGATCATGGTGGCCCACAGCCATCCCGGCGCAGCGGCTCAGCCTGGCTATGTGAATCCATCGGGCAAGGACATGCAATTGAGCACACGTGGAACGTGGGGGCAGGCGAAGGGGAGAATTCAGAAATGGATCCATTCCCAGGCACCGGACGGCACCTGGAGAGAAGTGGAATATGGGTTGGATCTGGATCGTGAACAATACTACGTACAGCCCATGGGCGGGGAGCCGATCTTCTTCGATGAAATTACTCCAGAAGAGCTCCCGCGAGATGCAGCTCTCAGGTATTGGGAGCTGGAGGAGGCTGGGATGGAGCGCGCACGGATCGATCTCATGATCGAACAGAATGGGATCGAGTTTTATCTCGGCTGGTATGCGCGGCAGTTCAGATTTGACCAGTAACGACTGCAGCGTCTGTAGGGTCGCCGGATGGTGACATCGGAGGTCAATGATGATACGAAGGCTGCAGACCCTATCACGTCCTTCCGGGAGTTCCTCCAGTAGAAGTGCGGTATTGTCTGACGGGCGGCAGGGTGACCGGTCCTGCTCCTGCGGCAACACCTGCCCGGACTGTCGCGCGCGGCAGAGCGAGCAGTCACTGCCCCATGCCTGGACCGGGCCAATCCCTATGCTCATCCCTGAGGTGCTCGCATCGCCGGGAGAGCCGTTGGAACCAGGACTTCGCGGGCAGATGGAGTCGCGGTTCGGACATGATTTTGGAAAGGTGCGCGTGCATCGTGGCGGGCCGGCTGCTGCCTCGGCTGCGGCGGTCCAGGCGAGGGCGTATACGGTGGGACATGAGATCGTGTTGGGCTCCACGGCGGCTGGACCAGGGACCCGGTGGAGCCTGCCGTTGCTGGGGCATGAACTGGCTCATGTGGTGCAACAGGAGAAGGCTTTCGGTGGCTCGGGCCAGTCGGGCCTGGT
>CAZSPX010000409.1:0-2526 GCA_964608885.1 uncultured Anaerolineaceae bacterium | reverse complement strand
GGTCGGCGCGCTGATGGGCCTGGCGATGGCCTTCGTGACCGTCAACCTCAAGGCCGAGCAGGGCATCAGCGGCATCGGCTTTTACCTCTTCGGCCTCGGGATGAGCGACCTCCTCTTCCAGAAGCTGCTCGGGACGGTGGAGACCGTGAAGGGCTTCCCGAAGGTCCACATCCCCTTCCTGAGCGACATCCCTGGCCTCGGCGATATCTTCTTCAGCCAGAACATCCTCGTGTACCTCGCCTATCTGCTCGTCCCGGTCGCCTGGTTCGTCTTGAACAAGACGACCCTGGGGCTGAAGATCCGCGCCGTGGGAGAGAACCCGGACGCCGCAGATTCACTGGGCGTGAACGTGGGCCGCATCCGCTACTTCACCATCATCCTGGGAGGCACGCTCTCCGGCATCGCCGGCGCCTCGCTCTCGATTGCCCTGCTCAATGTCTTCCAGCAGAATATGACCAGCGGTGCGGGCTTCATCGCTGTGGCGCTGGTCTATTTCGGGGCCTGGCGGCCGGTGGGTGTTCTGGGAGGCGCGCTGCTCTTCAGCCTGGTGAACTCCCTGCAGTTGTGGGTCCAGGTACTGCGCATCCCGATCCCCTCCGATATTGCCATCATGATGCCTTACGTCCTGACCATCCTCGTGCTGGTCCTGACGGTGTCCAAGGTGCGCGCACCCGCAGCGCTGTCCAAACCCTTCGAGCGTGAGGCCTGAACCATGTTTGAAAGGAGGTGTGCTGACGGCACAATACATTCGGCCCGTATTCACGTATCCGGCAAGTCGTTGAACCACTACATTCCATCAAGGAGAAGAAGATGAAGAACTTCGCAAGGTTGCTGTCCCTGTTCCTTCTGCTGGCGATCGCCCTGGCCGCGTGCGCTCCCGCCGCCACCCAGGCCCCGGCCAAGACCTTCCGCGTTGCGGTCGTGATGCCCAGCGCCAAGAATGACCTGGCCTTCAGCCAGAGCATGTACGATGCCCTGGTGCGCGTCCAGAAGGACATGGGCGGCCCGGCTGCCTTTGACTTTGTGTTCTCGGAGAGCATGTTCGTGGTGGACGATGCCGCGGCAGCGATCCGCGATTACGCCACCCAGGGGTATGACCTGGTGATCGCGCACGGCTCCCAGTACGGCTCCTCCCTCCAGGAGATCGCCCCCGACTTCCCCAAGACGAGCTTTGCCTGGGGCACCACGGTGGATACCTTCGGCCAGCCCAACATCTTCGCCTATGAAGCGGCCTCCCAGGAAGGCGGCTACGTCAACGGCGTGCTGGCTGCCGCCCTCAGCAAGAGCAAGGTCATCGGCGTGGTCGGCCCCATTGAGACCGGCGATGCCAAGCTGTATGTGGACGGGTTCACGGCCGGCGTCAAGGCCACCGATCCCAACATCACCGTCAATGTCAACTACATCGGCTCCTTCTCGGATGTGGCCCTGGCCGCTGAAGCTGCCACCACCCACATCGCGGCCGGCGCGGATGTCCTGACCGGCACCGCCCAGATGGTCGTCGGCGCGATCGGCAAGGCCGAAGAAGCCGGCGCCCTGTGGTTCGGCACCCAGTCCAACCAGACCTCCCTGGCCCCCAAGATCGTGGTCGCCAGCCAGGTCTATCACTGGGAAGGCATCCTCAAGGAAATGATCGGCCTGATCCAGAGCGGCACGTTGGGCGGCAAGTCCTTCACCGCCAGCCTTGCCAATGGCGGCGAGGTGATCGAGTTCAACCCCGATTACGCCCTCTCCCCCGAAGCCAAGACCGCGGCCGAGACCGCCATCAAGGGCATCACTGACGGTTCCGTCAAGATCAACCTGCCCTGACATGCAATAAGATCGAATCCGGGAGGCCTCTCAAGGAGGCCTCCCGGGCAACCTCAGACCGACCAGGACCCTTCCATGAGCCGATCAGACCTTTCCTCCCCCGAACTGGCCCGCATCGAGAGCGTGGAGATGCGCGGCATTACCAAGCGCTTCCCGGGCGTGCTCGCCAACCACGGCGTGGATTTTGACGTTCATTCCGGCGAGGTGCATGCGCTGCTGGGGGAGAACGGCGCGGGCAAGAGCACCCTGATGAAGATCCTGTACGGTCTCTATCGTCCCGACGAGGGCCAGATCCTCCTGAATGGCCGCCCGGTGACCATCTCCACGCCCACCGACGCCATCAACCACGGCATCGGCATGATCCACCAGCACTTCATGCTGGTGCAGTCGCTGACCGTGGCCGAGAACGTGGCCCTCGGTCTGCCCTCCTCACGCGGCCCGCTCACCGACCTCGAGCGCGTCTCGGAGCGCATCCTGGAGCTGGCCGCCCGCTACGGCCTGAAGATCGACCCGGCCGCCTATATCTGGCAGCTTTCCGTGGGACAGCAGCAGCGCGTCGAGATCATCAAGGCCCTCTATCGAGGCGCGGCCCTGCTCATCCTGGACGAGCCCACCGCGGTGCTCACGCCCCAGGAAGTGGATGAGCTGTTCGGCATCATGCGCCAGATGACCGGCGACGGTCATGGACTCATTTTCATCTCCCATAAACTGCACGAGGTG
>CAZSPX010000408.1:0-2531 GCA_964608885.1 uncultured Anaerolineaceae bacterium | reverse complement strand
CATCCATGACCCGACCACGCTCAACCGGCAGGGCGCGGATACGGGCACGCAGTACCGCTCGGCCATCTTCTATCACAGCGAGGAGCAGAAGAAGACGGCGCAGGAGATCATCGGCGAAATCCGCGAGAGCGGGCTGTGGGACGACCCGATCGTGACCGAGGTGACGCCCTTCGACAAGTTCTACATGGCGGAGGACTACCACCAGGAATATTTCGTCAACAACCTCAACCAGCCCTACTGCCGGGTGGTCATCCAGCCCAAGGTTTCGAAGTTCCGCAAGCACTATTTCGACCGCCTGAAGAAGCAGCCGGCAGGTATGTAACAGGCATTCATATGGCATGGCCGCTTTGCGGCCATGCCACCTCCCATCCCCCTTGCTTTCATAAAACTTAAAAACCTGCGGGTGTATACTATTCCCGACCGCGTCCGCTTCCTGTGGAATAACGGGGAGGGGGGACAAGGCCTTGCCAACGTTCAGGCTTGAGCGAGGTGGAAATGAGCCGCACAGCGCAGAAGAATGATCCCGTCCTGGTGGGCATCTTTACGGGGGTTGTGCTTATCGCGATCATCGCCTGCATCTTCTTTGCGGGGCGCGAGATCGCCCGCGACGCCAGGCACAAGCGGGATTACCAGGATTGGCGGGATTCCATCACGGCCGCCTGCCGATCCTTCAGAGAAGAAACACCGCCCGCAGCCCGCCAGCCGATACAAGAGCATATCCTGCAGGTCTATAACGGACAGTATCCGCTGGTGCCCGAAACGCCGCCCGGTTCCACACCTGCAGAATGGGATCAAGCTGTGCGGTTCGTGGCAGTGGTGAATGAAATCTACGAACCCACGGGGCACGAGTACGTGGATGAAAAAAGCAACTATAAACTTGGCATCCGGGCGGTGAAGTACACCTTCAATGTCAGGGTCTGCGATATGAAGGAACAGAGTCTGGTCGCCGCTACCACCATCGTCGGGCCTCCTCCACCAGAGACAGTCCCGCGGCCGATCAACGCTTCGAACGGGGTCTATGGGATCCTGCCATTCGATGAACTGGACGCCTGGCTTGCATCCCTGAAGGCGGAGTAGATCCCGGCTGCCCGCCGCGCGGGCTGCACCCTCATTCGAGCGCCCCCAGCGAGGGAAGACGCTGCAGGGGATTTTATTGAAACGCCAGATGTCTCGGAGGGTTGTAAGGATCGACGGAAATCATCAGAAGATATTCTCCGGGGCCTTATCCGGTCCGGCTGACGGGTGATCCATTTTAGTGGTACAGGAAAGGAGAGTGTTCCATGTCCATGCAGGCAGGAGTCCCAGGGAAGGGAATGAGCTCATCCCTCCGGGCGGGCGCCAATACCGTGGCGCTGGCAGGAGCGGGACTGGTTGTGTACGGCCTGATGTTCCTCATCCGGAACTTCAACGGCCTCCTCGAGCTGGGATTGACACCCGCCGAGGTCGGCGCCACTCCCGAGGAGATCCAGGCTTTCAGCGCGGACCTCTATCACTACATCAGCCATCTGCAGGTGGCGCTGGCGGGATTCCTGATCGCCCTCGGGGCAGCGGTCATCGCGCTGGCGCTCTTCGGCATCCGCCGCGGAGAAGCCTGGGCCATCTGGACGGCCCTCCTTGCGCCTGTGATAGCCATTGTCATCGGGCTGCCCCTGCACTACCCCTATGGTTTTGCCACCCTGGGGCACCTTGGACTGATCTACCTGGATGCGGCCCTCCTGCTGGCGGGGATCGCCCTGTCCCTGCGAGGCGCCAGGGGCTGAGTGCTCTTCTCCATGCCATCGATAGAACCGGGGTGGGGAGCCGCTTTTTTGTTATACTTCCATGCCTGAACCATGGAAGCCCGCACCCACTCCCCCGCCTTCCACGTCCGCCACATCCCCGTGTACGGGGATGCTCTCCTCGCGCCCATGGACGGCTATTCCGACTGGCCGTTCCGGTCGCTGTGCCGCGAGCTGGGCTCGGCCATGAGCTACACCGAGTTCGTCAAGGTGGAGAAGATCCTGAGCCGCCGCTCGAAGCAGCCGCGCGCCAAGCTGCACTTCGAGGAGGCCGAGCGCCCGGTCACCTTCCAGATCTACGGGGACAACCCGGACACGATCCTGGAGGCTGCGCTGCGCGTGCAGGAGTGGGGGCCGGACATCATCGACATCAATATGGGCTGCCCGGCCAAGAGCATCTCGGACCGCGGCGCGGGGGTGGGAATGATGCGCACACCCGAGAAGATCGCCCGCACGTTCAGCCTGCTCACCGCCCGGCTGCGCGTCCCGGTCACCGGCAAGATCCGGCTGGGCTGGCAGGATGACAAAAACTACCGGCTGATCGCGCGCATCGTGGAGGAGAACGGCGGCGCGCTGATCGCCATCCACGGGCGGACAAAGGAGCAGAGCTACAGCGGACAGGCCGACTGGGACGCCATTGCCGAGGTCAAGGCGGCGGTGAAGATCCCGGTCATCGGCAGCGGGGATGTGAAAAAGGCGGCGGACATCGGCCGCATGAAGGCGCATACCGGCTGCGAGGCGGTAATGATCGGG
>CAZSPX010000407.1:0-2531 GCA_964608885.1 uncultured Anaerolineaceae bacterium | reverse complement strand
GCCTGCGCCGCCCTCTCCACCAGGTTGCGGGTGCCGATCACGTTGTTGGTCACAGCCTCCACCGGGTTGGCCTCCATAAGAGGCACATGCTTGTGCGCCGCGGCATGGAAGACCACCTGGGGCTGCCAGGAGGCGAACACCTCGGCCAGGCGGGTCTGGTCGCGCACGTCCGCAATAACCGGGATGAGCGCCAGCTCGGGGAAATCTTCGCGCAGCTCCAGCAGGATCTCGAAGATGCTGTTCTCCCCATGTCCCAGCAGCACCAGCGAGGCGGGACCGCGCCGGGCGATCTGCCGGCACAGCTCGCGGCCGATCGAGCCGCCTGCCCCTGTCACCAGGACGCGCCTGCCCTCCAGGGCCAGCCCCACGCGCTCATCGTTGAGCCGCACCGGGTCCCGCCGCAGCAGGTCGGTGATGTCCACCTCCCTCAAGCGGCTCACATTGACCCGCCCGCCGATCAGCTCATAGATTCCCGGCATCGTGCGTGAAGGGATTCCTTTCAACCGGCAGACATCCGTCACCTTGCGCACCACGCTGCCCGGCGCGGTCGGGATGGCGATGATGACCTCCTCGGCCTGGCCGTTATCCAGGACGCGCGGCAGGTCATCAATCTTCCCGATCACGCGGATCCCGTAGATCTCATGGCGCTGCTTGGCAGGGTCGTCGTCCAGGAACCCTATCGGGGTCAGGTTCACCTGCGAGGTCTTCTGCAGCTCGCGCACCACCAGCGCTCCGGCATCCCCCGCGCCGATGATAAGCACCCGCTTGCCGTGCCCGTTCCGGTTGTTGGACTGTTCCGAGAGCATCCGCAGGGCAAAGCGCGAACCGCCGATCAGGATGATCGAAAGCAGCCAGTCGATGCCCAGCGCAGAGCGCGGCATGCCCGGGCGGACAAGTTCCAGGGCCAGCAGGGCCAGCATCACCCCGGAGGCCAGCACCGAGGCAGTGGAGACCGCCGCGGTGATCAGCCGCAGCTCATTGGTGCTGGCATACGCCCAGAGGCGGCGGTACAGGCCGAAGAAATAGAAGGTGGGGATCTTGACCAGCAGCGCCACCGCGCACATCACCATCACCGCCGGGAAATAGAAGGGCAGGTTGCTGGCGTTCAGCCGCAGCGCAAAGCTGCCCAGCACCGAGATGATGATCAGGGCGATATCGCCGATCAAGACGAAGCGGTTGCGGATCTGGGGCCGCGGACTGTTCGATGGCATAGGCAGGCTACTGTCCGCGCATCCATTCCACCGATTCGCGCAGCCCCTCCTCCAGCGTGACCTCCGCGCGGAAGCCCATCAGCTCCGCGGCTTTATGCGGCGATCCGATGGAGCGATAGATATCGCCCGGGCGCGGGCCTGCAAAGACCGGCGCGGGGGCCTCGGGGAACAACCCCTGAAGCACCTGTACCAGGTCGAGGATGCGCGTCTCGGTGCCGGTGCATATATTGAAGATCTGCCCGGGGGCCGCGGGTTCCTCGGCGGCGGCCAGGTTGGCGCGCACCACGTCGTGGATATTGATCAGGTCGCGCGTCTGGCCCCCGTCGCCGTAGATCGTGACGGGCCTGCCGTCCAACAGCCGCCGGATGAAGATCGGGACCGCGGCCGCGTACATGGAATCGGGCCGCTGGCGCGGGCCGTAGACATTGAAATAGCGCAGCGCCGCCACCTCCAGCCCGAATGCTTCCGTGTAGAGCTGGCCGTAGATCTCGTCCACGCGTTTGGAGGCAGCATACGGCGAAAGAGGGTGCAGAGCGCTGCTCTCGGTGAGTGGCATTTCAGAAACATCCCCGTAGACCGCCGCGCTGCTGGCGAACACCACCCGCCGCACCCCCATCCTGCGCGCCGCTTCCATCAGGTGAGAACTCCCGGTCACATTCACCTCGAAGCAGGCTCGGGGCTCGTCCATGGATTGCGGCACCGACACGAAGGCTGCCTCGTGGAAGATCACCTCCACGCCTTTCACGGCCTCCATGACCCGTTCCGCATCCCTCAGATCGGCCTCGATCAGCTCGATTTCGTCCTGCATGGGCTCCAGGTTTTCGCGCTTTCCGGTCGAGAAATTATCCAGCACGCGCACCTGTGAGCCCTGCTCCAGCAGCGCCTGGACGATGTGCGACCCGATGAATCCTGCCCCTCCTGTCACCAGGATCCTCATCTCACCTCCCGCTCCGGCGGATGACCGTGCCGATGGTCCGCAGGATGATGTTGAAGTCCATCAGGAGGGAACGGTGCTTGATGTAATACAGGTCGTATTCCAGCTTGATGACGGTGTCATACACGCTGGCCGCGTACCCGTAATTGATCTGCGCCCAGCCGCTCAGGCCCGGCTTGACCAGCAGGCGGGCGCGGTAGAAAGGGATCTGCTTCTGGTAGGCGTTCACCAGCTCATAGCGCTCGGCGCGCGGTCCCACCAGGCTCATCTCCCCGCGCACCACGTTCCAGAACTGGGGCAGCTCGTCCAGCCGTGTACGGCGCAGGAACCTGCCCACCCGCGTGATGCGCGGGTCGTTCTCCTGCGTCGGCCTCACCTCCCCGTCC
>CAZSPX010000406.1:0-2533 GCA_964608885.1 uncultured Anaerolineaceae bacterium | reverse complement strand
CCACCGCCCGCGCCGAGAGCAGGCCCGATGCCACCACGCGGGTGGGGCCCAGGCGCTCCGCGGTGTCGGCGCCCTTCTGGAAGTCCAGCACGTCGTTGGCCAGGTTGGTGCCCACCTGGATGAGGAGGGCCCCCAGCAGGGCGAGCCCTCCCCGCAGCAGCAGGATGTCTTCGCGCACTCCAACGCCAACTGGTGGGAGGGCGGGCAGAAGATCCGCCCCGGCGAAGCGTTCACCCCCCGCAAGCTCAACACCCCGCTCGACAAGCTGGCCCGCAAGCACGCCGGCCGCCGCTCGTTGACGCATACCGAGCGCAAGCACGGGCGCTATATCAAGGCCCGCCCGGCGCGCGACCGGCGCGACGATATCGCCTTCGACGCCACCTTCCGCGCCGCGGCCCCCTTCCAGAAGCGCCGCATCGAGCAGCGCAAGCGCCTCGCCTTCGCCATCGAGAAGGGCGACCTGCAACGCAAGGTGCGCGTGAAGCGCGTCGCCAACCTGGTGCTGTTCCTGGTGGATGCCTCCTGGTCCATGGCGGTTTCCGAGCGCATGAATGCCACCAAGGGCGCCATCCTCTCGCTGCTGACGGACGCCTACCAGCGCCGCGACCGCGTGGGGCTGATCGTCTTCCAGAAGGACCGGGCCACCCTCGTCCTGCCCCCCACCAACTCGGTGCAGCTCGCCCAGCGCGCGCTGATCGACATCCCCGTGGGCGGCAAGACTCCCCTCTCCGCCGGCCTGTTCATGGCGCATGACGTGCTGACCCACGAGAAGCACGTCCACCCGGACGTGGAGCCGCTGCTCATCGTGCTGACGGACGGCGCGGGGAACGTCTCCATCGGCTCGCTGCCGCCGCAGGAGGAATCCCTGCGCTTTGCCGAGCTGATCGCGCAGGAGCATACCCGCGCGGTCGTCATCAACATGGAGCATGCCGCCTTCGACCAGGGTCTCGCGCAGGCGCTGGCCGACCACCTCAAGGCCCCCTGCTACGCCCTCAACGAGCTGAAGGCCGATACCCTGTATCACACCGTGCGCCAGGAAATGACCACGCCCAAGAAATAGCATGTCGTTGCGAGGCAGGTGCCGGTTCCGAAGCCAGACTTCCGAAGTCTTACCGCTGAGCGGTACGATGTAAAGACTTCGGAAGTCTTGTTTTATTCCTCATTTCCCCTGAAATACTCCACGGTGGCCTGGCCCTCCTGGCTCACGCCCTGGCGGGTGAGCACCCTCCAGATCGTCATCAGGATGATCTTGAGGTCCAGCCAGAAGGACCAGTGCTCCGTGTACCACACGTCCAGGGCGAAGCGCTCCGGCCAGGTGAGGGTGTTGCGCCCGTGCACCTGCGCCCACCCGGTGAGACCCGGCAGCACGTCATGGCGGTGCATCTGCTCGGCGCTGTAGAGCGGCAGGTATTCCATCAGCAGCGGGCGCGGGCCCACCAGGCTCATCTCCCCCTTCAAGATATTGAACAGCTCGGGCAGCTCATCCAGGCTGGTGGAGCGCAGGAAGCGGCCGAAGCGCGAGAGACGGGCCTCGTCCGCGGCTGCCCCCGCCTCCATCGTGCGGAACTTGTAGAGCGTAAAGGGCCGCCCCTTGTAGCCGGGACGAATCTGGCGGAACAGCACCGGGAGCCCCAGGTCCACCCACACCAGCAGGGCCAGCAGGAGATACACCGGCAGCAGCACGACCATCCCCACGCCGGCCACGATCCCATCGAATAGACGCTTGCCCGGATGCATGCGGGAATTCTATCAAACAAATGTGGTATATTTTAATGTGACAGCCAGGGCCAGTGAAACGTCATTCCCATCAGTATGCCGGCCCTGCGCGTCGCCCTCAGCGATCATATTATCTGCCTTTTTCAAAATGCGGAGCGGGAGAGTTCCTTATGAATGAGAGAATCTTGATCATCGAGGATGACCAGGCCATCCTCAAGCTGCTGCAGCGCGGCCTGGCGTACGAAGGCTACACCGTGGATACCGCCACCGACGGGCGCACCGGGCTGATCCTGGCCCGCGATCACACCCCCGACCTGGTGATCCTCGACTGGATGCTGCCCGGCATGGACGGCCTGGAGGTCTGCCACCGGCTGCGCACCGGCGGCTCCATCCCCATCCTGATGCTGACCGCCAAGGATACCGTCCAGGACCGCGTCCAGGGGCTGGACGCCGGCGCGGACGATTACCTGGTCAAGCCCTTCAACCTGGATGAGCTGCTGGCGCGCGTGCGCGCCCTGCTGCGCCGCACCCAGCCCGAGCGCGTGCCGGTGCTGAAGTTCGCCGACCTGACGCTCGACACCGGCTCGCGGCAGGCCTCGCGCGGCAGCCGCCTCGTCCCGCTCACCGCCAAGGAATACGAGCTGCTGGAGCTGTTCCTGCGGCATCCCAAGCAGGTGCTCACCCGCGAGGTCATCTTCGACCGTGTCTGGGGCTACGATTTCGGCGGGGAGAGCAACATCATCGAAGTGTATATCCGCTACCTGCGCCAGAAGCTGGAAGGCGAAGGGGAGGCGCGGCTCCTCCACACGGTGCGCGG
>CAZSPX010000405.1:0-2535 GCA_964608885.1 uncultured Anaerolineaceae bacterium | reverse complement strand
CCCACAGCCCCTCGCCCACGCCCGTCGCGTCGATCACGAAGTGCTGCGGGTTCCACGCCCCGGCCAGCACGCGCAGCCGCCCGAAGATGTTCAGGTGGTTCTCCCCCTGCCAGCCGAGACGCTGCATCACGCGGTAGTGGAAAGAAGTCTCCAGGGAGCAGGCGGCCAGATGGATCGAGGTAGGGGGGAGGATTCGAATTGAAGAATTCGAATTTGCCTCGAATACCCTCCACTCCGTTTCGGGGATCCCCTTACGGGCACGTGTGCTCCGCGATCCCCTCCCTCCGCAAGCTACGGGACGCTCCGCGGTCCACTCCCGTCCGCTACGCTTCGAGGACGATGTCCGCTTCGGGGACATGTCCCCCCCAGCCCCCAGATATGGGAGCAGGCGCTGAAAAATGAATGAATAAGGCCAGATCTGGCCGTTCGCTGCCCACTCGCTTCCCCTCCATTTTGTTTCGGGGTGCTTCGCTACGCTCGCTTCGCTCGGGGTCCCTATGGGATCCCCTTGCAGGCACATGTACTTCGCGATGCTCATCCGGTTCTTGATCAGAACCGGATTTCGCGAAGGAACGAATACACCCCAAGCTCGCTCTGCGACTCTTCCAGGATGTTCTCCCGCCCGGCCGTCCTGACCTTTTTTCATTGCCGCATTCTTATTTCATCCACAGGGTGATCAGGTTGCCCAGCGAGAGCAGGCCCGAGCCGAACGCCAGCGTGACGATGGTCCGGGTCTCCAGGGCGCGCTGCTCCACCGTGCGCAGCCGCGTCTCGTGGTCGTCCAGCTGCGCCAGCCGGGTCTCGATCAGCGCCAGGCGCATCTCCAGGATCTGCTGTTCCTTGCGGTCCAGCTCCTGCTGCAGGGATTTGATCTGTTCGGATTCGTTCATTCGCTTTCCTCGTGGATGGCCTGTGATTCTTCCAGGGCCTGCAACACCCCCTGGGCCAGCGAGGCGGGCGCCTTCTCGTGCAGGTACCAGATCAGGTCGCCGATCCGCACCCGCACCGACCTGCCGAAGCGCAGCGCCGGCATCTCCCCCGTGCGGATGATCTTGTAGATGTAGGAGGGGCTCAGCTTCAGCAGTTCGGCCACCTGGTGTGGTGTGAGCAGTTCTTCTTTTTCATCCATTCGTGGTCCTCGCCGTTTTCATTTTATAGAACAAATGTTCAGATGTCAACTTACAAAACGTGCACTGTGTGCATGGAGAGCATGGAGTGGACTGTTGCCTGCAAAATGGAAAAATCCTACCGCCGGGGCCGGTTCCGCCCCCCTGCCATCCCTCCCGTATAGCCTCACCCCGCCCAAAAAACAATCCACCCGCGCGGGATCTCGCGGGTGGATTGGGTGCTACCCCATGGGGTGACGGCCTCGCAGCGCCGCCCAAATTCCTTACCGGTTCGAATACTCCCTCACCGGCTCGAGCAGGCCGCGGGTCATCGCCGCGCGGACCTCGCGCCAGTCTCCCCTGCGCCCCGCCTGGACCCGGGCGCGCTTTCGCAGGACCGCCGGCATTCCCAGCGCCGCATCCCACAGCGCCCGCAGCGCCGGGCCGCCGCTGCCCCGGAAGAGATAGACCGTGAAAAGCGCCCCCAGCAGCAGCAGGTGCGCCGGCAGGTACATCCAGACCATCGGCGAGGGCATGTCCTTGAAGAACGTCCAGATCAGGTTGCGCAGCCCGTGATGGACCGCGAACCCGCTGCGCTTGCCCGTGCTCGCGGACCCCACGTGACGGACGACCGCCCCGGGCACGTACAGGCACTGCGTCCCTGCCAGCCGCAGGCGGAAGCCCAGGTCCACATCCTCGAAGTAGGCGAAGTAATCCTCATCGAAGCCGCCCGCCTGCAGGAAGGTCTCGCGGTGATAAAGCGCCGCCGCCCCGCACGCGCTGAAGACCGGCCGCGGCGCCTCGACCGCCCCGGCCCGCTGGCCGTACCCTCGCCGCCAGGCCGTCCCGCTGACGTGGTAGGCGTCGCCCTCGCCGTCCAGCAGCTCCGGGTCGCGGTCCTGGAGCTGCCGCGAGGCAAAGGACAGGTACTCGGGATGCTCCTGCGCCGCGGCGAGGAGCTTCTCGAGCCAGTCCGGCTCGGGGAAGGCATCCGCGTTGAGCAGCGCCAGCCAGGGAGCGGAGGCCAGCCGTGCGCCCGCGTTATTGGCGGGGGCAAAGCCCCGGTTTTCCCCGTTGCGCTCCACCTGGAAGCTCAGCGCCGGGAAGCGGTCGGGCAGGGCCTCCACGCCCCCGTCGGTGGAGCCGTTGTCCACGATGACGATCTCGAAATCGCTGAAGGTCTGCGCCCCCAGGGCGGCCAGGCAGCGCGGCAGGTGCGCCGCGCTGTTCCATGTGACGATGAGGATGCTGACGGATGGCATATCCCGGGAAGTGTACTATGGATTCCCATGTCATTGCGAGCGGCGCGGAGCGCCGCTCGCAATGACATAAATTTCCTAATCCACCGTCAGCGTCTTGGACAGGTTGCGCGGGAAATCCGGGTCGAAGCCGCGCATCACGCTCATGTGATAGGAGAGCATCTGCAGCG
>CAZSPX010000404.1:0-2565 GCA_964608885.1 uncultured Anaerolineaceae bacterium | reverse complement strand
AAAAAAGAGCAAAAGTACATATAAGGGACACAATTAGGCATAATATGTGACATGATATAATTGCCTAGGTGGACAGAAAGAAGATTCTTCTCACCCTTCGACCTGCAGGATTGATCGGCATCGGGCTGCTGCTGGCAGGGGCCAGCGCGATGCTTGCGGGCCCCACCCTCGGCGCGGCAGGATCGGCAGAGGCAGCTCTCGCGGCCACCCCCACCCCGGCGGTCATCTCGGAGGTGGGCTCCACGGACTGGATCACGCTGGTCAGCATCATCATTGTGCTGATCGTCATCATCCCCATTTTGATACGAAGAAAAAGCTGGGACCTATAAGCAAACTTCCGAAGTCTCGGAGACTTCGGAAGTTTTTTTCAAAATCTCAGCCCGCCGCTAGCGCGTGACCAGCTCCAGGACGAACCTGCCGACATCGGCGACAGTCTCCTTGTCATTGAAAAAGTAAACTGCCACCATGGTCTCGTCTTCGCGGATATGGGCGTAATACCAGCCGTTCACCGTGTAGTTCCCCCCGTCGATCACTTCGGTTTCCGTCCATTTCAGCCAGTAGCCCGTTGTGTTATCCAGGCTGTAGTCTTCCAGGTTCTTCCACTTGACCTGTTCGATCCGATCCCCGAAATCCGTCACATACTCGCCGTTCATCCTGAGTATGGCGCCCCTGAAACTGCCAAAGGAAGCCCAGATCATTTTGCCGGTGAATTTCTCCTCATTCACCTTTTCGATGTAGAGGGTGATGCGCTGCTTCTGGCCGGTGGGGTAGGTATAGAAGCCATTCCATTGCTGGGGAAGGATCTCCACAGTGGGTATGGATAATGGCACCAGGGTCGGCGTCTCAGTCGGGCCGGCTGTCGGCTCCGGTGTGTCTGTCGGGGCCGGTGTAGGTGTCGCTATGGGGGCTTCGGTCGAGGTGGGAACTTGAACCTGGGCGGGGATCTCCGCCTCGGGGCCTGACGGGGCAGGCCTGGAAGGTGACACCAGGCTGCAGGCAAGGATAACCACCATTGCCAGGGCAAGGAAAAAATATCTCTTCATTCTCCCTCCAAGCAAGAAAACCGAATCAAGCAGCCTGCACTGATAAGGTTATCTCACTTCCTTAGAATCATTATAGCATACCGGTCAAGGGGAAAAAGAATCGACAGACTTGCCGGAGGCGCTCACCTGCACTGCAACGGATGCAGTCCGTTGCAGTGCGGTGCAAGTGGCGCGGCAGCCCCCACGCAAGCCCCTTCGACTCTTTGAGCCGGCTTTAGCCGGCTTTCGTGGGGATCAAGGCGGCGGGCTTCAGCCCCCGCCCTTCCACGCGCGGGCCTTCTCGATGCGGGAGCCCAGCGGAGGGTGCGAATGGAAGAGCCACACCACCCAGCCCTCGGGGTCCAACTCGCCGAGGTTCTGGTTGGCGAGGCGCGTGAAGGCGGACATGAAGGCCTCGTTCTTGCCGGTGGCCTGCAGGGCGTAATCATCGGCCATCCCCTCGCGCCAGCGGGAGAAGGCGTTATCAAGGGGCATGGTGATGAGGCCGTAGGCGCCGAGGATGATGGCAAGGGCCGGGAGGGCCGCGGGATCGGCCGTGCCGTTAAAGCCGAAGAAGCCAATGGCCCAGTTGAGGGCAAGCGAGGCCAGATAGAGGCTGAGGGTGGTGCTGAGCGTCCCGAAGAGGATCATCAGCGGGATATCGCGATGCACCTGGTGGCCCAGCTCGTGGGCGAGGACGGTCTCGATCTCGTCGGGGGTGAACTCGTTGATGAGGGTATCGCCCAGCACGATGCGGCGGGTGCTGCCGATGCCGGTGAGTGCGGCGTTGGCGGCCTTCGTGCGGCGGGACATGTCGAACTTGAAGACGCCGCGCACCTTCGTCCCGGCCCGGGCCGCCAGCTTCATCAGGCGCTCGGCCAGGTCGGCATGCTCCTCGCCCAGCGGGACGAACTTGTTGAAGAGCGGCATGATCAGGATGGGCGCCAGGTTGGAGAGCAGCACGCTGAAGAGGAGCATCCCCGCCGCGGCCCACAGCCACCACAAAGCGCCGGTCTGGCGCAGCGCCAGGTAGAGAAGCTCCACGAGCAGCAGGCCGAGGGGGGCGCCGATGGCCATGCCCTTGAGCTGGTCCATGATCCAGCCCTTGAGCGTCTGGTTGGACTGCCCGAAGCGGTGCGGGAGGACGAAGCCCCCGTAGTATCCGAGCGGGAGGCTCAGCAGCACATAGATCCCCATGAAGACCGCCGCGAAGGCCGCCACCCCGAACCAGGGGTTGGAGGAGATGCCCTCCAGCGCGGAGCGCAGGCGCACCGCCCAGCCCGTGAAAAGCCAGGCCAGTGCATAGAGGGCGCCAAAGGCGGTGTCCACCAGCCACAGGCGCCTGCCAATACGCGCATATTCCTTTGCCTTCTTCTGGCGGTCAGGGTCAAGCACCGTCATGCGGACTGCGCCTTTTCCTGCTCTGCGGCCAGCTGCACGATGACCTGCTCTGCGGTAAGCACCTGGCCGTAGCTCTTGAGGGCGGCCATGAACGCCTTGTGGACATGGTCGGCGGGGATGAGGGTGTCGTTGAACTTCAGGT
>CAZSPX010000403.1:0-2575 GCA_964608885.1 uncultured Anaerolineaceae bacterium | reverse complement strand
TCGAAGACACTCTGGGAGTTCGCGATCCCATACGCCAGGATGCGGCCCCCCTCGTCTTCGGTCAGGGGCACGCTCATGATCACCCGGCTGGACTCGTCCGTGGTGACGGAGATGCGGTCATACTTGCTGATGTAAATATTTGTAAGGCTGGATTCGGCCGCCGGCCCATAGATGCGGCTGCCCGAGGGGTTCAGGATGGCATTGGTGAAGCCGTACCCGCTGACCCATGCGATGGCGATATTGCCGTTGGGCAGCTGCACCGCGTCGGCGTACCAGCCATCGAAGGAGGTCCCTGCGGTTATCGAGGCTGGCGAGGCGACGATATTCCCCGCGCTGTTGATCAAGGTGTAGTAAGATCCGAGGGCGCCGGCGTTCCAGTTGAGAATGACCTTCCCGCCGTTGAGAGAGTTGATCACCGGCGACTGGTTGTGCGTACCGCCGCTGGGTAACAGCGTCCGGCCCTTCACTTGCACGCCAGCGGTGGTGTAGGCAGCGTAGGCGATCCGGTCATAACCGGACCAGTCTTTCCAGGCAATCACGAAGCGGTTGTCGGTCGTCGCCGCGAGGACGGGGTCCTCCACGTCAAGATAGCCCCAGTCGATGTCATTGGAGACATTGATGGGGGCGTGCGTCATCACTCCCGCGCTGTTGAAGGTGGCGAAATAGGCGTTGAAGAGCGACAGGCCGGTGGAAAGGTTGTGGACCTCACGCAGCCAGACCATGCCCAGCGTGCCATCGGGAGCGGCGGCCACAGAGGGGGTGAAGTCCTGCAGGACCAGATCGCCGACGGGATCGTTCGGCAGGCGGCTCATGGCCAGCAGCGCGCTGCCATCCCGCCCGGCAATGGTGTACTGGATGGATTCCACCAGCCTTATACCGGCAGGCAGATAATTCTCCCAGGCGTAGAAGTAGTTGCCGTTGGGCATCTCTGCCACCGCCGGGTAGTAGCCATTCGTGTCATCCGGGCCGGGCCTGGTGAGGCTTCCTCCGGCAGCGGGGCTGGCGAGCATCAGCTCCATGGAGCCGTCCGCAGCATCACCGAAGACGCTGGCGAGGCGGGGCGGGACGGTAAGCCAGATCTTTGAATAGGATTCCACCAAGGTCGACAGCGAGGATTTCGCGTGGAGCTCGCCGGCCTCCAGGATCCCCACGGGAGACCCTGCGGAGGGGTTGAAGCGGACGATCAATCCGATCGAACCGCCCTGGGGAATGGAGCCGGTGTCCACCTTGCCGTCCGCATCCGTGTCGGTCAGCGCAGGAGTGCTGGCGATATTCTTATGGAGGGTGTACGGCCAGGAATTGTATAACATGGTGAGGTCAAACACGTCCGCACCCTTGTTCCCCGTGTTGTACAGGGTAAGCGGGATGTCCACGGTCGAACCTGCGGCGGCCAATTGCTTGATCCACGGAGGGCCCATCTCCACCCGGGCGGTCGAGGCGGTCGGATAGGTGTACAGGATGTTCTTGGAGGCAGGAAGATCAGATAAGAAGTATTCGAGCGAGGAAGCCCCGAAGATAGATTTGATCCCTGCATGCCTCTCGCCCACTCCGGTCGAATAACCCGGCACAGTGGGGCCATATTGAACGGAAATATTTCCGTTCTCATACAGGATGGCTTCGAAAGAAAAGATCGACGGGTTCGATGTCTGGTAGGGGAGGTAGGGAGTCGCGTTACGCCATTCCACCACGAAGTAGCGGTTGGGCGCGCTGCCGCCCTGCCCGGTGTAGATCGCGCCCGCCGGGGAAACCGGGCCCCCCACCACGAGGTCCTGCCAGTAGGATGCGAGCATGTCTATCGGCGGCTTGCTGTTGAACCGGATCTGTGTGCTGGCCGGGGTGGCGTCGGGACCGCTGAAGGTGATCAGCCCGTTGGTGGAGAAATAGAGCTGGGTGCGCGGCACACCGTAGAACGGGAAGGGAAAGCCGATGTTCACCGGTCCGGAGGCCTCATCATCGCCGGTCAGCCCGCTGTTGACCGTGCCGGGGATCCAACTGTAGGCAGCGGTATCGTCAAAGGTATAGCCGAAGGTATCCGGCCCACCGAGGGTGTCGGGCGCTGTATCATCAGGCGGTTCGTTCTCTCCGGAGATCGCTTCCCCCCCGGAAGGCAGGAGCAGCGCCTTGTACTTCCCGAGGCACTCTGGCGGAAGAATCGACTTGTAGGCAGGCAGGCTCGCGAGGCGAGGATCGATGTCCGGGCAATCGGGCTGGTCCTCCCGAAGCAGTGTGGCTGCCTGCGCAGGCGCTGACGGGATCAGCTCAAGACTCAGCAGGACCAGCACGGCGATCAGTGAACCGACTCTTTTCATTTTCCCTCACCAAATGCAAGAAATCTTGACGCAGTCCGGATACACACACCCTTCCTGCTGTCCAGGCGGCCAACCATCCCTTTCCCCGCAAAGGGGTGGAGCCAACCCTCTTTAAAATTATAGGATCGTTCATTTTGGGGAGGTAGTGATGAAAGTAACGATTCCGAACAAAGAGACCCCAAAGGTTTCCAAGACCTTTGGGGTCTGAAGGCCTGTGGTACAATTCCCGCCCGGGCGTAGTACCCTTCGCCCGCACCTCATCAAGC
>CAZSPX010000402.1:0-2597 GCA_964608885.1 uncultured Anaerolineaceae bacterium | reverse complement strand
CGCAATGACCACCACCGGGTCGTTGATGAGGGCGCGGGCGATGGCCACGCGCTGCTGCTGCCCGCCCGAAAGCTCATGCGGCTGGTGTTCCATGCGGTCGCCCAGCCCCACGCGCTCCAGCATCAGGCGGGCCCTCTCATCGCCCTCCGCCACGCCCACGCCGCCGTTGTGGTTGTAGAGCAGCGGCAGGCTGACGTTCCGCAGCGCGCTGGTGCGCGCCAGCAGGTTGTAGGCCTGAAAGATGAATCCCAGCTTGCGGTTGCGGATGGAGGCCAGCTCCACCTTGTCCAGGTGGCTCACGTCCTCGCCATCCAGGATGTACTGGCCGCTGCTGGGCTGGGAGAGGCAGCCCAGGATGTGCATCAATGTGCTCTTGCCGGAGCCGGAGGGGCCCATGATCGCTACGAACTCCCCGGCATGGATCTGGAGGCTCACCCCATCCAGGGCCGCCACCGTCACATCTCCCATGCCATAGACCTTGGCCAGGTCGATGGTCTCGATGATCGGGGAGGCGCTCATTTGGTCTCCGTGATGCCGGTCGTGACCACATCTCCGGCGTTCAGCCCGGAGGTGATCTGGGCGTAGAGCGAGTCCTGCAGGCCCACCTCGACCACCCGCAGGGTCGGTGTGCCGTTCTCCATGACGAACACGGTGTACTGGTCTCCGGCCTGGTGCAGGGCCTCGACCGGCACGAGCACGGCGTTCTCCGCGCGCCCGCCGATCACATCCACGGAGGCGCTTGTCCCCAGCGGCAGGTTGAAGGTCGCCGGGTCGATGCCGGTGAGCTTCACCACCGCGTGCACCGCCGAGGAGCCGTTGCTGGTGTAAAGACCGGGGTCCACCTGCGTCACCTCGCCGTTGAAGGTCTTCTCCGGCAGGATGTCGAAGGTCACTTCCACAGGGTAGCCCACCTTGACGTTGTCCCAGTCGGATTCGTCCAGGTACAGGTCGAGGGAGGGATGGGTCAGGTCGGCCACGGTGATGGCAGCCGTCCCGCTGGTGGCGGTGCTGCCCTGGGTGATGTCAATGGACATGACCGTGCCTGAGATCGAGGCGTAGAGCTTCGTCCCGTCCAGGTCGGCCTGCGCCGCCTCCAGGTCGGATTGTGCCTGCTCCAGATCTGTCAGGCCCGAGCCGGTCGCATCTTCCGGGACCGTGACGCCGGTCAGCGCGTCATACAGGTACTGCGCCTCCTGCTGGGCGGCCTGTGCCGAGGCCAGCTCCGCGCGGGCGGTCAGGATCTCCGCATCGCTGGGCGCGGAGACGGACTTCTTGCCGGTGGAGCGGTCGAAGACGGTGAAGTGGTTCGGCACGTAGCTGGACTGGTAGCTGAGCCAGGCCCCGCTCACCTTGTCCTGCATATAGGTAAGCGTGTCTTTGGCCTTCTTGAGGGCATCCTGCAATGCGGTGTCAGCAGGAGCCGCATCGACCGCTTTTTGCGCCTCGTCCACGGCGGTCTGCGCCCTGGAGGCCTGCTCCTCCCAGTACACCACGTTCGGGCTGATGACATATTGCAGGTGGTTGTAGGCGCTGGCGACCGCTGTCTTGGCATCCGCCAGGGAGGTCAGCGCCGAGGCGACCGCGGTGGGGGAGGTCAGCTCGCGCAGGGAGCGTTTGGCCTGCGTGAGGGCCAGCTGGGCGTCGGTGTCGTCCACCTCGGCCAGCAGGTCGCCTGCCTTGACGGTATCGCCGACTGCCACGTTGATCTTGCTCACCTCGCCTCCGGTCTTGAACGCCAGGTCGGTCTCGTCCGCCGAGATCAGCGTGCCGGTGCCGCTGGCGTAGATCACCAGCTCACCCTGGCGCGCGGTGGCCGTCTGCATTGTGGAGGTCTCCGCGGCGGCGGTCTGCGCCGGGAGGTAGACGAGGCGGTAATAGGCGAAGCCTCCCGCCGCGATCAGCACGAGCAGCAGGGGCAGGCCCCAGCGCACGAAGCGGGGCATTCGGCGGATGCGCTTCACAAATGTGGAATCCCGGAGACCCGCCGCCCCGGTGGCGGTTTTGGCCTGCGGGGCAGGGGAGGCACTATTCGTTTTAATGGTCATGGGGTTTTCCTTGAGCACAGGAGGAAGAATGTTTTCACAATGGCAGTATATTTTCCGCCTGTAAAGGAAGGGTCATGGAATTGTGGAGGAATTGTGGGGTCTTCTCACATGATAAAAAGACCCCGCATCGTGCGGGGTCTTTTGTTAGTAACTGAGGTGACTATTTCTTCCCGTTCGGAGGCGGCAGCTCGCGCGGCTCCAGCATCCCCCAGCGGCCGGCAGCCAGGTACAGGATCTCCAGGATCAGGTCCTTGTAGTCGATCCCCTCCGCGGCGGCCTGCAGGCACAGGTCGCTGTAGTTGGGCGTCAGCCCGGGGAGGGTGTTGATCTCCATCAGGCGCGGGGCGCCCTCGTCGTCCAGGCGGATGTCGGTGCGCGAGATGTCCAGCGTCCCCAGCACGTTGTGCGCGCGCCAGGCATAGTGCTTCAGTTTCTTCTCCAGGTCGGGGTCCAGGTTGGCCGGGCAGACGTAATCCGGCGTGCCCTCCTCGCCCACGCTCTTGGACTTGGCCGCCTGGCTGTACACGTTGGGGGTTACCGAGCGGGTGATGT
>CAZSPX010000401.1:0-2599 GCA_964608885.1 uncultured Anaerolineaceae bacterium | reverse complement strand
AAAAACGCAGGTGCGATTCATGGATCGCGCCTGCGCGTCTTTGCAATCAACCGGATGAACGCACTATTTCTTCTTGGCGGGTTTCTTGCCCTTGGTCTCCTCAGCCTTTTCGGTCTCGGCGGCGGGAGCGGTGGGGGTGAATTTCGCCAGGCGCTTCATCAGGCGGCCCTTGCGGCGGGCGGCGTTGTTCGGATGCAGCACGCCCTTCTCGGCGGCCTTGTCGAGCAGGCTGATGGCCCTGGTGACGGCTTCCTTCGTTTCGGGAGCGCCCTCATCGAAGGAGAGGCGCGCCGCGGTTACCGCACTGCGGGCCGCGCCGCGGAAGGTGCGGTTGCGCAGGCGCTTCTTCTCGTTGGTGCGGTTGCGTTTGATCTGAGACTTGATGTTAGCCAAGGGACTTCCTCCAGAAATTTCTTGCCGAAATGACAGCGCCCTATTTTACATGAGCGCCCGCTTTTTGTCCAGTCGGAGAAACGGCACGGTATTAAAAGAACATGCCCGGCGCGCGCCGGGCATGTTCCGGGAATCCAGCCTACGGGCAGGGCAGGTCGATATTCGCCACCTGGACTTCGAGAGCGGCGAGGGGACCAATGGTATCCGACACGGAACAGACCAGCAGGCCGCTCGAATCGTAGTAATCCATCGTCACATTGGCTGTCTGCCCGACATCCACATTGTGAAGATAAAAGGCCGCGTTGTAGGTGCCGTCGAAGGCCACACGGAACAGCATCGGAAGGAAGGCGTTGGTGCTGTTCGAAACGAAGCCGTCATAGGCAAAGATCTCGGTGCCGTAGTGCGGCCGGCCCATCGCCACCACACTGGTATCCGAGCGGATCTCCACCGAGCCGCGCCAGTCCTCGGGCAGGCAGTCTTCGGCCGCCAGCCAGTATCCATGCGAGGCGAAGGGAGGGATGGTATCCGTCTTGAAGCAGGTCTGGTCGCCGGTCATGTCGTAGAAGTACATCTCGATATTGCCTGAGAACGTATTGTCCAGGTTCTGGATGTAGAGGGCGCTCTCGTTCCCGTCCGAGGTGGACTTGTAGAGCATGGGCACCGTGACATCCTGGGAGCCGCTGGCGAAACCGTTATAGGCCGTGATCCGGGTCCCGATGTGGGGGCGTCCGATGGCGACAATATCGGTGGCGCTGGAAGTGATGACTGCGCCGCCAACCCAGCCGGTGGGCACGCACTCCAGGGGGATCCAGTAGCCGCGCGCGGCGCGAGGCGCGAGGGTATCGTTATGGGTGCAGGTCAGGTTGCCGTTCAGGTCGCGGTACTGGATGCTGATATCGGTGGAGGAGAAGGCATCCGTGTTCTGGATGTAAAGCGCCGCATTGTAGCTATTCCAGGCGCGGCTGAACAGCATGGGGACATACATGCTGCTGCTTCCGGAGGAAAAGCCGTTGTAAGTGGTGATCTCCGCGCCAATGTGCGGGCGTCCGAGGGCGATAATATCGCGGTCGGAGGTAATGACCGCGCCGCCTACCCAGTCGTTCGGAACACACTCCTTGGGGAGCCAGTAGCCGTGCGAGGCCAGGGCAGGGATGTTGTCATTGCGCGTGCAGGTCAGGTTGCCGTCCGCATCGTAATAATGCACCGTGATATCGGCCGCGCTGCCGGCGTCCACGTTCTGAATGTAGAGGGCTGCATTATAGATGCTCCAGGCATTGCGGAAGAGCATGGGCACGAACACGGTCGTGCTGCCGGAAGGGACCCCGGCGTAGGCCATGACCTGGGTATCAATTTGAGGGCGTCCCACCCCCACCAGGGGGAAATCCGAGGAGATGGTCACGCCGCCCACCCACCCGGGGGCCACCTTGAAATCCACGGTCACCAGAGGGCCGAAACCGATCCCGCTGTGATAGACCTGCCAGGTGGTGGAGTAGACGCCGAAAGGCACCGGCGCCTTGATGCGGATCGTCCAGGTGGAAAGGCCCCCCGGGACCACCGGCCCGCTCAGGGGTTGGACAAGCGTGGCGCCGTAGGGATTGCTGATGTTCTGCAACCAGTACGTGCCAGGCTGCCAGGTGGTAGTCCCGCTGTTGATGAAGGTAAAGAAGATATTGAAGCTCTGGGCCGAACCCACCACCGGGTTGCTGGATTTCTCCGAAAGGACGGCGCCATCTCCCGCCGCCTGGAACGGACGGGCGGAAGCCTGGCTCACGGCCCCGGGAGCCGCCAGCAGGAGGGCGGCCAGCAGGAGGCCTGCAAAGATTCCTCGGATCGCGGAAGTTTGTGTGTTCATGTTCCCTCGCGTGCCCATTATAGACGACAAAGCGGCAGCCGCATCCGGCTGCAAGCAATCTGAAAGGTGTGACGATGAAGGCAGATCGCGGGCCCAATGGGAGGGCCCTGCTTCCCATTTTAACGGCAAGCGGGGCAGTGCAAACTCCCCCTTATGACCTATGGACCCCCGCAGCGGACCTGAAGGATGAGGGCCCCGGGCAGCGTGAAGACCGGCGGGTAATCTTCCGAGGGAGGCGGGGTGAAGCTCAGCGGCCTGCCTCCGACGTACAGATAGGCGACCCGCTCCTCGCACAACTGCGCCCGCACTGACAGGAGATCGGTGGAGTACGGCAGGACCTTCACCAGGCGGCCG
>CAZSPX010000400.1:0-2606 GCA_964608885.1 uncultured Anaerolineaceae bacterium | reverse complement strand
TGGCTGCCTGCAGCCCTGCGGCGCCTCCCGCCACCGCGCTGCCTGTCGAGCCGGCCCGCGTGCCCGGCGCGGAAGCAGGGACGCCTTCCCCAACCCAGGAGGTCGAAATGATCCTTCGCATCACCAGTCCTGCCTTCGAGGCGGGCGGGAGCATCCCGGCGCGCTTCACCTGCACGGGCGAGAACCTCTCCCCGGCGCTGGAGTGGAGCGAGCCGCCCGCCGGAACCCGGTCCTTTGCCCTGATCATGGATGATCCGGATGCCCCCAACGGCACGTTCGTCCACTGGGTGATCTTCAACATCCCGGCCTCCAGCCGCGGGCTGCCCGAGGCCTTCCCCTCCGGCGCCAAGCTGCCGGACGGGACGCTCCAGGGCCTGAGCGGAGCCCGCAGCCACGGCTACGTGGGCCCCTGCCCGCCCTCGGGGACCCACCGCTACTTCTTCAAGCTGTACGCGCTGGACGCGATGCTCAACATCAGCTCGGATGCCGGGGCCGGGGACCTGATGAACGCCCTCTCCGGGCGCATCCTGGCCAATGCCGAATTGATGGGCACCTTCAGGAAATAGCCTTTTCGCGAAGACTCGTCCGGTGCTTACCATTTTATGACCTTGAAACCAAGGGCGGCCTGACCCGATGCACAACTATCTCGGCGAGACCGCCGGGCTGCTGACCTCGCTGTTCTACGCCTTCAACTCCGTCTTTATTACGCGTGCGGGGAGGCAGGTGGGGGCGATGGTCTCCAACCGGACGCGGGTGGTCTTTGCCCTCCTGTACCTGGCACTGCTCAACCTGGTCCTCTTCCGCAAGCCCCTGCCCTGGGATGCAGCGGCGGACCGCTGGCTGTGGCTGTCGCTCTCCGGCGTGATCGGCCTGGCGCTGGGGGATGCCTTCCTGTTCCAATCCTACCTTTCCATCGGGCCGCGGCTGGGCAACCTGCTGCTCAGCCTCTCGCCCATCCTTGCGGCGGTGGAAGCCTGGCTGTTCCTGGATGAATCGCTGGGACCGGCGCAGATCGTGGGCATTGCCCTGGCGCTGGGGGGCATCCTGTGGGTGGTCCTGGAACGAAATGATGAGAATGGGCTGCACCCCTCCCACTTCGCGCGCGGCGTGCTGTTTGGCGTGATCTCGGCCGCCTGCCAGGCCACGGGGTTCGTTTTCTCGCGGCAGGGATTGTACGGAAGCTTCTCACCGCTGCAGGGGAACGCCATCCGCATGCTGGCCGCGCTGGCGGCGCTCTCCCTCATGGCGCTGGCGCAGAGGCAGGTGGGCGGCACCGTGCAGGCCCTGCGCGATCACCCCTCCGCGCTGCGGCTGCTGATGCTGGCGGCGCTGATCGGCCCGGTCATCGGGGTCTCGCTCTCGCTGCTGGCGCTGCAGAACGCCCCGGTGGGGGTGGCCAGCGTGCTGACCTCGCTTACGCCGGTCTTCATGCTGCCCATCAGCGTCATCGTCTTCAAGGAACGCCTGAAATTCCAGGCGATCGTAGGGACGCTTGTGGCGATGGCTGGCGTGGCGATCCTCTTCCTTGCGTGAGAATTATGGAATCAAACCTCCTTCAACTGCTTGCAACCCGGGGGAACCCGCTGATCCGCGGCTCGCAGGTCACGCTCTACTGGCAGGGCGAGCGGACCGTCTCGCTGCACAGCGACCTGTATGGCTGGGAATCCGCCCGGCGGCTGAGACGGGTCCCGGCACGGCTTGCCCCGGCTGAGGGGTTGCCGCTGTGGGCCATCTCCTTCCCCCTGCCGCGGGATGCCTATATCGAGTATTACTTCCGCGATCCCGTGACCGGCGAGCGCCTGCTGGACCCCCTCAACCCGCGCACGGTCAGCAATGGTTTCGGCTCGCGCAACAACTTCTTTTACATGCCGGAGGGAGCGCCCACGCCGCTGGCCGCGCGCCAGGCGGGCATCCCGCACGGCAGCCTGAGGCGCTACATGGTTTCCACCGACTGGCTGGTGGAGGAGGGCCAACGCGAAGTGCATCTCTATGCGCCGCCGGTAAATGGACGCGTGCCGCTGCTGGTGGTCTATGACGGGACCGACTACCTCAAGCGCGCCTCGCTGGCGAATATGCTGGATAATCTCATTGCCGCGGGACGCATCCGCCCGCTGGCACTGGCGCTGCTGCAAAACGCGGGCCGGTACCGGGGCGTGGAATATTCGAGTTCAGATGCGGTCCTCCACTGGCTGGATCACACCGTCCTGCCGCTGGCGCGCGCAGAGCTGGACCTGTTGAACATCCGCCGCAATCCCGGCGCGTACGGCATCCTGGGGGCCTCGCTGGGCGGGCTGATGGCGGTTTATACCGGCCTGCGCATGCCCGAAGTCTTCGGCAGCGTGATCTGCCAGTCGGGGGCCTTCGACGGGGAAGGGCGCGATTTCGCGGCCGTGGACCTCATCCGTCACCGGCATGCGCGCGAGCGGCTGAAGCTGTGGATGGACATTGGCCGGTTCGACTCGCTGCTCGCGGACAACCGCCGGATGCAGCCGATCCTTAAGAAGCATGGGTACGACGTGACCTACCGGGAGTTCAACGGAGGGCACAACTACACCGCCTGGCGCGATGAGGTCTGGCGTGCGCTGGAGGCGCTGTTCCCGGCATAA
>CAZSPX010000399.1:0-2609 GCA_964608885.1 uncultured Anaerolineaceae bacterium | reverse complement strand
ATGGGGATTCCAGTCGCCTCAGCAATATGAGACCTTTGCACAACTCACTTGGTTATTTATTTTTCTAATCAATGTTACCTCGAATATTCTTTGAGTTAATCAGTCCTAAAAATGCGATAATATATTGATATTATTAATAATATTACTTGACAAGCTTCTGCTTTTCCGGTAGAATTCCTTCAAATTCAATCTCTTGGAGGAATCATGGGCTTTAAAACTATGAAAACCAACTTCACCTTTGCCGATATCTCTCTCTTTAACTCCATGGAAAAGAACAGAGCGATCAAAAGAATGGAACTGATCAACGTTACCGTCGACTGGTCCAGAATTGAAAGTCTGCTCCTGAGAAAATATCCCGTCGGGAAAAGCTTTGAAGGCAACGATGCTTATCCGCCTATTGTTCTGATGAAAGGCCTGCTTCTTCAACAATGGTTTAAAATTGATTCCGATCCGGAACTGGAAACCCAAATCAACGACAGAATCTCCTTCAAAAAGTTCCTCGGGCTTTCTTTTGATGATGCTTCTCCCGATCATTGCACTTTCTCCCGGTTTCGGGGAAGAATCTCTAAAGATACGATGCGCATGATCAACCATGAACTCCTCTCACAATTTGCCGCAAAAGGCTTGACCATTAATGAAGGGATTGCCATTGACGCCCGTCTGGTACAATCCTCTTCCCATCCGCTTAAAACGGAAAAACTGGAGGAAGAAAAAATGAAAAAACAGACGCCGGAAGGTAAAATGGATAAAGATGGCAAGCCGCTTAAATTCTCCCGGGATTTGGAATCGGACTGGACCGTGAAAAACGATATCCCTCATTTCGGTTTGAAAGAACATGCATCCGTCGATACACAGTATGGTTTCGTCCTGGCAACGGAGATGACGCCGGCTTCTCATCACGACAGTCCTTATCTTCCTCTTTGTGTTGCCTACAGTTGCCATACGAATAAGCCCATTAAGAAAGTGTTTGCGGACAAGGGATATTTTGGAAAACCGAATCGAGATTTCTTATCCTTGAATAAAATCGAAGACGGCATCATGCGTAAAGCAACGACAGGAACTGAACTTACTGAATATGAAACAACGCGCAATAAAGCGATTTCCAAAGTCCGGTACATTGTGGAGCAATACTTTGGCTTGAGCCATTTATACAACAAGGCGTATCGCGCAAGGTTTCCCAGGCTGATCAAGAATGCGATTGATGCATTTTTCAGGCAATTTGCCTTCAATCTCCTGAAAGGAACAAAAGTCATCAAACCGGCATAACGCAGGGACACGAGCCTCGGATGAACCATTAAACCGGTAACCCGGATTAAATGAGGTTGAATAGGGAGGTAAAATGGATTCATCATAACTCCTTCTAAATTGATTCAGAACCAATGCATCGGTCAGGACTGAACGCCTCTTCTTAAAAAATTGGGAAAAATCTCAAATGCTCCTAATATAATCCGTTGTGCAAAGGTCTCGTTTCACGCACCCCGTCATGGGAGTCATATATGCCATTGTCAGCAGCCGCATACCAACCCCGCCGACCGCAAGGGTATTTCTATGGCAACAAAGGGATGTTTCGCGTCGCCCCGCCGCTTGAACTCAAAAAGCTGGGCGCGGTTGATTCAAAAGATTTATGAAGTCGATCCTTTGATGTGTCTCAAGTGCAAGGGAATCATGCGGATCATCAGCTTCATCGAAGACGCACAGATCATAAGGGATATCCTCACGCATCTGGGACTCTGGCTGGTGCGTTCAAGGCCGCCGCCTGCCTCTGCCCGCACTTGCCTGCGCGTCGCGCGGAAGCAGGCGGCAGACAGACCAAAAATCCAGGACGCCATCACCCTATTGGAATCCACATCCTCCATTTCTTACGCGCACACTCCGCACCCACATGCCGACTGCTACGCCGACCCAGATTATTCCTGGGATGATTACATTTACCCTGAAGGGCACACGCAATCCTGACGCATTGTGATTTTTTTCAAGACTCATAAGGCGTGACGGTCAGGTCTGTCTGAATTTTGGCAAAAACGACATTCGAAGGCGGATAGACTGGCCGATCGGTCACAAAGAAGGTTCCGGCGATCCAACTCCAAAACGACCGTTTCGCCCAAACCCTATATCTTGTGCCTAAAATCTTCTTGACACACAAGACCGCGTTTCATATACTCAACTCCACAAAAAGGAAGTTCTTATCAATTCAATTCAATCAATAATATCAATCAATTCAATCAATATAACATGAAGAGATTTAAGACGTTTGAAATTAGCAGCTGAAATGTAGAGCCTGTTCATTTTTTTTATATAATAAAAATCTTCTTCTATGAAGCGCAAGCGTCCGGAGAATTACACTTGACATAATAGAATATCTATTCTAATACTCTTCCATGGGACGTAAAGCCTATTTTAACAACGAAGAATTCATCGATTCGGCAATAAAGATTATCGCGGAGGTGGGACTCGGCGCTTTGACGATCGCGGGATTGTCCACGCGGATTACCGCGCCGGTGGGTTCAGTTTATCATCGCTTCCCCTCGCGCGACGCACTTATTGCCGAACTGTGGCTGAATATCATTGAATCGTTTCAGGGCGAGTGGCTGAAAATCCTTCAGACGGAC
>CAZSPX010000398.1:0-2623 GCA_964608885.1 uncultured Anaerolineaceae bacterium | reverse complement strand
GAGGTGATGACCATCACCAGCACCATCACCATCTGCCCGAGCAGCATGGCCAGCAGCGCCACCAGGGCGGCCGGCTGGCGGAAGATCTGCACGAACCCCCGGACCGCGCGGCCTTCCACGCCTGAGACGGGGTACTGCTCCGAGACCAGACGCCCGATCTCGCGCGGGTCGGGGCGCAGGCCGAAATACACCACGACCGCGGCAATGGCGAAAAGCACCAGGCTGACGGCGTACGCGCCCGCCAGCTCATCCCCGGCAAGGCCCTTGAAGAACAGCCCCGCAGGCCCGGTCACGAGGGGACCGACCACCGCGCCCACCGTCCCGCCGATGACCACGTTGGAGATGGCCCGGCCGCGCTCCGCGGGAGGGTTCACCTCCGCAGCGGCGAAACGCCCGAGCGTGACCGCCCCGCTGGCAGCCCCCATCAGCACCATGCCGCCCAGGAAGAGGGGGAAGGAGCGCGCGGAGATGGCATAGAAGGCCAGCCCCGAGCCCAATATTCCCAGCAAAAGCCCGGCCACCAGTCCCTTGCGGCGGCCCACCGCGTCGAAAACGTATCCCCAGCCAAAGGCCGCGAAGGCCCCCGCCAGCAGGTTCACCGCGGAGGGGACCCCGGCGTAGGCCGGGTTGGAGGTCAGGCCGGCAGCCACGATGGCATTCAGTGTGGCGGCCGCGATGAACCCCGCCGAGGCGAGGGATTGCTGCGCGAAGAGGACAGCCGTTATTTTACGGGCAATGGCAGGGAGGTTCTGCATGGCACCATTAAGGAGGCTTCAGGGGTCTAGCGGTTGAGGGCGCGGGCCAGCACGTCGCGCAGCTTGTCCGAGTAACCCAGCAGCGTCAGCTCGGGAGCGATGGAGGAACCGGCGGTCTCGATCCGGTAGTTGCCGACATTGAAGAGGTTGTCGATCGCGGACTGCTGGTGGGAATAGTTGGTGATGCGCGAGAACGGGATGACCACCTCGCTCTTGGAGAAGATGCCCTTCTTATAGATAAAGCGGTCGGACTCGACCACCAGGGCCTCGGAGAAGTGCGCGATCAGGCGGGGGTTCACAAAAGACCACCAGCGGATGACGGGTTTAAAGGTTTGCATCGATCAATTCCTTTTGGATAAAAGAGGTTTGTCGTCTCAAAGCCCGGTGTTTTTACTTGCCATCCAGGTGAAATTGGGCGCGCAGGTGAGGCGGGAGCTGCGCGGCCAGCTGTTCGATCTCGTTTTGCATATCCTGCGGCAGCGGGGTCTGAGGGCGTTTGAACACATAAAGGGCCTTGATATGATAGATCTGCGGGCCGACCAGCATGACGGTTCCGCCTTCGCTGTATGTTGACATGGCCACCAATTCCCATCCCTTGTTCCCGAGTGCGGTCAGGCCGCCTTCCTTTTCCAGGTCCTCGGATGTGAGCTGCATGTAATCCCACTTGGGCGCCGCGGCCGCCAGATGTTCCTCGATCCGGGCGAGGATCCCGTCCAATTGAGGACCCAATGCTGCCCGTAACTGGTATTCGGTCACGCTCTCATTCTGCCGCCCGCATTTGGCGCATTGCGTCCACTTTCCCGCATTCGTCCAACCGCAATACCGGCACTTCCATTCGGCCATTTTTCCTCCTCGCTCAAACCCCGGAGGTTCCGGGCTCCGGCCCTGCCAATGCCAGTGATTATACTTCTTAAGACTTTTCCGACCCTTCCCGCAACGAAAACATGAAGGGCACTCTCGTGCCCTTCATGTGTGTTGGCGGCGGCCGGGGCCGCCATGCGAGGTTACGGCAGGATACCGCGGGCCTGGAAGGCGGCCCGCACGGCATTGGCCGCGGCGTTTCCATAAAGTCGCTGCGCGGCATCCACGGTGGCCTGGGCAGCCGCCGGCATGGTGGTATCGGGGGCGAACCCAAACTGGCCCTCGAGGATGATGGTATCAGCCTGCACATGTCCCAGCGCCAGGCGGATATCCCACAGCGCCCGCGACCAGATCTGGCCGTCATGGTGGACCGCTCCGTTGAGGTCCTGGGGATAGTGCAGGTTCCGATCCACGCGGCGCAGGCAGTGCGGCAGGCTGACCGTATAGGAGACCGAATCCCAGTCGGCCACACAGGCCGGGTCGAGGGTGGGGGCCACCACATCGGAGACGGTGACCGCCCAGTAATCGCCGAAGCCCTCCCCGATGGAGCCGGCCTCCACCGAGCCGCCGAAGCCGAAGGGGGTCATCTGCGAATCCTGGATGGCATGCCCGTACTCGTGCAGGATGACCTCGGCGTCCTCGGCATCGTCCACGCCGCCCTTGCCGAAGCGCAGGACATCATGCTTGTCCCAGGAGTAGGAGTTGTCGATGCCGTACTGGTTGATGCGGATATCCTGCGATTCCATGTTGACCGGCCGCAGGCTGGTGCCGAAGCCCAGGCTCTGGATGTACTTCTGCGCCTCGGTGACCCAGTAATAGGCCATCACCTGCTCGAAGCGGTCGTCGTGGCGGTTGTAGAGGAAGGTGTTGTCCGGCGAGTAGGCCGGAGTCCCGGTCTCGCCGCGGACGTTGGCCCAGTCCCCCACCAGGTAGCCGCTGCCGTCCAGGTTGGTGAGGGTCACCACGCGGTAGGCAGGCTGGAGGGCCGCATAATCGGCATCCTTCTG
>CAZSPX010000397.1:0-2642 GCA_964608885.1 uncultured Anaerolineaceae bacterium | reverse complement strand
TATGGCGGCTACTTCGGCGCGGGCCTCAGCGTGATCGTCCTCTCCGCCCTCGGCATCACGCTCGAAGACTCTCTCACCCGCCTCAACGCCATCAAGCAGGCGGTGGCCTTCGTCGTCAACGTGGCCGCGGCCGTCTTCTTTATCTTCTCGGGCAGGGTGCTCTGGCCCGCCGCCGCGGTGATGGCCGTGGGCGCGCTGCTCGGCGGAGTGCTGGGCGGCAAACTGGCCGGGCGCATCCCCCCCTCCGCCCTGCGCTGGACCGTGATCGTCATTGGCTTGACAGTGGCGCTGATCTACTTTATGCGAGGTTGATGGAGGCTGTGATGGAAGATGAATCCGGCTGCATGATGGTTGCCTGCCCCGCCTGCGGGGTCATCCGCCCTGCCGGCTCAGGCTGTGACGATGACTTCCACACCCTGCTCGGCTGGGAGAACGAGTTTCCCGGGTATGGCGAGGTCCATCACCTGCTGGTGCTGTGCTACCACCTCCAGCATCCTCATCTCTACTCCCCCGAGGGCCTGGCCCATGCCAGGGGCCTGCTGGCGGATTTTGTGGAGGGCGGCAAGACGACCGAGCAGGTCCGCCGCGAGAACAAGGACCGCCTCGCCTCCGCGGACCGCATCTGGAAGGTCACCGCCCGCCCCGGCTCGCACGGCGCCTACGCCCATCCCATCCGGTGGAGCATGACGGTCCTCGACGTCGCCGCGCAGGACCATGCCGGCTACCGCGAGAACGTGCGCCGCTGGGCCGCCTCCATCCTGCAAGACCTGCGGAGTTCCGCCAACCTCTGAGGCCACAATGGTGTTTCGCTTCCCCCTAAATGCCGCCCATCCTGAACATAACCATCCAGCCTTCGGCGCATTTGGGGGGAATACAAAGGGGGTCCGCCCCTACCTCGGAAGCACCAGCGGCCCCCCGGAGAGCGGGTTCTTCACCACCTGCACCGGCCAGGAATACGCCTCCGAGATCAGCGCGGGCGTCAGCACCTCGGCGGGGGTCCCAACGGCCAGCAGCCTGCCGGCCACCATCAGCGCGATGCGGTCCGCCAGGCGCGCGGCCAGGTTGAGGTCGTGCAGCGCGATCAGCACCGCCAGCTTCTCCGTGTGCGCCAGGTCGCGGACCAGTTCCAGCAGGCTCACCTGGTACTGCAGGTCGAGGTGGGCGGTGGGCTCGTCCAGCAGCAGGATGGGCGTGGACTGCGTCAGGGCGCGCGCCAGCAGCACGCGCTGGGCCTCGCCCCCCGAGAGCTCTCCCACGCGCCGCTCGGCCAGCTCCCAGGCGCTCACCCGCTCCAGCGAGCGGCGCGCCAGGTCCTCGTCGGCCTGCGAGGTCTGCCCCAGGAAGCCGAGGTATGGCGTGCGCCCCATCAGCACCGTCTCCCAGACGGTGAAGGCGGGCGGCAGCAGGATGGCCTGCGGGACGGTGGCCATGTAGCGGGCGCGCCCCATCGGCTCCAGCGAGCCGAAGTCGTCCCCGTTGGTGCGGATCTGCCCGCCCTGGATGGGGATCACCCCGCTCGCCGCCCGGATCAGCGTGGACTTGCCCGCGCCGTTCGGCCCGATCAGCGCCAGCACCTCGCCTTTGGCGACCTCCAGCGAGATGTCGTGTAGCACGGCCCGCCTCCCATATGAGACGGTGAGGTTTCTGATCTTTAACATTTCTACCAGTACCCCTGGTTCTTGGAGCGCCTCAGCACCCACAGGAAGAACGGCGCGCCTGCCAGCGCGGTGATGATGCCCACCGGGATCTCCTGCGGGGCCAGCACCACTCGCGCCAGCACGTCCGAGGCCAGCAGCGCCGCCGCCCCCGTCAGGATGCTCAACGGCAGCAGCCTGCGGTAGTCCGGGCCTCTCCAGATGCGCACCAGGTGCGGGATCACCAGCCCGATGAAGCCGATGATGCCGGAGAACGCCACCGCCGCGGCGGCCGAGAGCGAGGCCGCCACCAGCACGATGGTCTTGGTGCGGGTCACGTTCAGCCCCAACTGCTGGGCCTGCTCATCCCCAAACTGCAGCAGGTTGAGGGCATGTCCGCTGACCAGCAGGATGCCCAGCCCGATCAGCACATACGGGAGGATCGCCAGGATGGCCGTCCACCCGGCCTGGCTGGCCCCGCCCAGCAGCCAGCCCAGCGCCCGCCTCACCTCGCCCGTGGAGCGCAGCATCAGGAACGAGGTCAGCGAGGTGGCGAACGAGGAGAACGCCACCCCCGCCAGGATCAGGTTCGTGGTCGGGACGGTATGCCCGACGCGCGCCAGCCCGTAGACCACGAAGACCGTGAGCAGCGCGCCCAGGAAGCTCGCCAGCGGGATGGCCATCAGCCCCCAGAAGGAGTACGGCCACTTCACGCTCATGGCGATGACCGCGCCCAGCCCCGCCCCCGAGGCCACGCCGATCAGGAACGGGTCGGCCAGCGGGTTGCGGAACAGACCCTGGTAGGCCGCGCCGCTCCCGCTCAGGGCCGCGCCGGTCAGCGCGATCAGCACGGTGCGCGGCAGGCGGATGGCCCACAGGATCTGGGTGGTGGTGAGGGCGCCCTCGCCGCGCAGGGCTCTCCACAGCTCCGAGGGCGGGATGAACACCGAACCGACCGCCAGGCTGAGCAGGACCGCCAGCGCCAGCAGCAGGACCGGGGAAGCGTAG
>CAZSPX010000396.1:0-2645 GCA_964608885.1 uncultured Anaerolineaceae bacterium | reverse complement strand
GACGGGCTCTTCGAGGCCCATCTATTTTCAAGGAGTGCAGCGTATGAAGGCAGGATTGGGAAAGATAAGCCGCAGGGCCTGGATCATCATCGGGGTGGTGGTGGCAGTCATCGCGGCGGTGGGATTTTTCATGACCCGTGCGCGGGCGAACACAGGCACCGCGTTCCAGACGAATAAGCTGGAGCGAGGCACACTCACGGCCACGGTCGGCGCGACCGGCACGGTGCGCGCGCGCCAGAGCGCCGTCCTGTTGTGGCAGGCGGCGGGCACGGTGGACCAGGTCAATGTGCAGGTGGGGGACAGGGTGCAAAAAGACGGGATATTGGCCTCGCTGCTCAAGACCTCCCTGCCTCAGTCCGTGATCCTGGCCGAAGCGGACCTGCTGGATGCACAACAAGCTTTGAACGATGTGCTGAATTCGGATACGGCACGGGCCCAGGCGCAGATCAAGCTTCGGGATACGAAGGATGCTTTTGACCGGGCCGATGAATATCGCACCTCGCTGAACGGCAAGATCGATCTCAAGAAGATCACCTATATCACCATTGGCGGGCGCCAGTTCCCCAAGATCAAGTATTACAAGGGCTATGCGGATGCCGAGACCATTGCCAAAGCGGATGAAGACCTTGCGCTCAAGAAAGCCGCCTACGAGGATGCCCAGCGGGCCTATGACCGTCTCAAGGACGGGCCGAACTCCGCGGATGTGGCCGCGGCTGAAGCGCGCGTCGCAGCCGCCCAGGCAACGCTCAACCTGGGGCGCATCACGGTCCCGTTCAGTGGGACAGTGACGCAGGTTGATACCGCTCCTGGCGACCAGGTCAGCGCGGGGCAAACCGCCTTCCGCGTGGACGATCTCTCCAGCTTCCTGGTGGATGTTGAGGTGTCGGAAGTGGATATCAACAGCGTCTCCGTGGGGCAGGAGGTCACCCTGACCTTTGATGCCATCCTGGGGAAGACCTATCACGGCAAGGTGGTGGAGGTCGGCCAGGCCGGAAATGTGGACCAGGGCGTGGTGAACTTCACCGTCACAGTGGAATTGACGGATGCCGATGAGCAGGTGAAGCCCGGCATGACCGCGGGTGTGAACGTGGTCGTGACGGAGCTCCAGGATGTGCTGCTGATCCCCAACCGGGCGGTGCGCGTGGTCGATAACAAGCGCGTCGTGTATGTGCTGCGCGATGGGCAGGCCCAAAAAGTTGAGATCCGCCTGGGTCCCTCCTCGGATACCTTCAGCTCGCTCGCGGATGGTGACGTCAAAGAGGGCGACCTGATCATCCTCAATCCTCCGATCGAGTTTTCACCTGGTGGAGGGGGCGGAGGGCCGTTCTAACATGGAAGGGAAGCAGGACATTGTCATCGAGGTCCATGACCTGACCAAGTTCTACCAGATGGGCGAGGTCGAGGTGCAGGCCCTGCGCGGCGTATCCCTGGAGATCAAACGCGGCGAAGTGGTGGCCATCATGGGACCCTCCGGCTCCGGCAAGTCCACGATCATGAACATGCTGGGCTGCCTCGACCGGCCCACCTCGGGCGAATATTTCCTGGATGGCGAAGCCGTGGCGCAGATGACCGATGACCAGCTGGCGAGCGTCCGGAACCGCAAAGTGGGTTTCGTCTTCCAGAGCTTTAACCTGCTCTCGCGGCAGTCGGCGGTCTTTAATGTGGAGCTGCCCCTGCGATATTCCGGGCAGGTGGAGGGCCGCCGGGCGCGCGCCGAGCAGGCGCTGCGCGCGGTGGGGCTGGAAGACCGCATGACGCACCGGCCCACGGAACTCTCAGGCGGACAGCAGCAGCGCGTGGCGATCGCGCGCGCCATTGTCAACGATCCGGCCATCATCATGGCGGACGAACCCACCGGCAACCTGGATAGCAAGGTCGGCAAGGAGATCATGGCCCTTCTGCTAAATCTGAACCGGGAGCGAGGGACGACCCTCATCATCGTGACCCATGACCCCGGAATTGCAGCACAAACCCAGCGCGTGATCCGCCTGCGGGATGGGCTGCTGGAGAGCGCCTCATGAACCTCTCGCAGGTGATCCTCGAAGCGCTGGAAAGCATCAGCTCCAACAAGCTGCGCTCCGGGCTGACGGTGCTGGGCATCGTCATCGGCGTGGCGGCCGTGATCGCCATGCTGGCGGTGGGAAATGGCGCCCAGGACAGCATCACCGGATCCATCAGCGGGATCGGCACGAACCTGCTGTTCGTCTTCCAGGGCAATCAGACCGCCTCGGTGCGCAACGCACAACCTCTGACACTTCAGGATGCAGAGGCGCTGGCGGACCCGTTCGCGGCCCCTTCAGTACAGGCGGTCTCACCGGTGCTGCAGACCAACCGCGAGGTGACCTATGGCGGCGAGACCACGACCACCAGCATTATCGGGGCGCTGCCCACCTACTTCTCGGTGCAGAACCTGAAGGTGACCGAAGGCGATACCCTCACCGAGGAACAGATCCTGGGGCGGGCTTCGGTGGCTTTGATCGGACCGGAGACCGCCGACAAGCTCTTTTCCCGCAAGGAAGGGCTCGTCGGCGAGACGATCCGGATTGCCGGCCAGCCCTTCCGCATCATCGGGGTGCTGGAATCCAAAGGCGGCGGCGCATTCGGGAGCCAGGATGACCGCGTCATCATCCCATTGACCAGCGCAC
>CAZSPX010000395.1:0-2650 GCA_964608885.1 uncultured Anaerolineaceae bacterium | reverse complement strand
CGTGACCTGCGCCGTTACCTGTTCCAAGCCGCAGGACTGGGGACGGGCCAGCGCCTCCTGGAGGTGGGCTGCGGCACGGGCGCGGTCCTGCTCGACCTGACCGGGGAGGCCTCGCTCCACGGGCTGGACCTCGACCCGCGCGCGCTGGGGGCCTGCGCCGCCAACGTCCCTGCCGCCCGGCTCGTCCGCGGCGACGCCTCCGCCCTGCCCTTCCTCTCCGCCTCCTTCGATATCGTCTTCTGCCATTTCCTTTTGCTGTGGGTGGATGATCCCGTGGGGGCGCTGCGCGAGATGAAGCGCATCACCCGCCCCGGCGGGAGCGTGCTGGCCCTGGCCGAGCCGGACTACACTGCCCGCATGGACCGCCCCGCCGCCCTCGAGCCGCTCGGGCGCTGGCAGGCCGATTCCCTTCGCAGGCAGGGAGCCGACCCCGCCTTCGGCAGCCGCCTGGCGGATTCCTTCCGGCTGGCCGGCCTGCCCCTCGTCGAGACCGGCCGCCTCCGCTCCCGCCCCGCCGCGGACCTCTCCCCCGCAGAGTGGGACTCCGAGTGGCAGGTGCTGGAGGCCGACCTGGCCGGCTCCATCCCCGCCTCGCGCCTGGAGGAGCTGAAGGCCGTGGACCGGGCCGCCCGCTCCAGCGGCGGGCGAATCCTCGACGTTCCCACCTGGTTTGCATGGGGCAAGGTTGCAGTTTCAAATTACCGGGGCTTAGCGCCGGGGGGCGGGCATCAAAAGGATGTATAATCCTCGCAGGCTTTGGAGGCAAGGAATTGGATCTTTTACAGTCTGATTCGACATCTGAAACCCAGGAAACCCCCGCGGTCCCTGCCGAAGAGCAGGTGCCCTGGGGCCGCATGTTCCTGGATATCCTCGAGACCGTCGTGCTGGCGGTGGTGCTCTTCCTCGGCATCAACGCCGTTTCGGCCCGGGTGCGCGTGGACGGCTCCAGCATGATCCCCACCCTGCAGAACGGCGAGTTCGTGCTGGTCAACCGCATGGCCTACCGGCTGGGCCAGCCCCAGCGCGGCGACATTATCGTTTTCCGCTCAATCAACGAGAACGGGCTCGACCTGATCAAGCGCATCATCGGCCTGCCCGGCGACCGGGTGCAGGTGCAGCAGGGGCAGGTGCGGGTCAACGGCCAGGCGCTGAGCGAGCCGTACATCGCCGCCCCGCCGCGCTATTCCGGCGAATGGGAGGTGCCGGAGGGCTTTCTGTTCGTGCTGGGCGACAACCGCAACGATTCCTCCGATTCGCACCAGTGGGGGCTGCTCCCCTCCGAAAATGTCATTGGCAAAGCCATCCTGATCTACTGGCCGCCGCCCGAATGGAACCTGATCCAACACTTTGACCTTCTGGCTGCTTTTTGAGGTGCAACATGCATGAGCGCCAACCTGTTGAATCGCCTTCCCTGCCCTGCACGGAATGTTCCGCCGGGATGATGCATCCGGTGCTGATCACCTACTTCACCTGGCTCGGCGAGGAGCTCATCACCGTGCCGCGCTTCCCCGCCTGGGTCTGCGACATCTGCGGCCGCCGCGAGTACGACTCGCGGGCCATCTCCCAGCTCGACACGCTGCTGGACCCCAACGCCGGCAAGCCCGTCCCGCGCCTGCGCCGCGCCCCGCGTGCGGGCCGCCCCCGGCCGCGTCCCACCCGCCCCATGCAAGGCTCCGAATAAAAGAGAGGCGCCCTGATGGCCATGGATACCACCCCCCGCACCTTTCGCTTCCTCCCGGCTGATATCCTGACCTCCGGCTACCGCGTCGTCGGCAAGCTCATGGCCACCACCACGGGCGTCATGGGCATGCTCAACGATGGCACGCACTCCTCGATGGAGGTGCACGACGCCAAGCTGGCGCGCATGCACATGCCCACCAAGCTGGTGGACCACTTCGAGCTGGTGCGCATGATGAAGCGCCAGGTGCTGGCCGTGTGCATGGCCCGCCGCGAGGACCTGGGCCCGCAGGCGCTGGTGCGCGGCGGCTATTCCAACATCAACGAGTATGCCGTGCGCATCACCACGCAGATGTTCGAGATCGAGGGCACCCTCGAGATCCCCGGTCGCTTCGACTTCCCCGCCCTGATGAGCGACGGCTCGCGCAGCTTCATCCCGGTCTTCAACGCCACCCTCACCGCCATCCTGATCCCCAACCTGCGCGTGGACAGCCCGGGCATCCTGCTCAACCGCAACCACATCGACCTGATCGGGCTGATCGGCCAGCGCGTGAAGGAAGAGAAGGTGAAGTAGCTGTGTCATTGCGAGGGCAGTGTTCGACTGCCCGAAGCAATCTCCCGGGAAGTGGTTGGCCCGCTGTAAGAGCACGTACCCGTCCTCCATGCTTGACGCCCCCTCCCGCCTCTGATACAATCCGCCCGCTTCATTGAGACGCCCCCATCGTCTAGAGGCCCAGGACGCAACCCTTTCAAGGTTAAAACCGGAGTTCGAATCTCCGTGGGGGCACAGATTGACTTCCTTCCAACGGAGGTCTTTTGCTTTAAAACCGGAGCACCCGCAGGGGTGTGATATTCGAATCTCCGTGGGGGCACACGGTAATTCCCCGCAAGGGGAATGCTGCTTTAATACCGGACATGTCATTGCGAGGAGGTTGTCCGGTCTCAGGGAGACCGGACACCGACGTGGCAATCT
>CAZSPX010000394.1:0-2664 GCA_964608885.1 uncultured Anaerolineaceae bacterium | reverse complement strand
ATCCACAGCGTCTTGAACCAGACCCATCCCGGGTTCGAGATCATTGTGGTGGATGACGGCTCGACAGATGACAGCCGCCAGGTGATCGAGGAGTTCGGCGAAAAGGTGCGAGCCATTTACAAGGTCAATGCCGGGCTTTCGGCGGCGCGCAATACGGGGATCAAGGCGGCACGCGGGGAACTGATCGGTGTGCTGGATGCGGACGACATGCTTGAGCCCGGTTATATCGAAATCCTGTTGTTGGAAATGGAGAAGCATCCGGAGGCCGATGGGATCTATTGCGGATACCGTTTTGTTGACCATCTGAACAGCCCGCTTCCCCAGGTCGAGGCGCGGGGTGTTCCCCCAGAGAGGCTTCATCAGGCGCTCATGGATGGCAACTTTCTCGTCCCAGAAGCCATGCTGGTACGCAAAAGCTGTTATGACCAATCCGGTCTTTTTGATGAAACCCTACGTGCCTGCGAAGATTGGGACATGTGGCTCCGAATCACCGGGAATTCCCGGATCATCCATTCCCGCGAAGTGTTGACGCGTCATCGTATTTTGGCCGGGAGCATGTCGACCGTTCCGGAAAGGATGATCTCCAGCCGCTTGGCAGTATTAAGAAAGCATCTGGGGGAAGAACCTGAACCCGGCTTTACCACCCAAAAACATATCCGCCGTGCTTACGGCCGTGCCTGGCTCACGGCAGTAGTGGAAAACCTTGAATCTCAGCAGCACGGGCAGGCAAAAGATGCCTTTCAGAGGGTAGCAAACATCTGTCCTGAGCTCCTGATGGAAGTTGATACATATTATCAACTGGGATTCTGGGATCAGCCTAAGGGATCGCTGGGCGACATGAGATCTGTGAATATCAGAGTTAACACTCCGCTTTTGATCGAGATGATGAAGAGTCTGTTTGAGGATCCGGTTACAGCTCCCCCAATTAAAAGGATAGAACGAAAAGCCTATTTCGCGGCTTACTCCACCCTGGCACAGCTTTCATATGGTGCCCGCGATTTTGAGCATGCGCGTAGGTGCCTGGGCCGGGCCGCTCATTACAATCCTCTTTCGGGACTGAACCGTGCGTTTCTTTCCATTGGGCTGAAGTCGTTTCTGAGGTCAGTGGTCGTGAGCAGACTTGTCCAGATGCAGAACGGGCATGCTTTTTTCGAGCGAAAAGATTGATAGGCGGTGCTGGTGCGTATATTATTCATTTCCGCGTTCTATCCGCCGAATGTGGTGGGAGGCTGGGAGCAGCTTGTCCAGGATATCAATCACGGCCTGCAGGCGCGCGGCCATAAAACTCATGTTTTGACCAGTATCCACGGCGTAGGGAGACCAGTACAAGAGGATGGGGTGGATCGAATCTTAACCCTGGAGAGCGATATTCACCATTACAAGCCCTTCAGCTTTCTTGGGTATCGATCTCGGGTTGCGAATAATATGAGATTGACCGGGCAGGTCATCAAAGCATTTGATCCCGAAGTAATCTTTATCCATGTCATGTGGAATCTCTCAAAGGCGGTGGCCTGGAAGGCGGAACAGCTTTCCCCCGGAAGGGTAGCATACTACATTGCCAATGATTGGCCCTATGCCACCGATCTCCATACTGCCTACTGGCAGGAGCCTGCCCAAAATCCCGTATTGAGAACCATTAAACATTTTATCTCGCGATTCCCCTTGCGAATGGTGGAGAAGGATGCCCTGAAGTACCGTCTCGACTTTGAGCATGTCATGTGTGTAAGCCGAGCGGTCAAAAAGAATCTTGTCCGTCATGCCAAGATTGAAGACAGCCGGATGCGAGTGGTCTATAATGGAGTGGAAACAGATCTCTTCACCCGGCATGAAGGGTTAAGCGGGAGAGCAGATACCGGACTTTCGCTGCTGTATGCCGGCATACTGGCTCCTCATAAAGGGGTTCATACGGCGATTGAGGCAATGGGTATCCTGGTCAAAGAACACAATGGTCCGGAAATCAAATTGTCGATATTAGGTTCGGGAAACCTGGATTACGAATATCTCCTCAAAAAAACAGTTGAAGAGCAAGGCTTGGGAAAGCATGTCCGGTTTCTAGGCCGCATCACCAGGTCCGATATGCCGGAGCTTTTTCGCAATTTTGATGTCCTGATCTTTCCCTCCATCTGGGAGGAACCGCTTGCCCGGGTAATGCAGGAAGCTATGGCATCCGGGCTTGTGGTCGTTGGGACGCTTACCGGTGGTACAGGCGAGCTGCTCGTGGATGGGGAAACGGGACTGACCTTTGAGCCGGGAAATGCCGCTTTGCTCGCGCGGCAGATAGAAAAATTGTCTTCCGACCGTAGTCTTCGCGATCGACTTGCTGCAAATGGCCGCCAGGCAGTGTTAGCAAGGTTTGGAATGGACCGCATGCTCAATGAGATGGAGGCGGCGCTTTTTAGCATCGTCTCCGGCCATAGCGCTTGACTGCGCGCGGCACAGATGCTCTCTCTGAAATGACGACCTCTCCAAGAAGATTCCTTTTCATTTCGAATTTCTATCCCCCTGTCAGCCGCGGCGGGTTCGAGGAATGGTGCCGGGAGGTGCTGGAAGGCCTGAGAGTGAGGGGGCATGAGGTCCAGGTGCTGACCAGCAGCTTTGGAACCGGGTCCCTGGAAGGACCGGACCCGGCCTGGGTGCATCGCGAGCTGAACCTTGAGATGGAAT
>CAZSPX010000393.1:0-2664 GCA_964608885.1 uncultured Anaerolineaceae bacterium | reverse complement strand
AGGGCCAGCACCAGGACCGCAGCCGCCCCCAGCCCCAACACCGGCCAGACCCATGCGCGCATCACCGGATGATGACTGAGGATGTACAGCGAGACGAGAGTCGTCAGTCCCACCGCCAGCGGCAGGAGCAGGCCGCTACGCCGGCCCGCGTACAGGTCTTGTGACCAGCTCCACAGCCCGGCCGCGCTGAGCGCCGCCACGGGCGGCGCGAGCATGTCGAGATAATAACGGTGGATCAACCCGCCGAAGCTGAAGAAGAAGAGCAGCGTGAACAGCCAGACCCCCCACAGGATGGTGAAGACCGCCGCGGGTTCCTGCGGCTTCTTCCAGTCCACCCGCAGCGCGCCGGTGACCAGCGCCAGCAGCGCCAGCGGGATCAGCCAGCTAACCTGTGCGGCCATCTGCGGATTGAAGAGCCGCAGCACGCCCGGGTCCCCCACCTCGGCGAACCCGCCGTCGGGCCAGGCGGCCGCGGGATCATCCCCGGCGGCGGGAGCTGCGTTCTGTGGAGATGGGACGGCCGCGCTTGCACCGCTGTCCTTCTCGTGGATGCCCAGCCAGCCTGCAATGGGCCCCAGCCGTCGTGCTCCGTTATGGACCGCAGCCAATTCCAGCACGTGGTTGGTGACCGTTGACCCCACGTAAGGACGCTGCGAGGCGGGGGTCAGGTCCACGGCCAGGGGCCAGGCCAGCGAGAGACCCAGCATGACCAGTATCGCCAGTGACAGTTGGCCGAGGCGCTTCAGCAGTGGCAGCCGGGAGGGCAGGAAGAGGAAGAAGGCCGGCACGACGAGGTAAGCCTGCAGCATCTTGATGTTGAAGCCGATCCCCACCAGGGCTGCCGCGGCCGCGAGCCAGCGGAGCTTCCCGGTCTCTGCGGCCCTGCTCGCGCACAAAGCCCCCAGGAGCAGGAGCAGCAGAAGCTGTCCGTCTGGCGTGTTGCTGCGGTGGGTCGCAACGCTGATGGGTGTGACCGCCAGGATCAGCCCCGCAGCCAGCCCGGCCTCCACCCCGAAGACCCGCCTCACCAGCAAGAACATGACCAGCACCGCCAGCGCACCGGCCAGTGCCTGCGGAAGGATCAGCGCCCAGCCGTGAAAGCCGAAGAGCCTGGCGCTCAGCGCCTGCACCCAGAACCCCAGCGGGGGTTTGTCCACGCTGACAAACCCCGCCGGGTCGAAGGATGCAAAGAAGAAGTTGTGCCAGCCCGTCAGCATGCTCTGGACGGTGGCCGCATAGTACAGGTTGCTCAGCCCATCCAGCCCCACGCGGAACAGGCGCAGGAAAAGCGCCAGCAAAAAGGTCAGGGCCAACAGGATGCGGTGATGCGGTTTCATTGCGCCGGCCTCATTTATGGAGGGAGGGGCTCAGGCAGGCGGGCGGTTTCGCAGCCGGAGCAGCCAGAGGGTCAGGAAGAGGGCCGCCAGCCAGGCGAGCAGGTTCAACAGGACGAAGAAACCGATGATCAGGGTATTGCCTGAATTGAAGATGGGGGAGGGCGGGGGGTGCATGATGTTGGAGGCCGTGGAGAAGACGACCCGCAGCACGATGAAGAAGATCAGGTTGGCCGCCGAGGTGATCCAGTCCGTGTTGAGGATCCACAGTCCGGCTTGCAGGAGCAGCCCGACCACGGCAAAGGTCAGCGCCAGGCGGAAGCGCGGCTCGGCCAGGAACAGGCCGTTCCAGTTGGACTGCATGGCCCACAGGGAGAGAGGCAGGTAGGTGATCCAGAACAGGATGCCTGTCCGCCCGAGCGCTGCCGACCAGTGATGCAGCGCGGGGCGCTTCATCACGAGCGCCAGCAGGCCTGTCAGGGCCGCGGCCAGGAAAGCGAGTTCAGCGGTCAGCACCCAGGCGCCGTGCAGGTACACAATGCGTACATTGGCCCCCAGTGACTGCTCCTCCGGTCCCAACAGGGCCAGGCCGAGGATGGCGAGAAGCGTCAGGCCGAACCCGGCCAGCGGCGATCTGATCTTTGGCATGGGCGGATTGTACCCCATGCCGTTCCATGCCTCAGGGTGTGCAATTGGCCACCAGGTTGACCGTCCCGGTGATCTCGTTGGGCGCGTTGATGTGCAGCCTGCCCCAGTAATCGTTGGGGCTCATGATGACAAAGGATTTTTGAACCATCCGCGTATCCGCTTGATCAAAGAGCATCACCTGGGCCTCGGTGGCTTCCCCGGTGCTCAGCTCCCAGCGCCAGTTGACCAGTGCCGGGCCGTTGGTGGTGATCTCCGCGATAAACAGCGCATACTGGGGATAGTTGTCGCAGGTTACCGTCACGCGCTGCGGTTCCACGCGGACCTCCAGCTTGCTCACGACTACCTGGGGAGGTTCCAGCACCGGCAGCCCGGTGGTGTCGCCCTCCACGTCCACGGGCACGGTGGAGAGCCAGCAGACCCCGCCCGGGTTGAGCGGGTCGTGGATCTGGAGCCATCCGCCGGTCTGGTCACGGCCGTAGGCCCGGGCGGATTGCCCGGGCTCGACCCGGCTGATGACGGAATAGATCATGCCCGGCCCATAGCGGCAGTTCACCGGCAGTTCCCGGGCTGTGGCATAGACACGTTCGGGCTGCGGCGTGAGGGTGGAGACAGGGTCGGTGGGCGTGACCGTCACAACCGCTGCGGGGCTGGCCGTCGGAATCAGCGACCCCGGCAGCAGCGT
>CAZSPX010000392.1:0-2665 GCA_964608885.1 uncultured Anaerolineaceae bacterium | reverse complement strand
CTATCTGCGACGATCCCCTCGGCTAGCTCCAATGACGGCTGGGTCCTGGAATCCAATGAAACCAGCGCTTCGGGTGGCACCCTGAACAAGGGCGCGGATGTCCTCAGGCTGGGAGATGATGCCACCGACAAGCAGTACCGCTCCATCCTTTCCTTTAACACCGCCCAATTGCCCGATAATGCCGTGATCACCTCGGTCATGCTCAAGATCAAGGACGCCGGCCGGGCGGGGACCAATCCATTTACCACTCATGGGAATTTGCTCGCGGCCGTGAGAGATGGGGGGTTTGCAGGCAACACCGCTTTGCAACTCCAGGATTTTCAGGCCCCTGCGAGCCAGGAGGCGGTCATGACGATCACCAATAACCCGGCCAATGGTTGGTACTCCACATCGATGGGGTCTGCCTACTTCATGTATATCAACAAGACGGGCGTTACCCAGTTCCGCCTGGCCTTTACAAAGGACGACAATGACGACCGCAGCGCGGACTTCCTTAAGCTCTACAGCGGCAATGCCGGAGCCGCCAACCGCCCACAACTGATCATTGAGTATTACGTACCCTAGATCATATCGTTTCCATACATGATCACTGGCTGCCCCGATGGGTTGACAATCATCGGGGCAGTCTTCGACTCTCAAGACCCCAAAGGTTTTCTCTGTGGGGAGGCATTTCGCCTAGCAGGGCAAACCTTTGGGGTCTTAAAGCGAACAGGCGGCCGGATGGCCGCCTGCTGTTTCTTCATTCCTATCACCCCACCTGGGGGAGGTTGCGCTTCAGCACGTTCAACATGCCGAAGCCCTTCATGGCGCCTTCCACGGCGCAGGTGAGGGGGTTATCGACCAGGTAGGCGGGGATGCCGAGCGACTTGGTGAGCAGCTTGTCCACGCCGCGCAGGAGGGCGCCGCCGCCGCACAGGGCCACGCCGCGGTCGATGATGTCCGCGACCAGCTCGGGGGGCGTGCGCTCGAGGACGCGCCGCCCGGTCTCGACGATGGAGCGCAGGGGGTCCTGCAGGGCTTCCACGATCTCGCCGGTGGTGAGGGTGACGGGCCGCGGCAGGCCGGTGACCTGGTCCTGGCCCTGTACTTCCATGCTGTTCTCGGTGTCCTGCGGGACGGCCGCGCCGATGCGCAGCTTGAGCTGCTCGGCGGTGGCGGGGCCGATGATGACGCCGTACTTGCGGCGCACGTAGCTGACGATGGCCTCGTCCAACTCCTGCCCGCCGGTGCGCAGGGTCTCGGCCGCGACGATGCCGTACATCGCCATGACGGCGGCCTCGGTGCAGCCGCCGCCCAGCGAGATGACCATGTTGCCGGAGGGGGAATTGATGGGCAGGTCGATGCCCAGGGCGCAGGCCAGGGGCTGCTGGATCAGGTAGGCCTCGCGGCTGCCGGCCTCCAGCACGGCCTCATAGACCGCGCGGCGCTCCACGCTGGTCACGCCGTAGGGGACGGTGATCATGACCCGCGGGCGGAAGATGCGCATGGAGCCGCTCACCCGCTGGAGCAGGTAGGAGAGCAGCGTCTCGGTGATCTCGTAATCGGCAATGACGCCGTTCTTGAGGGGACGGTTGACCTCGATGCTCTCGGGGACGCGGCCCACCATGTCGCGGGCTTCCTGCCCGACCGCCACCATCTTCTGTTCCTCGATGGCGATGGCGACCACGGTCGGCTCTTCGAGCACCACCTGGGCGCCATCGGCCAGACGGGTGAACATGGTCCCCAGGTCAATGCCCAGGTCTTTGGAGAAACCGGCCACGCTGGCCTAGCCTTCCGGGAGGGAACGCCCCCCACCCTTGCGATAGCGGCGGACCACATCGAGGCGCAGATTGGAGCGGCGCAGGGCGGCCTCCATCGCCAGGTAGGCGTCGCTCTGGGGCGGCACACCCTTGGCGAGGGCATCCTGCGCGCGGCGGCGGGCTTCTTCGGCCCGCGCCACATCGATCTCCTCCACGTTCTCGGCGGCGTCCGCCAGGACGGTCACGATATCCGGCTGGACCTCGGCCACGCCGCCCGAGATGGCAAAGATATCCTCCTTGCCGGCGCGCCGGATGCGGACCGCGCCGTATTTCAGCGTGGTCAGCACGGGGGCATGGTGGGGCAGCACACCCATCTCTCCGCCCTCACCGGGCAGGATGACGATATCCACGTCGCCTGCAAAGACGGTGCGGTCCTGGGAGACGATCTCACATCTGATGGGCATGGGGGTCCTTTTACTGTGCCTGGGCCAGCTTCTCGGCGCGGGCGCGTACGTCCTCGATTGTACCAGCCATCATGAAAGCCTGCTCGGGGAGGTCGTCGCACTTGCCGTCGAGGATCTCGCGGAAGCCGGAGACGGTGTCCTGCCGGGAGACGTAGCGCCCGTTGATGCCGGTGAAGCGCTCGGCCACGAAGAAGGGCTGCGAGAAGAAGCGCTCGATCTTGCGGGCGCGCGCCACGATGAGCTTGTCGTCCTCGCTCAGCTCGTCGATGCCCAGGATGGCGATGATGTCCTGCAGGTCCTTGTAGCGCTGGAGCACGCGCTGGACCTCGCGGGCGGTGCGGTAGTGCTCCTCGCCCACGATGTTCGGGTCCAGGATGCGGGAGGTGGAGGCCAGCGGGTCCACGGCGGGGTAGATGCCCTTCTCCACGATGGAGCGCTCGAGGGCGATGGTGGCGTCGAGGT
>CAZSPX010000391.1:0-2669 GCA_964608885.1 uncultured Anaerolineaceae bacterium | reverse complement strand
CAATCGCTTGGAACCGAACGTTCTTCCGATGCAGCGCTTCAACCCGATCCATGAGCGCGTGCTCGAAGAGGCGCATGAGTAAATCAATTTCGATTTTCGGGCGATTCCAATTCTCAGTTGAGAACGTGTAGACGGTCACGAACTGCACGCCTCGATTGCCAGCGTGCTCAACAATCGCTTCCAGGACATCCATAGCTTTGGTGTACCCTTGTTCGTAGTCTTTCCCATTGGCACGTGACCAACGGCGATTGCCATCCATAATGAAACCAACGTGCGTTGGTACTGTAGGGGTTTCCTCTGGCATGCGAACAAGGGTAGCAACGCTTGGCCACTAGGTCAAGCATGCTCCTACGCAACGGGGGTCCCCACCAGCGTGGCGCGCAAGCACGGAGTACTGAGCACGCGATGGTGGGGAAAGCGAGGCTTCGTGCGAACGGCGAAGTCCCGATACGCGAATGCGCGTCGGGCGAAGCTGTGAGCACGAAACGAGCTGGTCGGGGTGGTGGGACTTCTGCGACGCAGCCTGGGTGTACCGGCGCCGGTGGCGCATCGGTTCACCCTTCAAGTCCCAACGCAACACGCACTAGCGTGTTGCTCCACGCCCTCCCGATTGGTCGGGGTGGTGGGACTTGAACCCACGGCCTCGTCGTCCCGAACGACGCGCGCTACCAACTGCGCCACACCCCGATACCTGGTTGAGACTCTACCCAATGCTGTTCACAGATGCAAGTGGCGATCGCAAGGTTTACTGCACGAGCAGTAGCAACGCCATGATGAGGATGCCGAGAATGAAGAAGATGAACTGCAGCACTGAACGGCCCGTGTGCTCTTCGCTGTGAATTTCTGGGAGCAGATCTGCAGCTGCGATGTAGATGAAGCCACCTAAGGTGATGGGTACGAGAAACTGCACGAAACCTTCAATACGTACACCGACGATGAGGGTGACAACCGTGCCAAGTATTGCGAGGCACGCGGTGAGGAAGTTGAAGAACAGGGCTTTCTGTCGAGTGTACCCTGCGTGGAGCAGGATGCCGAAGTCGCCAACTTCTTGCGGAATTTCATGGAGGACAACGGCAATGGTCGTCGCGATCCCAAGAGGAATGCTCACGAGGTAGCTAGCGGCTATGATGACGCCGTCGAGGAAGTTGTGGACACCATCGCTGATGAGGTTCATGAGGCCGACGGGGTGCGGGTGCTGCTCGGTCGTTGGGGTGTGGCAGTGACGCCAGAAGAGGAACTTCTCCAGGGTGAAGAATACGACGATACCTACGAGGACGCCGACCGATACCATCCGTACGTTTGACGCTTTCGCGATTGCCTCGGGGAGTAGGTGAATGAAGGCGTCCCCGATCATGGCACCCGCAGCGAAGCTCACCATGAAGAGCAGGAAGTGCTTCAGGCGGGTGGTATTCATGAACAGCGTGAAGACGCCGACCAGGGAAATGAGGCTGATGATGAGGACGCTAAGAATTGCTGCGGACCAGACCTGTGGCATGGGAGAAGTATACCACGACTGAGGGGTTGACGGAGCAACGGGTCATCGTATACTCTAAGCAGTCAACAGAAAAAACAACGCTCAAACCATGGAGGGTACATGGCGCAATGGAAGAAGCCTTTCCTCGCACTACGCGTGCGAATATTGAAACGGCAATCCCGAAACACTGCAGCGAGTACGCTACAGCAAGGCGGGGAGCAGCTACGCCAGGTCGAGGAGGAGGTGTACGAAGCGGTTACCGTTATCAATGGGAGCATCACGCATAGGGTTGGTGATTTTGATCCTTCACATACGCAGCTGCTCGAACGTACTTGCATCGAAGACCCGCACCAGAGGTACGATGCTGAAGCGCGCCACCGAGCGCTGCGAGCTGCATCGCAAAACGCAAAACCAGGAGGTTCGAATGGGGAATAGTCGTTCTGGCACACATCCGTTCGTCGAGCGAGCTCGACAGGAGAACCGAATTGTCCATCGGCTCGGCATTGACCCACATGACCCGCATGAAGCGAACGAAATGCCGATTGTGCATCGGAAGAAGAAGAAACTCGGCTCGGTAAGCTTCCGGGCAGGAAAACAAATGTCGAACACGTAATCCCTTCACCGCCCACGTTCACAAGACGTGGGCGACTTCTCAATCGTCAATGCCGAGCTGCGCTTTCGCTTCGTCGCTCATCTTACTCTTATCCCAAGGTGGATCGAAGGTAACTTCTACTCGTGCATCGTGTACGCCCGGAAGGCCGCGAATCTTGCTGGCCGTGGTATCGACGAAGTAGTCGAGGAGCGGGCAGCCTGGCGAGGTTAACGTCATGGTGACGGCGACATCGTTCGCTGGGGATATGCGCACGTCGTAAATCAAGCCTAGGTCGACGACGTTCACGCCGAGTTCAGGATCGTCGCAGGTTTTCAGTACCTCGAGCACTTGCTCTCTCGTGACCATAGTGTGCCTATTCTACTGTTTGAACGATTCTCTTACAAGCTGATGGAACTGCCACGACGAGAGACAAGATTGTCCTTCATGAGCGTAGCGAGAACCGCAGTGTACTTTCCGCTACGCAGCCCTTGCTCGTGGAAGGTACGACGGAGGGTGGTGGTAGGCACTCGGTGTAAGGGTTGCTCCCGTAAGTACGAAACAATCTTCCCGCGCCAGTACCGGTCACTCCCAACGAAACGTGGT
>CAZSPX010000390.1:0-2674 GCA_964608885.1 uncultured Anaerolineaceae bacterium | reverse complement strand
ACCAGGGAGCGCGCCAGCCGAACCGGGGCTGCCACGGTATCCACCAGCACATCCCGCAGCATGCCATAACGGAATTTGCCCTGGGCTGCCCCGATCTTGTAACGCTTGGAAATATGGTCGACGCGGATGGCAGTGGTCATATCAGATGGTGTCCGCGAAGGTGCGTTCCATGTTGCGGAAGTAGATCAGCCCGGTGAGCAGCAGCAGCAGGGAAATGCCCACCGAGACCCACAGCGCGGCGTCGGGGCCTTTCCCCGCCCCCAGCAGCGCCCAGCGGAATCCGTTCACCACGCCCGCCATGGGGTTGAGAGAATAGACCAGTTTCCACTTCTCCGAAATGATGCTGGCGGAGTAGGCCACCGGCGTGACGAACAGCCAGAACTGCGTGATGAAGGGCAGGGCGTAATTGACATCCCGGTACTTGACATTGATCGCCGAAAGCCACAGGGCCACCCCCAACGCCGTGATCACCGCCAGCAGCAGGAAGAGCGGCAGCGCCCACAGGACCTGCCACGCCGGCGTGACCTTGTAGTAGAACATCAGGCCGATCAAGATGAGGAAGGCGATAGCGAAGTCCACCAGTCCCGCCAGCACCGAGGCCACCGGCAGCACCAGCCGCGGGAAGTAGATCTTGGTGATCATGTTGTGGTTGGAGGTCAGCGAGCGGCTGGCCTGGTTGAGGGCGGTCGTGAACAGGCCCCAGGGCAGGAGGGCGGTAAATGAAAAGATCGGGTACGGGATGCCGTCCGTGGGGACCTTGGCCACGTTGTTGAAGAGGAAGTTGAAGATGATCATGGTCATGAGAGGCTGGATGATGGCCCAGGCCGCGCCCAGCAGCGTCTGCTTGTAGCGCACCTTGATATCACGCCAGATCATGAAGAAGACCAGCTCGCGGTAGGTCCACAGGTCGCGCAGGTTCAGCGCGGTCAGTCCAGTGGAAGGTTTGATGAAAACAGTGGCCGGCTCGTGCCGTAGAATTTCTGTCATTTTGTTCAGCGGATGTTTTGTCGGTTGGCCTTGAACCAATCGATGGTGCGGCGCATCCCTTCCTCGAAGGGCACGCGCGCCTCCCAGCCGAACAGCTCCCGGGCACGGGACACATCCAGCCCGCGGCGCGGCTGCCCGTTGGGCTTGTCGGTCTGCCAGGCCAGCCGCCCCTCGAAGCCGGTCATGCGCACGATCATCTCCGCCAGGTCCTTGATGGAGATCTCGTAGCCCGAGCCCAGGTTCACAGGCTGGTCGCCGTTATATTTCTCGGCCGCGGCCAGGATACCCTCGGCTGCGTCCTCCACATACAGGAACTCGCGCGTGGGAGACCCGTCCCCCCAGACCGCCAGCTCGTGGTCGCCGCGCTCCTGCGCCTCCACAGCCTTGCGGATGAGCGCCGGGATGACATGCGAGGACTGCAGGTTGAAATTGTCGCGCGGGCCGTACAGGTTGACCGGCAGCAGGAAGATGGAGTTGAAGCCGTACTGCTGACGGTAGGCCTGGGCCTGCACCAGCATCATCTTCTTGGCCAGGCCGTAGGGGGCATTGGTCTCCTCCGGGTAACCCGACCAGAGGTCATCCTCCCTGAACGGGACCGGCGTGAACTTGGGGTAGGCGCAGACCGTCCCGATGGCCACGAACTTGCCGATGCCATTGAGGTGGGCCTGGTGCATCATCTCCACGCCCATCATCAGGTTGTCGTAAAAGAACTCCGCCGGGTGCTCGCGGTTGGCACCGATGCCGCCCACGTTGGCCGCCAGGTGGATGATGACGACCCTCGCCGGGTCCGTTCCCTTGAGCGTCCCGGCATACAAGCGGCGGATGTGGTCCGGGTCCACCAGGTTGAAGTCCTCGATGCGCGGGATGAACAGGTCCGGGGCGCCGCGCTGCTTGAGCTTTTCGGTCACGAAGGAGCCCAGGAAGCCCGCGCCGCCGGTCACAATGACCTTTTTATCGAGCCAGAAGCCGGAAGCCGGCCCGCCCGAGGGTTGGATGGCAGTGGGTTGAACGTTAGAGGACATGTGTTGCTCCGCCTATTCGCCTCACGGGGAAGCGTCAAATGGTAGGATAAATGAGAGACGAAGACCGGTCACTGCACAATGAACTGTGCGTTCCGGTATTTTTCGTCCAGCGGATTGCGGATCAGGCCGGATTTGAGGGCGTGAAGGACCTCGCGCACGCCGTCATCCACGTCCAGCCTGGCCTCGAACCCGAGCCCGCGCTTGACCTTTGCGAACGAGACGGTGATGTCGCGCATATCGCCGCCGAAGGTCAGGTCCTTGTACTCGACGGTCGTCTCGGGCATGCGCTTCAACACCAGCGCCACGATCTGGTCCTTGGTGTAGTTGCCTTTCTCCGTGCCAAGGTTATAGACCTGGCCGCGCACTTTGGATTCCTCCGCTTCGAGGCCCAGGATCACGCCGCGCACCACGTCGTGCACATGGACAAAGGAGCGCGAATAGCCGCGCTGGTAAATGATCAGCTCGCGGCGGGTAAAGGCCTCCAGCACGAACTGGTTGACGATCAGGTCGAAGCGGGTGCGCGGGGAAATGCCATACAGCGTGGTGAAGCGGAAGGAGAGCGGGGCGCTCGGGCCGTCCTTCTGCTCCAGCAGGTACTTCTCCGCGGCGATCTTGGTCTCGGCCTACAGCGACTGCGGGGTCAGCGGCGAATCCTCGTCCACCGG
>CAZSPX010000389.1:0-2677 GCA_964608885.1 uncultured Anaerolineaceae bacterium | reverse complement strand
ACCTAAGAAAATAATCCCCGACATTTCTGCCGGGGATTATGGCTCCTGGCCGAGGACTTGAACCTCGAACCTAGCGGTTAACAGCCGCGCGCTCTGCCGATTGAGCTAGCCAGGAAAGCGAACGAGATTATACGTATAAGACAATGGTATGTCAAGTAGACCGCCCCGTGTCATTGCGAGTCGGAGGACGGTTCCGAATGGAACCGTCCCCGCGAAGCAATCTCCTCGGAAAGAGGGAGTTGCCACGGGACACGAGGCTGCCTCCCTCTGCCATGCTTCGGGATGATATCGGGCGATCGCAACGACATCTAGTATTTTATGGCGCTCAGGTGGTCGAGCTTGTCGATGCGGTGCGTGGCAATGATCTGGCGGACGGTGCCGGTGAGACCACGGACGACGAGCGAGTCGGTGGTGGCGCCGTCGCCGAAGTAGCGCACGCCCTTGAGCAGCTCGCCGTTGGTGATGCCCGTGGCGGCAAAGAAGACGTCCTCCGAGGAGACCAGGTCCTGCATGGTCAGGATCTTCTCGAAGTCGTAGCCGGCCTCGCGGCCGCGGCGCAGCTCGTCCTCGTCGCGGGCGTAGAGCTTGCCCTGGATCTCGCCGCCCATGGCGCGCAGGGCGCAGGCCGCCAGCACCCCCTCCGGGGTGCCGCCGATGCCGAAGAGCACGTCCACACCGCTGTCGGGCCAGGCGGTCATCAGCGCGCCGGCCACATCCCCATCGGGGATGAGACGGATGCGGGCGCCGGCCTTGCGGATCTCGGCGATCATGCCTTCGTGGCGGGGGCGGTCCAGGATGACCACGGTGAGGTCATCGATATCCGTGGACTTGGCGCGGGCGATGGCCTTCAGGTTGTGGATGATGAGGGCCTCGAAGTCGATCTTCCCCTTGGCCTCCGGGCCGACCGCGATCTTGTTCATATAAACGAAGGGGCCGGGGTCGAACATGGTGCCGCGCGGGGCCAGGGCCATGGTGGCGATGGAGTTGGTGCGCCCGAAGGCCAGCGGGCGGGTGCCGTCGATCGGGTCCACGGCCACATCCAGCTGCGGGCCGGTGCCGTTGCCCACCTTCTCCCCGTTGTAGAGCATGGGGGCCTGGTCCTTCTCGCCCTCGCCGATGACGATGATCCCGTCGATCGGCACGGCGCTCAGCGTCAGGCGCATGGCCTCCACGGCGGCCAGGTCGGCGGCCTCCTTCTGGCCGCGCCCCATCCAGCGGCCGGCGGAGAGGGCGGCCGCCTCGGTCACACGCGCCAGGTCAAGCGCAAGGTTGCGGGTCGGAGCAGAGACATCCACGGGACTCATCATTTTCCTCCTTCCAGGGTCTGAACAGGATCACACAGCCATGACCGGAGCCGTACTTGATATGACGAACAAAAACCCGGATTCGCACCGGGTCAAACGACAAACCACTGAATGTAGAAAAAGCCGAGGGCGGCCGCCCAGACCCACGTATCGATGCGGTCGAAGAACCCGCCGTGCCCCGGGAAGACCTCGCTGGAATCCTTCATGCGCGCCTGGCGCTTGAACATGCTCTCACCCAGGTCGCCCAACGGCGTGACCAGCCCCAGCACCAGGCCCAGCAAAGCACCCTGCCAGAGGGACATGGACCCGGGGAGGGAGCCGAAGGTCCGGTAGGCATAGACGAAGAAGAGGCCGCCCAGCGCGGCGGTGAAGACCCCGGCCCAGTAGCCCTCCCAGCTCTTTTTGGGGCTGAGGCGGGGCGTCATCTTGTGACGCCCGTAGGCCGCACCGAGGGCATAGGCCCCCACATCCGCAAGCCAGACCACCGGCATGACGATCATGAAATACCAGGCCCCATCGGGCATGAAGCGCAGGTCAATGAGGTAGGCCCCCAGCCAGCCCAGGTAGACCAGTCCGCCCACCGTGACGCCAAAATCAAGCGCGGCCTGGTCCCGGCCGCGTTCGAAGTCTATCAGGTGGATGGCCATGGCGGCCAGGATCACGGCCGCGAAGGCCGGCAGCGCCAGGCCGGGCGCAAAGGCCCTCAGCCCCAGCAGGACGACCACCCCCGTCACCGTGAGGGCCTCATTGGCGCAAAAGCCCACGGCTTTGAACATCTGCACGTACTCCCAGGCGGCGCCCGCCAGGAAGACGGTGATCACCAAAAAAAAGAACGGTCCGCCCAGGAGGATGGCAGGCAAACCGATCAGTGCAAGGCCCAGGGCGGTCAGCGTCCGCCTACGCATTGGACTCCTGGAGCTCCTCCGAAACCTTTCCATACCGGCGGTCGCGCGCGGCAAAGGACTCCAGCGCGCGCCGGTACTCGTCTTTATCGAAATCGGGCCAGAAGGTGGGGGTGATGTACCACTCCGAATAGGCCGCCTGCCAGATCAGGAAGTTGCTGATGCGCAGCTCCCCCGAGGTGCGGATCACCAGGTCGGGGTCGGGCACGCCGGCTGTGAACATGTACTGGCTGACCAGGTCATCGGTGACCTGCTCGGGGGAAACGCCCTCCTTCATCATCTTCTGGATGGCGCAGACGATCTCATCCCGCCCGCCGTAGTTCCAGGCCACGTTCAGGATCAGGCGGTCGTTGTTACGGGTCAACTCGATGGCCTTGAGGACCTTTTCCTGCAGGCGGGCATCGAGGCGCTCCAGCCGGCCGATATGGCGGAGCTGGACCCCCTCCTTGTGCAGCTCGTTCAGCTCGCGGT
>CAZSPX010000388.1:0-2683 GCA_964608885.1 uncultured Anaerolineaceae bacterium | reverse complement strand
CACCTTCGCGCAGGGGATCTCATGCACTTTGACTGGTCGAGTTTGTTTCAGTTTCACTGGGATCTTCCGTTTTTCCTGGCGCTGCTGAACATCGTGTTCATCAACCTGATCTTGTCGGGGGACAACGCGGTGCTGATCGCGATGGCGGTCCGCAAGCTGCCGAAGGAGCAGCGGATGCGGGGCATCGGGCTGGGCACGGCGGTGGCGGTGGTGCTGCGGGTGGTGATGACGTGGTTCGTGGCGCTGCTGCTGGAGGTTCCGTTCGTGAAGCTGGCGGGCGGGGCGCTGATTTTGTGGATTGCGGTGAAGCTGTTTCTGGAGGCCGACGACGGCGGGGGGGCGGGCAAGGAGGCCTCGACGCTGTGGCAGGCCATGCAGATCATCCTGGTTGCGGACGTGACGATGTCGCTCGACAACGTGCTGGCCGTGGCGGGGGCGGCGGAGGGGAACTTGTTTTTGCTGATCTTCGGGTTGTGCATGAGCATTCCGATCGTGGTCTACACGAGCAACCTGCTGTCGATTTTGATGGACCGCTACCCGGTGATCATCGTGGTGGGCGGGGCGGTGCTGGGGCGCGTGGGGGGGCAGATGATCATGACGGACCCCTACGTGCTGGGGCGGTTTGCGCCGGGGGCGGTGCTGGAGTACGGCGTCCAGGCGCTCTGCACGGTGGGGGTGGTGGCGACGGGCAAGCTCTGGATGCGCTGGCGGGTGGCGAAGGCGGAGCGGGAGGCCGAGGAGGCCGAGACGGCCCCGGAGGGCGAGAGTAGCCGGGCGGAGCGCCGCTGCCCGTCTGCGAAACGACGGTAGGCACAAGGGGGGGCCATGGCAATCCTTTCGATATCGAGCGAGTACGGCACGGGGGCGCTGCGGATCGGGCACGCGATCGAGGCGCAGCTGGGCTACGAGTACATCCCGCTGCGGCGTTTGCTGGCCGAGGCGGGGCAGTCGGGGAAGAAGTGGAAGCGGCTGGCCGCCAAGTACACGGTGGACCCCTCGGACATCTGGGAGGCGAACGACTTCGTGGCCTTCATGGCCCTGGTGCAGAGCATCATCCTGGGCCACGCCCTGCGGGACAACGTGGTGATCCTGGCGCGGGGGAGCAACTTTTTGCTCAAGGAGGTGCCCCACGCCCTGCGGGTGCGCTTCACGGCGCCCCTGGAGGAGCGGATCGCCATGGTCGTCGGGAAGGAAGGGGTCAACCGGGAGACGGCGCGGCTGCTGGTCAAGCAGGCCGACCGGGAGATCGACTGCTCGATGCACCTGGCCTACGGGCCGGACTGGGACGATGCGGAGGTGCACGAGATCGGCTTCGACACGGGCGCCCAGTCTCCCGGGGAGATCGTCGAGATCGTGCGCGAGCTGCTGCGGACCAAGGAGGCGCTCAAAACGCCTCGGGCCCTGGAGTCTTTGCGGAGGCAGTTTGTGGGCTCGCGGATCAAGGCGGCGGTGCTGGCGCACCCGGAGGTGATCCTCTCGAGCCTGGAGGTGCAGTGTGCCGGGGATGCCGTGCGGCTGGCCGGGGTGGTGCGCAGCCGGGCGGCGCTCAGGAAGATCGAGCAGGAGGTGCGGGCGATCGCCGGCACGGTACCGCTTCGCTTCGAGCTGGGCTGCCCGACGATCAAGCCCCGGCCGGTGGTGTCGAAATCCTAGCCCCCCGGAAAGTGCTTGAAAAACCGCTCCGGATAGGCTAGTGGGAGTGCGGCCCGCCCCCGTGGGGGTGGGCCGAGAGAGAGGCAGTCGGAGGCAGTCCGTGGCAATCCTGGCAATCTCCTATGAGTTCGGCAGCGGCGCGGAGGAGATCGGTCGCGCCGTCGAGCAGCAGCTGGGCTACGAGTACATCGCCCTGGGCCGGGTCCTGGACGAGGCCAAGAAGGCCGGCGGGACGTGGGAGCGCTTCAGCCGCGAGTACGGGGAGGGCTGCCCGAATCTCTGGGAGCGCTACGACTGGTCCTTCATGGGCTTCATGGCGCTGGTGCAGAGCATGATCCTGGGCCACGCGCTGCGGGACAACGTGGTGCTGATGACCCGGGGGGCCAGCTACCTGCTGCAGGGCATCCCCCACGTCCTGCGGATCCGGGTGGTGGCGCCGCTGGAGCGGCGGATCGAGCGCGTGATGGCCCGGCAGGAGATCAGCCGCGACACGGCGAAGCTGCTGGTCAAGCAGGCCGACTGGGAGATCGCCTCGGTGCTGCGGCAGCTCTACGGCAGGAAGTGGGACGACCCGGAGGCCTACGAGATCAAGTTCGACACCTCGAGCCGCCCGATGGAGGAGATCCTGGAGCTTATCCGCACCCTGCTGGCCGCCAAGGACCGGATCAAGGGCCCCGAGGCGCAGCGGCAGCTCGAGATGCGGGCGCTGGCCGCGCGGATCAAGGCCGCCGTGGCGACCAACCCCGAGTTTTTGATCCCGACCCTGGAGGTCGAGGTGCACGGCGAGGGGATCCTGATGCGCGGCGTGGCCCGCAGCATCCGGGAGCACAAGGCGATCGACCGGGTCGTCCGCGCCGTCTCGGGCGACGCCCCCGTCGCCTGCGAAATCCACTACCGCGGCATCAAATCCGTCAAACCCCACCGGATCCGCTAGAGATCACGCTTTCCTTCGTCAGCGAGTACAGCAGAGCCCCCGCCAGCATCGCCCCCGCACAGACGCAAAACATCGCCGTGAAGGCCTCGTGACCGG
>CAZSPX010000387.1:0-2696 GCA_964608885.1 uncultured Anaerolineaceae bacterium | reverse complement strand
TTCTTATCTGCCATATTCAACCTTTCCTCTGTTCCTTGTGCGGGGAGTGGCCAGCCACCGTATAAATGGACAGTGTCGGACGGGCATTGGCCTCCTGAAAGATCAACACCCCGCGCGGCGTCTCACCCGAGGCGCGCATGAGGTCCAGCGCCTCCTGGTTTTCCCAGATGGTAATGATCCGCCAGTTGTTGGCATCGTTCAGGGTTTGGACGAGGAAAGTCTCAACGATCCCGGGATCCAGCGACGTGACTGCCGAGTTGAAACTGGCCTTCAAGGTCTCCCAATCGCCGGTCTCCACGCGCGCTTCCAAAACTGTCATCACCATGAATTGTATCCTCCTGGCCGGTAAAATCAGTTCCATCATATACATGCATGGTTAAACACGTATGAAATCGGGAGGCCTTGCGGACCTCCCTCAGGAAATCACATGATTTGTGTCTGACCCGCAGCTAGTCGGGTATGTCGTACGAGACCAGTTCCGCGGACGGCGCGCCGTCCATCGCGGACTTCACCACGCCCACGCCCTCAGCATACCACTGGAACCCGTGCATGGCGATGGACTGCTGCAGGATCTTGACTGTGGCGTTCTGCTCCACCTTCAGCACATAGAACTCCCCCGCCGGGACCGTGATGTTCTCAAAACCGACAGCTGTGTACTCCGAATCGATCGTGGATTTTCCCATGGAGGTGTCCATGCTGATGCTCTGCGTCCACGTCTGGCCGATGCCGATATCCTTCGGGAGCGTCACGCCGCTCTCGTTCACCGTGATGAGCCCCGCTGACCCGTTTTCGCCGGAGACGCTCGTGAGGCTGCCGGGGGAATCCATCAGGACGATGCCCTCCGGCGAGCACTGGCCCGTGATGGAGGCGCTGGTGCTGGCGCTCTGGACGGAGATGACGAAGGAGCCGCCGTCGTCCACCGACAGGGTATGCACCGCGCTGTCTCCCGAGGATAGGCTGTAGGTCCAGGTGGCCCCGTCGCTGACCGGGTAGAACGGGTTGTCGCACTCCTGCGAATCTGGCTCGGGAGGCAGGCCGGCCTCGACGGTGGGGGTGGATTGAACATCCCGGATCGGGACGTTCCCCAACTCCGGGGTGGGCGTGGCTGTGGAGAGGGCGGGGGTGGCTGCCTGGCTTCCGCATCCCGCCAGCAGGCAGGCTGTCAATAAAAGGATAACGATGGGTTTTTGCATGGTCATGGCTCCGTCTTCTGGATCTCTTCCAGCACCTTTTGAGAAAAGACATAATCGGCCGCGGCCGCCGGCTGGTGGCAGGCGATGCAGACCTGCACCTGGCCGCTCATCTGTGCGTTCTTCCCTTTGGCGTCATACAGGCCCCACCACCAATCGTTGTGTTCGGGGTCGAACCCGGCGGGCATCTTCACCATCACGGCCAGGGCCGAGACCGTATCCGAATCCTTCCCGGCCAGGTGCGTTTTGACGATCACCGCGCAGACGGGGAAGGGCTTGCCTGAGGCAGATTGATAGATCTCCGCGGCCAGGTCGTTCACGTAGATGTTCACGAACAGCTCGTGCCCCATGATCGGCCGCGGATTCACCTTCGCCCAGTCTGCATAGCCCGCGAAAGAGCCCGGCGTGTCTGCCACGCAGGGCGGGGCCGGGGTGGCTGTGGGCGAGGGGAGGCTCGTCGCGGTGGCGGCCGGGGTGAAAGTGGCGGAGGGGGCGGGGGTGGCGGCCGCTGCCTTCCCGGAGGAGGCGCAGCCAGTGAGCATCAGAAGGGGCAGCAGGGCCAGGGCCAGGTATCGGTTTTTTCGATTCATTTGGATCTCCTCGCCGGTCCCATCGCGGGCCGGCCGTGAGACGTATAATCAGGTTGCCGCAGGATACCCTTTTCCCCTCCGAAAGGGGTCACTCCGGGCGTGACAAAAACCGGGACAAAATGGACGAAGAGACCTTCTCCAGCCTGCTCAAGCGCCTCCGAAGATCGCTCGACCTGACCCAGGCCGGGCTGGGCCAACGCGCCGGCTGCAGTGAGGCCGCCATCCGCAAGATCGAGGCAGGCGAGCGCAGGCCCTCCGCACAATTAGCCGGGCTCCTGGCGGAGGCGCTCGAGCTCTCGGGCGCGGAGAGGCAGCGCTTCCTCCAACGGGCGCGCGGTCTCCGGCCGGGTGAGATCCCTGCGGAGCTTCCCCCTCCCACGCCGCCGCCGGAGAACCTGCCCTCCCCGCTCACCTCACTGATCGACCGGGTCCGCGACCTGGCCGCCCTGCGCGACCTGCTCCGTTCCCCGTCTGTCCGCTGGCTGACCCTCATTGGGCCGCCGGGGATCGGCAAGACGCGCCTGTGCATCGAATGCGGCCGGCAGGCGCTGGGTGATTTTCCGGACGGTGTATGGTTCCTGGACCTGTCTCCCATCGGGGAGGCCGGCTTTGTGATCCCCGCGCTGGGACGCTGCCTCTCTCCGCTTGGCCTGCCTCCGTCTGCGGACCTGGAGCAGATCGCGGCCGCCTCGAAGGACCGCCGCCTGCTGCTCGTTCTGGATAATTTCGAGCATGTCCCCGATGCCGCTGTGGAGATCGCCTCCCTGCTTAAACAGTGCGGAGGGGTCAAGGTGCTGGCCACCAGCCGCCTACCCCTGCAGATCTACGGGGAGCACGAGTACCCGGTCCCCGGGCTGGCCGTGCCGCCCGCCGGGTTGTGGAACGATCCCGCTGCCCTCATGGAGTTCGAATCGGT
>CAZSPX010000386.1:0-2707 GCA_964608885.1 uncultured Anaerolineaceae bacterium | reverse complement strand
GTGTTCGCCGGCGAAGCATCCAAGTCATACCAACTGACCCTGCCCGGCATGCCCGGCTTCTTCCTGGATACCCCGCAATACACCTATGATCTCGAGAAGGCCACCGAAGAATTCAAGCTGGCCGACCTCGACAAAGACGGCATCCCCGCTGGTGATGATCCCGAGGGCGATGTTTGGACCACCGGTTTCCGCGTCCAGATGGCCTTCAACCAGGGTAACGCCACCCGCCAGACCATTGCCGAGATTCTCGCCGGCTCCCTGGCCGAGGTCAATGAACTGTTCGTGGTCGAGACCCTCGGCCTGCCGTGGCCCGCTTACCTGCGTGCCCAGCGCGCCAAGCAGATCCCGCTCATGACCGGCGGCTGGCTCGAAGACATCCACGACCCGCACAACTGGTACCAGCCGTACACCACCGGTACCTATGGCGGCCGCCAGAGCCTGCCCGATGATGTCAAGGCCCAGTTCTCTGACATCCTCGATCGCGGTGTTGCCGAACTCGATCCCGCCAAGCGCGCTGAGATCTACAAGGAAGCCAACCAGCTCTACTACGATCTGGCTGTTGCTCTCCCGCTGTACGTGGCCACCAGCCACGGCTTCCAGCAGCGTTGGGTCGAGGGCGTCATCCTCAACCCGATCTTCCCCGGCCTCTACTACTACACCATCTACAAGAACTAGCCGGTTGTAAGATTCTGTAATTCCTCCGGGGGCCTGGAAACAGGCCCCCGGAGTTCCCCCGAATTTTGTTTTGCCGAGTGAAAGTGATTCGAGGATCGTTCTTACTCTGGAAGACAAAATTTCCACTCCTCAAGAAAAGAGGTTGTTGATATGGTCAATTACATCATCCGTCGCCTATTGCTGATGCCCGTCCTGCTCTTTGGGGTGACTGTCCTGATCTTCCTCATGGTCAGTTTCCTGCAGCCCACCGAGCGGTTGGCGCTTTACATTCGCGATTTTCCGAAAAACCCGGAAGCCATCCCAGCCCTGATTAATAAGTACGACCTGGATAAACCCATCTACGTCCAATATTGGAACTGGCTGGTCGGCAAGGTGGATAAGGCCACCGGCACACGTTCCGGCGGCATCCTCTATGGTGATTTTGGCTACTCGCGCTCCCAATCCCAGCCGGTGGTGGAGTTGATCAAACGCCGCTTCCCCGCTACGCTCGACCTGACGTTGTGGGCGATCGCGCCGGTGATTCTCGTAGGCATCTGGCTGGGGGTCCAGGCGGCCGTACACCACAATGGATTTGTGGACCAGGCGGCACGCGTCTTCAGTATCGTCGGCACATCCTTCCCAACCTTCGTGATCGGTCTGCTCTTGCTGATGGTTTTCTACGCCAACCTGCACTGGTTCTCGCCGGGGCGTCTCTCGGATGATCTCACCCGTGTCTATGAGTCGGCGGCATTTAATCATTACACCAGCCTGTTGACGGTGGACTCCCTCCTGAACGGGCGCTTCGACATGTTCCTCGATGCCCTGCGCCATATGGTCCTGCCCATTCTCACGCTTTCCTACATCAGTTGGGCCACTTTCCTGCGCGTGACGCGCGGTTCCATGCTCGAAACCCTGCGCATGGAATACGTCACCACGGCGCGTGCCAAGGGCCTGCCGGAACACGATGTCATCCATAAACATGCCAAACCCAACGCCATGCTCCCGGTCATCACATTGGCCGGCTTCAGTGTGGTGGGTTTGCTGGGCGGCGCGGTCATCACGGAGACGGTCTTCAATTATCCCGGCATCGGTTCGGCCTCGGTACGCGCGGCCACCAGCCTGGATGTGGTTGCCATGCTTGGATTTGCCATGTTCATTGGCTTGATCCTGGTGGTGGCGGTTCTCGTGATCGACATTCTCTACGCCTTCATCGACCCGCGCGTCCGACTTTCGTAATAGGAGCATTCCATGGCGCAAACTGTCCCCTCTGGCGATAACACCCTGTTACGCGACACCATCTCCACACGGAAGATCGGCCGCCTCGAGCGTTTCCTCGGCCCGGAAAACTACCGCATCATGCAGGGCATGATGAAGACCCCGGCTTCCATTGCCGGCTTCTCCCTCGTCCTGCTCTTCGTCCTCATTGCGGTCTTTTCCCAGCAGATCATCCCTGCCGTGGGCCGGGACCCGTACTCGATCCCGCGCGACGGCTTCAAATCTGACCCGCAACCGATGGGCACGGAATGGAAGCGCAACGCTCCCGACATCCCCTTCTGGTATAAGGCCGTGACTGGCAAAGACAAATGGGTGCACCTTCTTGGTACATCCGAAGGCCAGTACGACATCTTCTACGGCATCATCTGGGGAACGCGCACGGCCTTCTATGCCAGTATCGTGGTGACACTGTCCACCCTGATCATCGGCGTCATCTACGGCTCCATCGCGGCCTACTACGGCGGCATCGTGGACATGGTCCTCATGCGTATTGTGGACGTCATCTCCATCCTGCCCGGCACCCTGGCCGCCCTCATCCTGGCTGCCATCCTGACACCGTTGATAGGAAAAAGTACCATTCCAGTCATGGTGGCGTTGATCGCCTTCGGCTGGACGGGTTACTCCCGTTTCATCCGCGCCGACATTCTCTCGGTGCGCGAGCGTGACTATATCCTGGCCGCGCGCGTGGTCGGTGTGAAAGACAGCCGCATCCTCTTCGCTCACATCCTGCCGAACGCCATCTTCCCCACCCTCATCCTCGCCTCCATGGCCATCGGTG
>CAZSPX010000385.1:0-2713 GCA_964608885.1 uncultured Anaerolineaceae bacterium | reverse complement strand
CGTTGATCGTCATCGAGGTCGAGACCTTCTCCAGCGGGATCTGGTCGAAGAGCTGTTCCATGTCATGGATCGAGGAGATGGACACGCCCACCTTGCCCACCTCGCCGCGCGCGATCGGGTCGTCGGCGTCATAGCCGATCTGCGTGGGCAGGTCGAAGGCGATGGAGAGGCCGGTCTGCCCGTTCTCCAGCAGGTAGCGGTAGCGCTTGTTGGACTCCTCCGCGGTGGAGAATCCCGCGTACTGGCGCATGGTCCAGAAGCGCGAGCGGTACATGGTGGGCTGGACGCCGCGCGTGAAGGGATACTCGCCGGGGAAGCCCAGCTTCTGCGTGTATTCCTCTTCGCACTCGCCGGAGCGGGTCTCGGAATCGGAGGGCAGCGCCACGCGCGGCACCTCGATCCCCGAGGAGGTCTCGAAGCGCGGCCTGCGCTCCTTGAAGCGCTCCAGCGACTTGCGCAGCGTGCCGTCCTGCCATTTTATGAAAGCATCTTTGAGGGTCATGGTCTCACCGCTTGCAGGTTGTGACCCGGAGACGGGTCCATTCCCTAGTATACCTTTGCCCCCTCTCTTGAGGCCGGGACAAGCGACAGGTTTTTCTTGTGAAGATTATCACCAGAAAGGGTAAAATTTACACCAAAATAGGCGAAAATAGAGACAAAAGTCATTTGTTAGTATAAAACTAAAATGCTACACTTTTCGTATGCCATGTAGGAGAATTCAATGAGCTCAAAAACTGTCCTGTCCGTCGGTGCGGGGATCCTTTTCCTGATCGGCATCTGCCTGCTGGGATACGGCGTGCTCAGCATCATCGGCTCGACCTCCACCGCGGGCCAGTCGGGGTGGCTGGGGTTCGGGGTGGGCTTCGCGGTGGTGGGGGCGCTGTTCCTGGCGGGCGGCGCGGGCATGGTCATTGCCGCCATGCGCGGGACCAAGACCGAGGTCATCCAGCAGGTCAAGATCGACCTGCCCGGCCAGACCAAGATCGAGGAGATCAAGTGCCGCTCCTGCGGGGGCACGCTGGCCGCCAAGGACATCCAGATCATCAACGGCGCGCCGGTGGTGAACTGCCCCTACTGCGGCACCACTTATCAACTGACAGAAGAACCCAAGTGGTAATGTGAAATGAGGAAGACTTCCGAAGTCTTAACATCGTGCCGCTCGGCGGTAAGATAGCATCCCGTAGCGAGGCGGAGGGACTTCGGAAGTCTTGCAATTGACGTGTTTTCGGGAGGGCATATGTTACGCAGAATAGCGACCGTCCTGTTCGTGCTCGTCCTGGCGCTGACCCTGGTGACCGGGGCGGCGGCGCAGGATTATTCCTTCAGCGTGGACAGGGAAGTGGTGGACGTCTTCTGGAATGCGGACGGCACCATGGGCCTGGATTACGTGCTCACGATCCGGAACAATCCCGGGGCGCATGTCATTGATTTCTACGACATGGGCCTGCCCACTTCCAACTTCGACCTCAGCTCGATCACGGCCGAGGTGGACAACCAACCGGTGGGCATCTCCACCTCGGATTATCTGGGGACCGGCCCGGGCGTCTCCGTGGACCTGGGCTCGCGCGCCATCCAACCGGGCCAGGGCGGGACCATCAGCTTCCACGTGGGACGGATCTCGGATGTGCTCTACGCGGATTCAAGTGATGCCAACTATGCCTCGGCGGTCTTCGCCCCCAGCTACATCGGCAGGCAGTACATCACCGGCTCCACCGACCTGACCGTCACCTTCCACCTGCCGCCGGGCGTGAAGACCGAAGAGCCGCGCTGGCACAACGCCCCCTCCGGCTTCCCCTCCGAGCCTGTGACCGGCCTGGACGGGGAGGGACGCGTCACCTATACCTGGGCCAACCCGCAGGCCAACGGCTACACCCCCTACCAGTTCGGGGCCTCCTTCCCCCAGGCCTACATCCCCTCGGGGGCCATCGTCACCGAGCCGCCTCCGCCGCCCCCTTCCGCGGCGCCTTCCTTTAACTTCGACTCGAACTGCATCACCACCTTCCTGTGCATCGGCTTCTTCCTGGCCATGTTCGTCGGCTCGCCCATCCTGGCGGCGGTCCAGGGACAGCGCCGCAAGCTGCAGTACCTGCCGCCGCGCATCGCCATCGAGGGCCACGGCATCAAGCGCGGTCTCACCGCCGTGGAAGCCGGCATCCTCATGGAGCAGCCGCTGGACAAGGTCATGACCATGACGCTGTTTGGCGTGATCAAGAAGAACGCCGCCCGCGTCGTCACTCGCGAGCCTCTCACGCTGGAGGTCCTCAGCCCGCAGCCCGAAGGCCTGCAGGAGTACGAGCAGAACTTCCTTAAAGCCTTCCAGGAAACCGACACCAAGACCCGCCAGAAGATGCTCCAGGAGGGCATGGTCCAGCTCGTGCGCCAGGTCTCGGAGAAGATGCGCGGCTTCAGCCGCAACGAGACCATCGACTATTACAAGGGCATCATGGAGCGCGCCTGGCAGCAGGTGGAGGCCGCCGATACCCCCGAGGTCAAGAGCCAGAAGCTGGACGAGGGCATGGAGTGGACCATGCTCGACCGCGACTACGACGGCCGCATGCAGCGCACCTTCCGCGGGCCGGTCTTCGTGCCCACCTGGTGGGGCAACTACGACCCCACCTTCCATCCCGGCTCGCTGGGCAGCGCCGGAAAGCCCTCCGGACCTGCCATCCCAACCCCCACCCCCTCGAGACGCACCTCCCCGCACGGCACGGAC
>CAZSPX010000384.1:0-2721 GCA_964608885.1 uncultured Anaerolineaceae bacterium | reverse complement strand
GGCAAAGAGCACACCCGCGGCGACCTCCAGGAGGCGCGCAGCCAGCATCGCAGGAGGGAACCATAATTGCAGCACCACCGCCAGCAAACCGGCATTGATCAGCCCGAAGGCTCCCCAAACCAGGCCTTCGCTGCCGCGCGGCGGGCCCTGGCTGAAGCGCGGCAGGATCCAGAAGGCGACGCCCATGGCGAGCTGGGCAAACCAGCCCACAAGGAGAAATTCCATGTGGAGAGGAAAGAGGACCCAGATGGCGGGGAGAAATGCAACCCCTTTTTGGGCAAGCATCAAGGCGCCAATGGTGAACCCGGCCAGGAAGTAGACCAGTGAAAGGCGCACAAACCACAGGCTGAGACGCGGCATTTACCTGCCCTTCACCCGTCCCCAACTGTTGACGACGAACAGCAGCCCGGCCAGGAATTGCAGGAGGGCCGAGAGGACCAAAGCCCAGCCGGCATAGGGCGTGGGCTGTGCAGTCTGAAGCGGCTCACCGATGGCGCGCAGGACGAGGCCGGTGTTCAACAGTGCATAGGTCCACCAGCCGAGGGTCTCACTGCGGCGGGGTTGTTCGCTGGAGAACTTGGGGAACATCCAGAAGACGATGCCGAAGATCAACTGGGTGAGCCAGCCAAGGACGAACAGGTGGATGTACACCGGGAAGAGCCCGCCCGGGCCGGACAGCCTGAACGTGGATTGCAGGGCCAGGAGCAGGCCGGTGATCAACGCAAGCGCCAGATAAACGAAGGAGGTCTTTACGAACCAGCGGGTGAGGGGAGGCATGCTTTTATTCTACTGTAGGGGCGCGGACCCGGGATCGAAATCTGTGCGATCGCGAGTTTCTGAATTTGGTGGGAGATCCCGGGTTGAAATCCGGCGCTGCCAAGGACAAAAATCCTCTCCGGAAGATTCCGGACAGGATCTTCGTCCTCGCAACGACATATTGGGTTACTGGTTGATGAAGAGGGAGAGGACCACCGAGAGCACGATGATGACCGAGAAGACCATCATGACGATCTGGCTGGCGGTGGGTTTCCGGGGTTGTTTCTTACTCTTGGACATTGGTCTGTAAACCTTTCTGATGTTTTGACAGGGCCCTGCGCATGGCCGTTTCGAGCTCTTCAAAGGTGACCGGCTTGGTCAAGTAGCCGTCAGCACCGGTCTCCAGGGCCTGGTCCACGGTCGCATCGGCGGCCTCGGAGGAGAGCATGAGGATGGGGAGGGAGTCCCAGGCGCTGCGGCGGCGGATGAATTCGAGCAGGTCCAACCCGGAGACCTCCGGCATGTTGATGTCGAGGAGCAGCAGGTCGGGCCGGCGGCCTTCCATCAAGTCCCGGGCGGCGGCACGGGCGGAATGGAAGGTGAGGATCTCGCAGCCCATCAGCCGGAGAAAGAGGCTGATGGCGAGGGACATCTCCTCGTCATCGTCCACGATCCAGACGGAGCTCATTCCAGGTGGGCTTTCACGCTCGCGGCGGAAGAGGCGTTCATTCCCGGCACGGAAGCCAGCTCTTCCAGGCTGGCGTCCCTAATCTTATCCATGGAGCCGAAATGTTTCAAGAGGGCTTTCCGGCGCGTGGGGCCGATGCCGGGGACGGAATCCAGCCGGGAGGCGAGACCCAGCTTTGTGCGCTTCTTGCGGTGGGCGGTGATGCCGAAGCGGTGGGCCTCATCGCGGATGCGCTGGACGAGATAGAGGCCCTGCGAGTGGCGCGGGAGCATAAGCCCGTTGGAGCGGTGGGGGAAGAAGATCTCCTCCTCCTGTTTGGCCAGGCCCACCACGGGGACGGTCTCCGACAGGCCGGCCGCCTCCAGCACCCTGACGGCGCGGCCCAACTGGCCTTTCCCGCCGTCGATGATGATGAGGTCGGGGAGCATGGAGAAGGAGGCGTCCTGTTTGGCGCCGGGCTGGCCTGCGGTCTCGCGGGCAGACTGCCAGCGCTTGAAGCGGCGGGTGAGCATCTCCTCCATGGAGGCGAAATCATCCGGCGCGCCGATACTGGTGCTCTCGATGTTGAAGCGGCGGTAGAGCTTCTTGTCCGGGACGCCCTGTGTGAAGACCACCATCGAACCCACTGTGGCGATGCCCTGGGTGTGGGAGACATCGTAACATTCGATGCGGTTGGGCGGGGAGGGCAGGCCGAAGGCAGATTGCAGCTCAGCGAGCGCCTGCTCCTGCTTGTGTGAATCGGCCTGCCACTGGGTGCGCAGGGCCTGCAGGGTCTCGGCGGCGTTCTCACTGGCCATTTCCACGAGCTCATGAGGCTGGCCGCCTTTGGGGACGAAGAACTCGACCTTCCCACCGCCGCGGCGCGAGCGCAGCCACTGGCTGATAATGCGGGCTTCCTCCAGCTCCTCGGGCAGCATGACCTGCTGCGGGATGGAGGCCGCCTCCGTATAGAACTGTTTGACAAACTGGGACATGATCTCGGCGTCGGCGGCATCCTCGGTGCCTTCGAGGATGAAGTACTCGCGCCCGATCAGCTTGCCGCCGCGGATGAAGAAGACCTGCACGCAGGCTTCGCCATTGGAGCGCGCCATCGCCAGCACGTCGGAGTCGACGTATTCCGGCGAGACCACCCGCTGGCGTTCGACGATATTCTCGATGGCGCGCAGTTGGTCGCGCAGCACGGCGGCCTGCTCGAAACGCAGCGCCTCGGCGGCCTGCTCCATGTCGAGCTGGATGCGCTTGACGATGGCGTCGGAGCGGCCTTCGAGGAAGTCCAT
>CAZSPX010000383.1:0-2724 GCA_964608885.1 uncultured Anaerolineaceae bacterium | reverse complement strand
GGGCATGACAGTAGCCCCCAGTATTCCGGATGCGATGAGAACGCTTTCGGGACCGGAAAAGCTTGGTACGAAGGCGTGGTAGGCCACATCGCCCCAGTTTGGTTTGTCGAGAATGGTCTCAATAAGATAACTTACCGCCACCACACCAACCAGTCCGGTAATGACTGCCTCGAGCGGGCGAAAGCCATAACGTTCAAGTCCAAGAATCAGGAAAGTGATGGCTACAGTAAGGAGACCGGCCAGCCAGAGAGGGATGCCGAAAAGGAGATTCAAACCCAGGGCTGCCCCCAGGAACTCGGCCAGATCAGTTGCCATGGCAACCAGTTCACTGATCACCCACATCCCCCAGACCACCGGCCGAGGGAAATTGTTCCGGCATTGCTCCGCCAGGTTCAGGCCTGAAGCGATCCCCAACTTGGCGGAGAGCGATTGAATGAGCATGGCCATGAGATTACTGGCCACGATCACCCATAGCAACGTGTAGCCAAATTCAGCGCCGCCCTGGATGTTGGTGGCAAAGTTGCCGGGGTCCATGTAAGCGACGCTGGCGATAAAGGCCGGGCCAAGAAATGGCAGCAGCCGGGAGAAAAGGCCCTTTTTGCTCTGGCCGCTTAATATCTCATTGGCCGCATGGAGAGTGCTTGAATCGCCTCCCAGTATTTCCGCGGATCTTTGTGTTTCTTGTTTGGCTGTCATGAGTCCCTTTGCTCGATTATGCCATGAAGATCAATTCCTGAGGCGCGGGAGGAAAGCTCCGGTTGCCTTCATATACTCACGATATTCATCCCCGTACCGGTCGATCAGGTGCGCCTCTTCATTTGGGAGGCGAACGGCCAGGAGTATGAAGGCTATAACCGCCATGGCTGCAAAGAACCAGCTGTCCGCCATGAGTGCAAACGAAAGGAAGAATGAAGTTCCAACCGAGTAGAGCGGATGGCGAACGTAATGATAAATACCATGCCGGACAAGGCGATGTTCCCTGCGGGTTGAGACCGTCGGCGAAATAGAGTTTCCCAGGCTGTGAAAAAGCCAGTAGATCAGGAGATCGCAGATCACCCCTGCGCCAACCCCCAGCCAGCGGACCCACAAGGGAAATCCAGCTTTTGACCAATCAAACCAGCCAGGATGGATGAGGTAGGCGATCGAACTCAGCCATAAGGTAAGTCCACCGAGCCTCAGTAGAAGGAAAAGCAGCCGGACTTCTTCTTTTGCGGAAACCCTTTCTCCAGTCTCCCGATCGGCCTTGCTGCGATGGTAGATGGAAATGCTGATCCCTGTGAGAAAAATGGCAGCCGCGAATATGCGAAAAAGATTCTCGTTCATTGTGTACCGCCTTGCGGTCGAAGACGGGGGAGGAATCTTCCTGTGCGCCGCGAATAACTCAGGTATTCCTCACCAAACCTTGCTGCCAAGTGTGCTTCCTCCTGGGGAAGTCGGATCAGAAGAAGTATGAACACCAGGACCGCAAGGCATGCGATGATCCAATTCGCCGAAAGGAATGCAAATCCAAGGTAAGCGATCAGCCCCATTAAGTAGAGGGGGTGGCGTATCCATCGATATGGTCCGTTCGTGACAAGCTGATGTGAGCGGCGCGTGGCAACTGTCGGGCTGACGTTATTTCCAAGGCTGCTGAAGATCCACCATGCAAAGAGATCTGCAAGGAGCCCAAGAACAACCCCAAACCAGCGGAACGAAGCGGGGAGCTCCAATTGAGACCATGTCATCCACGCCGGGTTGATCAGATAAGCGAGAATCGAGCCCCACAGAATAAGGCCGAAGATCCGCAATGCGATGAGAATTGGCAAGCCTTCTGCGATGGGCGAGATTTTCTCTCCCGTCTCTCGATCAGCCTTCCGGCGGAAATAACCAGAGATCAATGCGCCTACGAGAAAAATTCCCATGGCGAAAATACGATAAGTGGTTTCTGTATACATTTTTCCTTCGTTCGCTGTGAATGTACTTTTATAAGGATATAAAGATGCGGCCGCTTATCGCGGGGCCGATAACGACTGTCTGCCCGTCGATCTTGAGGGTGAGATTCCCGTCGAATTCGGAATAATCAGTTATGGTGAGTTTTGTGCCCGGCACCAACCCGATCTTTTGCAGATGACGTAAAAAACCGGGTTCCTCATCTCCCACACGCTCCAGTGTAGCGGTCTGCCCCGGGCGAAGAGCCAATAAGGGTAGCAGGTTCTCAACGGGCATGGTGAGATCAGCAGTGGGAATGAGGTCGCCGTGGGGATCTCGGGTGGGATTTCCCAGGGCTCGGGCAATCCGTGACTCGAAGTCCTCGGAGATTACATGCTCCAGCCTGCACGCCTCTTCATGGACCTCATCCCATGTATAGCCCAATGCCTGTACCAGATACGCCTCCAGCAGGCGGTGATGCCGAATGACCTCCAAGGCTGCGCGCCGGCCCTCCGGAGTGAGGATTGCCCCCTGGTGCTTCTTGTAGTGGATCAATGGAGGCGTGACCGATGCCAGGCGTTGAATCATACCGGTTACAGAAGCAGGGGCTACACCCAATCGCTCTGCCAGATCCTTGGTGCTGGCAGGATGACCGTCGGCGCTCAGATCGTAGATATGCTTTAGATAATCCTGTATGGATTGAGTGAGAATTTCGATCATTGGTTCCTTTACTTGATCCATAGCCCGGTGATCCAAAGGATAAGCATTCCTGCCAGGACTCCGGAAAATACCATGAAGGGCATCGGCTGCCGCTGG
>CAZSPX010000382.1:0-2740 GCA_964608885.1 uncultured Anaerolineaceae bacterium | reverse complement strand
GAAATAAACGAAAGCATTCGAAATTCTTAACGCAAAGACGCAAAGGGGCGAAGGCACAGAGATCACCCCTCCCAGCCTCCCTCCGCTCCCCTCCGCTACGCTTCGGGGACGATGTCCGCTACGGGATGCTGCGCGATCCCCCATCCTCCCTCGCCTTGCCTCGGGATGCTGCGCGAGAGTACGGATGTGGGAGGGTCAGAGGCGCGCGTGTATGATTGACTCTCTCCTCATTATTCTGTACACTGAGTCCTGAATTGGAGGACTACTTGAACGATCCTGTCGACCTGGAACTCAGCCTGCGCGGCGCGGCCGGAGGCGGTTACGCGGTCTCGATGCGGCTGAGCCAGCCGGGCAGCGAGGCGGATGCGCGCGTGGGGCCGGCGGAGGATATGCCGGTCCGCTTTGACCTGGCAGCATTGGGGGCCGCGACGGCGAACCCGGAGGAATACGGGCATCTCCTGACGGCCAGCCTGTTCGCGAACCAGGGCGTGCTGGCGGGCTTCCAGCAGGCGAGGGCGGCAGCGCAGTCAGGTGGCTCCCCCCTGCGGGTGCGGCTGCTCATCGCCCCGGGGGCGGAGGAGCTTCACAGCCTCTACTGGGAGACGCTGCGCGACCCCGAGGATCCGGCTGCGACGCTGCTTACCGGCGAAGGGGTCCTGTTCTCGCGTTACCTCTCGAGCGGGGACCTGACCCCCGTGAGACCGAAACCGAGGGGAGAGCTCAAGGCGCTGGCGGCCATCGCGAATCCCGCCGACCTGCAAGAGTACGGGCTTGAGCCCATCCGGGTGGAGGAGGAACTGGAGCGGGCGCGCCTCGGGCTGGGGAAGATACCGGTCACGGCGCTGACCGCAGGCTGCACCCTGAACGCGATCCTTGAGAACCTGCGCGATGGATGCGACATCCTTTATCTGGCTGCGCACGGGATCTTCGCCAAAGAGCAGCCGTGGCTGATGCTCGAGGGGGAGGATGGCAAGACGCGGCGGGTTTCGGGGGAGGAACTGGCGGCCTCGATCCGCGAGATCGAGGCCAGGCCGCGCCTGATCGCGCTGGTCTCGTGCGAGAGCGCGGGCAAGGGGACCGGGCGGGCGCTGCAGTCGCTGGGCCCGCGGCTGGCGGAGGCGGGCGTCCCGGCGGTCATCGCCATGCAGGGAAGCCTCAGCATGGAAACGGCCGCGCGCCTGATGCTGGTCTTCTTCAAGGAGCTGCAGAGGGACGGGGTCATTGACCGGGCGCTCTCGGCGGCGCGCGGGGCAGTGAAGGACCGGGACGATTTCTGGATGCCGGCCCTGTTCATGCGGCTGAAGAGCGGGCGGCTGTGGACGGAAAAGCCCGAGCCGACCAGGAATGTCAGCCTCCATACAGGCGATACCTATAACGTCTCGAACATCCAGAACAGCAACCTGAACCTGGGAAGCACATTCATCAACACGCCGCAGGGTGCGGGGAGCCATCCCGACGTTCAACCGCCGATCAAGGACGAACTGAGGCGCTTGATCGATCAACTCAACGAGACGCTGAAGAAGGTCCCCGACGAAAGCAGGGAGGCGGCGGGAGCGGCTGCTGTGCTGGCCGGGGAGCTGGCGGAGACCCTGTCGAAGGACAGGCCCAACCGGGCGAGGATCAGGTATGTGCTGGAGGGAATGCAGCAAGCAGGGAAGGGATCGCCCGAGGCGGCAGGGATCACGGCGAAGATCGCGGCCTTGGTTAACAGGTGGCTGGGGGGAGAGTGAGGCAGGGGAGGAGGGGGCTGCTTCGTCGTGGCGCTATCCCCTCCGCTTGCGCTTCGGGGACGCTGCGCGGGCGCCACTCCTCGCAATGACATCATGAGGAGGGGTTATATCGGGTGATCGGTGACGAGACGCCGGACAGCGACGGCAGAGTCCTGATCCAAGGCTTTAAGAGCCAATGCCTGCGCCTCTTTGAGGGACCAGGCTCGAACGGTGCGCTTGGCGGCGGGAATCAGGCGCGGGGACATGCTGAGTTCATCCACCCCCAGACCAAGCAATACGGGAATTGCCAGCGGGTCACCAGCCATTTCGCCGCACACTCCCACCCAGATACCGGCATTGTGGGCCGCTGTGACGGCCAGCTGAATTGCCCTCAGAACGGCTGGATGACACGGATCGTTCAGCCGCGAGAGGCGCGCGTTGCCGCGCTCGGCAGACAGGATGTATTGCGTCAGATCGTTCGTGCCGATGCTGAAGAAATCCACGTCGCGGGCGAAGACATCCGCCAGGAGGGCGACAGAGGGGACCTCGACCATGATGCCAACCTGAACCTTTTCAGCGAAAGGCTCATTCTGGAGACGCAGATCACGGCGGGCCTCTTCCAGAAGGTCCTTGGCGCCAAGAACTTCCTCCACGGATGAGATCATGGGGAACATGATGCGCAGGTCGTGTCCGCGGCCAGCCCGCAGCAGAGCGCGCAGCTGGGCCTTGAACTGATCGGGGTGATCGAGCGAGATACGGATGGCGCGGTATCCAAGGAAGGGATTGGCCTGCGGGCCAAAATCGAAGTACGGAACCTCCTTATCGCCGCCAATATCCAGGGTACGGACCACCACGGGACGGGAGCCCATGATCTCCATCACGGCACGACAAGCCTCATACTGGGTCTGCTCATCCGGCAGCAGAGGGCGGTTCAGGAAGAGAAATTCCGTGCGAAGCAGGCCGATGCCCTCCGCGCCGTATTCCACAGCGTTACGGGCATCCTCCACATTCCCCACGTTGGCGACCACCTC
>CAZSPX010000381.1:0-2750 GCA_964608885.1 uncultured Anaerolineaceae bacterium | reverse complement strand
GAGTTTTCCGCTGCCGGGTAGTCCGTGAACGACCCGTGCAGGCCGGTTTCCAGGTACTGGCGCAGCTTCAGGGAGGGTTCCCAGTCCGGCCCGGTGAGCGGCGCAAAGACCGAGCGGTGGCCCTCACCGCTGCGCTGGACCAGCATATTGTAGGCCAGCTTCCCCAGCCGGTTGGCGACCAGCCATTTGAAATAGATCCCCCCGCGGGCCTTGCGGATGGAGCCAGCCAGCTCTTCCACGGGACCCGGCGCGAGCGGGGACTTGAGCAGCGTCCGCGTCGCATACCGGTCCCCGGGGACCAGGCTGCCTGCCAGCAGGACCAGCACCACGATGATCGCCAGCACCCACCACAGGAACTGGGGGATGGACTTGTAGAAAAGGTTCAGGGCGAAAAGCAGGTAGGCCAGCGGCAGGATGATCACCCGCTCCAGCACATCCCGCAGCGGGAAGGCCAGCACCAGCGACAGCGCCAGGATCCCCGCCGCCGCCCATGCCAGGCGGTTCTGTTTCACTGCGCCTCTCCGCAGGCGTTCAGGATGGCCGTCAGGCAGGCCACCGCCTGCGTATTTTCATCCGCGCTGGACTGGCGCGCGCCGTAGCGCACCCGCTCGAACAGGCGCGTCAGCGTGCGGACCGCTTCTCCGGGCAGACCCGCCCGCTCCAGCCTCCCGGCGAACTCGCTCGGGGTCACCGCGTGGGGACGCGCGATGCCGCGCCGCTTCTCCACCACCTCCGACATGCGCATATAGCTGTCGGTGATGACATCGTCCCACGAGTTCCCCGCCGAGAGGCGCTGGAGGGAATCGCGGGCGATCTCCGCCAGGTCGTCCAGCGGGCGCTGCAGCGCCAGGAACTCCTGCCGCCGCCTCCACCAGCGTGAGATCCCCCAGAAGAGCGCCGCCAGCGCGACGGCGACCGCCGCGCTGATCAGGAAGGCCGTCAGCGGCGAGACGTGCGGCGCCTCGAAGACCGGCGGGGGCAGTCCCTCTGCGGGGTCCTGCCGGGCGGGGACCATGCCCTGGGTGCTGAACGGCGTCAGCCCCCTGAACAGGTAGGAATAATTGCGCGCCAGGTAATACAGCGCCGCAAGGATCAGCGTAAACCGCAGGAAGGTCTTGAGCACCCTCCTGCGCAGGTCGGGCGAAAGGATCGTGCTGATGATCAGGATGATGAGAAAGATGATGGCCCATGCCACGAACTGCTTCCACAACGGGATCTCCGACAGGTTCTCCACCAGCCGCGCCACCGGCAGGCTGACGGTCTGCGCCTCCTGTTCCGCCAGGATGCGCCCGGGCCGGAAGGACACCTCCCGCAGCCCGCTGGCAAGCAGCGTGATCGAGGCCAGCCCCAGGATGGCGAACAGCAATACGCCCGTTTTTCCCTTAAAAAATGCGCCCATTTGCACAAAATTTTACCACCCGCACGCTCTCCACCCATAGTCATGCAGAGGGGTTTTGGGCGCATGATATACTCGCCCCAGCATGGACGACTGTGAGGGATCCCTGCCCCCTTCGGCATTGGAGGGGCTGCGCCTGTTCAACCGGGGCGACTATTTCGAGGCTCACGAGGCCCTCGAGACCGCCTGGAAAGCCGAGCCCGGGCCCATACGCGAGCTGTACCGCGGCATCCTCCAGATCGGCGTCGTGTACCTGCACATCACCCGCCTCAACTACGACGGCGCCCTCAAGGTCTACGGCCGCTCCCTGCGCTGGATGCGTGTTTGGCCCGAGATCTGCAGGGGGATCGAGGTCGGGCAGCTTCGCCGGGATGCAGAGGCCGTCATGCTCCAGGTCCGCCGCCTGGGACGCGAGGGCCTGGCCTCCTTCGATAAGAGCCTTTTAAAACCGGTCCTTTTTAGAGATGACGGACTCCCCGAACACCCCAAAGAATGACCCGCAGGACAGGCCGGAGACCCCGCCCGCCTCGAAACGCGTCTGGGTCTGTGACCGCTGCGGGTTCGAGATGGTGGCGCGCCGCTGCAAGATCACCTGCCCCAACTGCGGCAATCGTTTCGACTGCTCGGATCTGAACCTGTACTTCGATTGAAGCCCGCGGGGCCAGCCGCCAGGAGGACAGCATGGAGTTTCAGGATAAGCTCGCCCTGGTCACGGGCTCGGGACGCGGCATCGGCCGCGCCATTGCCCTCCATTTTGCCCGGCTGGGCGCGGACGTGGTCATCAACTTCTTCCGCAACCGCCTCCCCGCCGAGGAGACCGCGCAGCAGGTCCGCTCCCTCGGCCGCCGCGCACTGCTCGTCAAGGCCGATGTGGGCGATCTCGAGGACCTCAACCGCATGTTCGATACCGTGGAAAATGAATTCGGGGGGTTGGATATCCTGGTCCATAACGCCGCCTCGGGGTACAACCGCCCGGTCATGGAGCAGAAGCCCAGGGGGTGGGAATGGACCATGAACATCAATGCCCGCGCCCTGCTCTTTGCCGCGCAGCGCGCCGCGCCCCTCATGGAAAAGCGCGGCGGAGGCTATATCGTGAGCGTGAGCAGCGCCGGCTCCACGCGCGTCCTGCCTGATTACGTGGTGGTGGGCGCCAGCAAGGCCGCCCTGGAATCGCTTACCCGTTATCTCGGGGTGGAGCTGCGGGGGAAGAACATCATCGTCAACGCCGTCTCGCCCGGCGTGGTGGAGACCGAAGCCCTCGACCACTTCACCGGCATGGGAGGCCAGCCTGAAATTCTGCGCAAGTTTATGGAGCAGGTCCCGGCGAAGCGCCTGGTCTCAACCGGGGACGTGG
>CAZSPX010000380.1:0-2753 GCA_964608885.1 uncultured Anaerolineaceae bacterium | reverse complement strand
GCCGCATGGAGACGCGCGAGCTTAAGGAGCTTGCCGGAGCCCAGTGGCATCCCTCGCTTCCGCCTGCAGTGGATATCATCATCAACCGGGCGGCCCTCGAATACGATCACATTTTGATCCTTGGCCCCACCTTCCCGCACGAAGTCGTGGGCTTCTCGGGAGGCGCCAAGTACCTGTTTCCCGGTATTGCCGGCCCGGACATGATCCATGCCACCCACTGGCTGGGCGCGCTGGTCAGCGTGGTCGGGACCATCGGCCTCAAGGAAACACCCATGCGCCGCATGATCCATGCCGCGGCAGCCCGGCTTTCCACGCCCGTCACCCTGGCCGCGCTGGTCGTGGAGGAGCATGAGCTGAGCGGTGTGTTCATCGGTGATCTGATCGAGGCGTGGGAGGCTGCTGCGGACCTTTCCGCGGAGCGCCACATCCGCTGGAGCGACCGGCCCTACCAGCGCGTGCTCTCGTGCGCCCCGCCCATGTATGACGAACTGTGGACCTGCGCCAAGGCCATGTACAAGCTGGAGCCGGCGGTGGCGGTGGGCGGCGAGGTCGTCATCTACGCCCCGCACCTGGACGAGGTCAGCCGGGTCCACGGCCAGTATATCCATGAGATCGGCTACCATATCCTGCCGTACTTCCTGGAAAACTGGGAGCGCTTCAAGCACCTTCCGCTCGGCGTGCTGGCGCACAGCACACACCTGCGCGGGTCGGGCGTGATGGAGAACGGCGTCGAGAAGCCCAACGTGCGAGTCACCCTTGCCAGCCGCATCCCCGCGGACGTCTGCGCGCGGCTGAACCTCGGCTACATGGACCCGCTATCCATCCACCCCGAGGAGTGGAAGGACCGCGAGGCGGAGGGCATCCTGTTGGTCCCCACCGCCGGGGAACTGCTCTACCGTGTGAGAACCTGAGCGCTCAAAATTATCGGAGGCGATGATGAAATACAAGATCGGTGTGGTGGGCCTGGGTGTGATGGGCCACAACCTGGCGCTCAACATGGAGCGCAACGGCTTCCCCGTGGCAGGCTATGACCTGGACCTGGCGCGCACCCGGGGCTTCCTGGACGGTCCGGCCGCGGGGAAACAGATCACCGGCGCGGATTCTCCCGCCGCCCTCATGGAGGTGCTGGAGACCCCGCGGCGCGTCCTGATGATGGTTCCGGCAGGCCCTCCCGTGGACAGCGCCATCGCCCACCTTGCGCCCCATATGCAGCCCGGCGACATCCTGATGGACGGCGGCAATTCCTTCTTCATGGATACCGAGCGCCGCAGCCGCGAGCTGGAGGCCCAGGGCTTCCAATTCATCGGTATGGGAGTCTCGGGCGGGGAGGAGGGCGCCTTGTGGGGTCCCTCGCTCATGCCGGGCGGGCAGCGCAGCGCATGGGAGGCGGCCGAGCCCATCCTGCGGGCCATGGCTGCCAGGGCCGGCGATGGGGAACCCTGCGTGGAATACATGGGGCCGCGCGGCGCGGGCCATTACGTCAAGATGGTGCACAACGGCATCGAGTATGGCGACATGCAGTTGATCGCGGAGATCTACGATATCCTGCATCGCGGCCTGGGCCTCTCCGCGCAGGAGTTGCAGGCCATCTTCACAGAATGGAACGGGGGGGAGCTGCGATCCTACCTGATCGAGATCACCGCGCAGATCTTCAACCGCCAGGATCCCGAGACCGGCAAGCCCCTGCTGGATGTGATCCTGGACGAGGCCCAGCAGAAGGGCACGGGCAAATGGACCAGCCAGAACTCGTTCGACCTGGGTGCGCCCATCCCCACCATCAACGCCGCGGTGGAGAGCCGCATCCTCTCCAGCCTGAAGGGGCAGCGCGAGACGGCCAGCCGCCTGATCCGCGGCCCCCAGCCCGCTTACAAGGGCGAGGGGCAGCGCCTGATCGAGGCCGCGCGCCAGGCGCTCTATGCCAGCAAGATCACCTCCTATGCCCAGGGTATGGGGCTGCTCAGGATGGCCTCGGAGGAATACAAGTACGACCTTAAGCTCGATGGGATCGCGAAGATCTGGCGCGCCGGCTGCATCATCCGCGCCGACCTGCTTGGCGAGATCATGGACGCCTACCGCCGCGACCCCTCGCTGGCGAACCTGCTGCTGGATGAGACCTTCCGCGAGGCGGTGGAAAGCCGCCAGGAGGGCTGGCGCTTCACGGTGCAGGCCGCCGTGGGAATGGGCATCCCGGTGCTGGCGCTGGGCGCGTCGCTGGCCTACTTCGATGCCTACCGGTCCGAGCGCCTGCCCGCCAACCTGACGCAGGCCCAGCGTGATTACTTCGGCGCGCATACCTACCGCCGCACCGACCGCGAGGGCAGCTTCCACACCGATTGGACCGACACCGAGGCACATTCATGAACTACGGACTCAACCTCCAACCCGAGGGGCGGCTGGACTTCCTTTCGCTCGGGGCGCTGGTGCACCGGCTCGACCCCGGCATCATCCCCTTCCGCAAAGCGACCGAATGCCAGATCCACGTGAGCGGCGGGGAGTTCAACTGCGCCGCCAACCTGGCGGACTGCTTCCAGATGAAGACCGGCATCCTCACTGCGCTGGTGGATTACCCCATCGGCGAGCTGATCGCTGAGCGCGTGCGGGCCATGGGCGTGCAGCCCTTCTACAAGCGCTTCAAGCACAACGGCGTGAACGGTCCGAACATGGCCGCGGTGTACAGCGACCGCGGCTACGGGGTGCGCGCCCCGATGGTCTTTTACAACCGCGCCAACGAGGCCGCCGCCCAGCTCAAGCCC
>CAZSPX010000379.1:0-2787 GCA_964608885.1 uncultured Anaerolineaceae bacterium | reverse complement strand
GTGATCTCGCCGTTCGCCAGCAGCCACTCCTCGATGACCACCTTGCGGCCCTTGACCTCCTTGACGCGGGCGCGCACCTCCAGCTCCACCCCCAGGGGCGTGGGCTTGAGGTAATCCACGTGCAGGGAGGCGGTCAAAAAGCGCAGCGGAGGCTCGCTGTCCATCGGGCGGCCTTCCGCCCGGTAGGCTGCCGCGGCCGCGGTGCCCGTCCCGTGGCAGTCCACCAGGGAGGCCAGCATCCCGCCGTAGACATAGCCGGGGATGGAGATGTATTTGCCCGCCGGCAGGAAGTGGCACACGGATTCGTCGCCGTCCCAATAGCTCTTGATCTGGTGGCCGAATTCGTTCAGACGGCCGCAGCCATAGCAGTGGGAGAGGATATCCGGGTAGTAATCCTGGAAGGCTTTGGGTTCCATGCTCACCTACGGGGTCGGGGATGGGGTGCGGCTGGGCGTGCGCGTGGGGGAAGGCGTCGGCGTGAGGCTCGGTGTGCGCGTGGGCGAAGGCGTGACCGTCAGGGACGGGGTGCGCGTCAACGTGGGGCTGCGGGTGGGGACGGGCGTGCGCGAGGGGACCGGCGTGGGCGGGTCACCCTCCACCGTGAAGCGGCCCACCACCTTCCATTCCAGGCCCACGAAGATCTGCACCTGGTAGTCGCCGGACTGCCAGCCTCCGATGGGGTCGGTACACTCGGTGTAGCCGAAGCCGCCGGTCGTGCCGTCCCAGGGGGCCGTCTCATAGCAGACAAGGTCGCTCTCGTGGAACCAGAGGGCGGTCCACTGCGCACCGGGCATCATCTGGTCGTAGGTGAAGACGCCGCACAGGTAGGTGAGCGGGTTCTGGAAGACCGTGGCAGCCTCGAAGTTGTTGAAGTCTGCACAGTTCTTGGTGAATTGGATGGGGCTGAAGACCGCCGCGGGGTTGGGGGTCACCTCGCTCTCGAAGAGCGCTTCGATGGCCGGAGGCAGGAAAGGTGTGGGCGTGATCGTGGGTGTGTCGGTTACCGAAGGGGTCTCGGTGAGCGTGGGCGAAAGCGTAATGGTCGGGGAGAGGGTCAGCGTGGGGATGGGCGTGATGGTGGGCGTAAGGGAGGCCGTGGGCGAGGGCGGGAAGACCTGGTAGGCGGTTGGCTCGCCGTAGAAGGCCAGCCAGGCGCCCAGCAGGAGCAGGAGCACTCCCGATCCCATCATCTGCCACCCGGAGCGGGTGCGCTGCTGGCGCAGGCGGTAGAAGGTCAGCTTCCTGGCATATTGGATGGTTTTGATCCCCGAGCGCACACTGATAAAGGCGCCTGCCGCGGCCAGCAGAACGGCGGCGATCACTCCGGCATGGATATCCATTCACGGAATTATAAAGGCAACTCAAGGATTGTGGCGGGAGGGGAGGGTTAAAAGAGTCCGGCAGGTCCCACAGGTCAGACTTGTAAGACCAATCAAACCTGTAAGACCAGAGAGACCAATTGTGGTAAAACAGACATATGACCTCGCTTGCCTTCCTCAAGCTGGGCGGTTCGCTCATCACGGATAAGACCCGCCCCTACGAGCCACGCCTCGACCGGCTGGCCGCGCTGGCGACACAGATCGCAGATTTCCTGAAAGAGAAGCCCGGGACGCGGCTGCTGCTGGGACACGGCTCCGGCTCCTTCGGTCACACCGCGGCCCAGGAATACGGCACACGCGAAGGCGTTCGGGATGCGCGCGGCTGGAGGGGCTTTGCCGAGGTCCACCACCAGGCCGCACGGCTTAACGGCTATGTCATGGAGGCGCTGCGCAAGGCGGAACTACCGGCGGTGAGCTTCCCGCCGGTGGCCTCGGTCTTGGCGCGGGAGGGAAAGGTCTCTTACTGGGATCCGGGCCACATCGAGGGGGCACTGGACCACGGCCTGCTGCCCGTCATCTACGGCGATACGGTATTCGACCAGGCCCGTGGAGGGACCATCCTCTCCACCGAGGACCTGTTCGCGCACCTCTCACCCCCCCTCCACCCGGAACGCATCCTGCTTGCGGGCCAGGAACCGGGCGTCTGGGCGGATTTTCCGTCGCGCGGCCGCCTGTTGGAAGTGATCCGCTCGGCCGATTATGAGTCCCTGCGCCTCGGGCTGGGCGCGGCAGAGGGCGTGGACGTGACCGGCGGCATGCTTGCCAAGGTAGACCAGATGATGGAACTGGTGAAGTCCATCGCGGGGCTCCATGTGACGATATTTTCGGGGGTGGAAGAGGGAGCGCTGGCAAAGGCTTTGCGGGGGGAGCCCATCGGCACACGGCTCGAATTGTGACAAAAATTACAAGAAAAGGGGATGTATATCCATTGCCTCCGATTGTGGAATCGTACACAATTAAAAACAAAGCCACCCACAGGAGGAACAATGGCGCTAAAGGCATACACTCAAACAAAAACCCGCCGGCCCGGCAAGAAGGTCACACCGAAGCGGAAGACAGGCGCGCCTGCCTTCCAACCCACCCGCATTAAACCGCTGCGGCCGGTCCCCTCGGATATCGATATCGCGCAGGCCGGCAAGCTGAAGCCCGTCACGCAGATCGCCGCCGAGCTGAGCCTCAAGCCCACCGACCTGGAGTTGTACGGCCCCTACAAGGCCAAGATCAAGCTCGAGGTCCTGCACCGGCTGCGCAACCGCGTGGACGGCAAGTACGTGGATGTGACCGCCATCACCCCCACCCCCCTGGGCGAAGGCAAGACGACCACCACTGTGGGCGTCTGCCAGGCACTGGGCGCGCATCTCGGGCGCAAGGTCATCACCGCCATCCGGCAGCCCTCGCAGGGGCCCAC
>CAZSPX010000378.1:0-2808 GCA_964608885.1 uncultured Anaerolineaceae bacterium | reverse complement strand
GTCAGGGATTCTCCTTTCGGCCTGCGCGCCGGCCACGTCCACGCCACAGGCGGAGGCCACGCCGCTGCCGGCCTCGGCGGTCATCGCGGAGGGGCACATCTTCCCGGAGAAGTACACGACCGTCAGCTTTCTTGCGGCGGGGACGGTGAGCGAGGTGCTCGTCGCGCAGGGGGATACGGTGAAGAAGGGCGAGCCCCTGTTCAAGCTGGACAGCGCTCCCCAGGCCCAGGCGCAGGTGGTCTCGGCGCAGCAGGCCTATGACGCCTTCGTGCGCACGGCGGGCAGCGAGCATGCCGGGGCCTGGAAGGCTTACATGGACGCCCAGAAGGTCCGCGAGGCGGCGCAGAAACGCTGGAACGAGGTCAATCTGCGGGATGTCGAGAACCGCATCGAGGACCGCACCCAGGACCTGAAGGACCGCCAGGAGGACCTGGACAAGGCCCAGGCGAAGTTCGACAGCTACAAGGACCGCGGCCGGAACGATGCCAACTACAAGAGCGCCGAGGACGACCTGGACCACAAGCAGAGCGACTACGACGAGGCGCTGAAGAACCTGGAGAGCACGATCCGCGAGCGGGATGTGCCGCGCGCCAGCCTCGACGCGGCGCTGGCCGCGGAGGCCGAGGCGAAGCACCAGTTCGAGCTGGGGCTGGACGGTCCGAACACCGAGAAGCTGGCTCTGCTGGAGGCGCAGCTCGCGGCGGCGCAGGCGGCGCTTGCCAATTACCTGATCGCCGCGCCCTTCGACGGCACGGTGATGGATGTGGGCGTCTCCGCCGGGGACATGGCCTCGCCCGGGGGCTATGCCCTCAAGCTGGCGGATACGTCCGCGTGGTACGTGAAGACCAGCGACCTGACCGAGCTGGAGGTGGTCAAGGTGTCGGTGGGCCAGCCGGTGACGGTCGTGCCGGATGCGCTCGGCGACCTGACGCTCACCGGCAAGGTGGTGGGGATCAGCCAGGCCTCCACGGTGCAGGGCGGGGATGTGCTGTACGAGGTCAGGGTCAAGCTCGATGAGACCGATCCCCGGCTGCTGTGGGGCATGACGGTGGCGGTGACGTTCGAGGCGGCGGAGTAGCTTTCCCCCCACATCTGGGGCTCGTCCCGGAAAATTGTCCAGACATGCTATTGAATCGCGCCCGGATCTGCGCGATAATAATTAAGCACTCCGATAAAACGCAAAGCCGGTGAAAACCGGCGGCGCAAAGTCATGGGCCTAAAGCGCTACTTCGTTGTACTGCCAGGGTCGCCAGACAATCGATAATGGCAAAACCGGGAAAACCCGGCGACGCAAAGCCATGGGTCTAAAGTCATTCATAACCTGACCAAGATCGCCAGGCTGACCGAAAGGCAAAACCGGAGAAATCCGGCGGCGCAAAGTCATGGGTCTTAGGTTGGAAGCTGCCAGACCGCCAGACTACCGAAGAGTGCAAGAAAAACGCAGGAGCGGCCATCCGCCGCTCCTGCTTTCGCGTGTCATTGCGAGGCTATGCGGGTGCCAGGTGGAACCCGCAGCGCCGTGGCATTCTCTTTATCCGGAGGGGGTTGCCACGTCCTGCCCGATCCCTGCGGGATCCGGCAACTTCCTCGCAACGACACGATTCTGAGGCAGTATAATCGCCCCATGTCTGAACCGCGCCCGAGACCGCTCGACCCCGAATCCAAGCCGGAAGACCGGGTGGATAATGCCCTGCGCCCCCAGAAGCTGGCCGACCTGATCGGCCAGGACCAGGTGAAGGAAAACCTGGGCATCCTGATCGCGGCGGCGCGCCAGCGAGGCGAGGCGCTGGATCACGTGCTGTTCTACGGTCCTCCCGGGCTGGGCAAGACCACGCTGGCGCACGTGGTGGCCAACGAGATGGGGGTCAACGTCAAGGTGACGGCCGGCCCGGCCATCGAGAGGGCGGGCGACCTGGCGGCGATCCTCACCAACCTGCGCGCCGGGGATGTGCTGTTCATCGACGAGGTCCACCGCCTGGGGCGGGCCGTGGAGGAGGTGCTGTACCCCGCCATGGAGGACTTCGCCCTGGATATCGTCATTGGCAAGGGGCCCTCGGCGCGCTCCATTCGCCTCAAGCTGCCGCACTTCACGGTGATCGGCGCGACGACGCGCCTCGCGTTGGTGACGGCCCCGCTGCGGGCCCGCTTCGGGGCGGTCTATCGCCTGGATTACTACGACCTGGCCTCCATGCATGCCATTGTGAAGCGCGCCGCGGGCCTGCTCAAGGTGGAGGTGGACAAGGGGGGCTTCGAGGAGATCGCCCGCCGGGCGCGCGGGACGCCGCGCGTGGCCCTGCGCCTGCTGCGGCGCGTGCGCGACTTCGCCCAGGTGCGCGCCGACGGCGTGGTCACCTCAAAGGTGGCGCGCGAGGCGCTGGACCTGCTGCAGGTGGACCCGCTGGGGCTGGACGACGTGGACCGCCGGGTGCTGAGGACCATCATCGAAAAATACGGGGGCGGGCCGGTGGGCCTGAACACCATCGCCGCCTCGATCAGCGAGGAGCAGGATACGATCATGGACGTGGTCGAGCCGTACCTGCTGCAGCTGGGCTTCCTCGACCGCACCCCGCAGGGACGCATCGCCACGAAGTCCGCCTATGAGCACCTGGGGCTGGATTACCGGGAGGAAGGGCAGCAGCGCCTGCTCTGAGCATGGAAGGCATTGGCCGCCTGCTGATGATCGGCGGGATCGTGTTGTTCCTGGTGGGCGGGGGATTATTTCTTGCCGCCAGGCTGGGGCTGCCGCTCGGGCACCTGCCGGGGGATATCCGCATCGAGGGCCGGAACGGGAGCTTTTATTTCCCTCTT
>CAZSPX010000377.1:0-2829 GCA_964608885.1 uncultured Anaerolineaceae bacterium | reverse complement strand
GTACTTCACTCAATGGTACGACTCAGTACTACTCAAAAACCTCCCCAGCAGGTATGACTTTCACTGATGACTTTGTAGTAAGCGCGTGGGTAAAACTTGCGAGCTACAACAGTGGAGCGGTTCAAGTTATTGCCTCACGCTATAACGGGACTAGCGGCTGGAGACTTTGCGTAGATGGTGCTGGTCGGGTAATTCTGCAAGGCTTTAACGGCGGTGCGGGGAATAACAGTGAAGTAGATAGCTACGCTTCGTTGCCGCTTAATAAGTGGGTTCATATTACAGCACAACTTGATATGTCTACATTTACTGCAACAACCACTACCTCGTACATTATGTTCGATGGGGTTGGCCAGGCAGCATTAGTTGCGAGGTCTGGGACAAACCCAACAGCACTTATCCAGGCTGGAAATTTAGAAATTGGCTCATGGAATGGTGGACTGCTACCATTCAACGGTAAGCTCGCTCAGGTCGCTATCTTCAACGCTAAAGTAACCCAGGCTACTATGCGAGGCTATATGTCACAAGGTCTCTCAGGCTCTGAAACCTCACTTATTTCGGCCTACTCATTCGACAACTCGATTAACGACCTCAACACTACCAACGCCAATAACCTCACTGCTAACGGTGGTGCAGCCGCAACCGCTACTGACTCACCATTTGCTAACGCTGTAACCGCTGGCTTACTTGAATACGCTGAGATTAACTCCGTAACCTTCTCCACTAACACCACAGTAAATGTGCGTGTCCCAGATACCTGTATGATTCCAACAACGGGGGGAGTGAGTGCAGTAAGCTACTCAACTCAATCAAATCCGTATGGGCTGCCGTACTTTAGTAATGTATTGGGGCTTGCGCTAAACATGGTTGGGCAATCGGGTATTACAAGCACTACTACAGTAGCCGTTAATGGGCTTGCTACCACCGTTTATTTGCCCGCCAAATCAAAAGTTAAAGTAACTGTTAGTTGTGGTATAACTGTTGCTAACGCTACAGCCAATGCCCTTACTGTTCTCGTGGCTGGACATACTGACATCACCGTCACCGCAAACAGGATATGTGAGTCTGGTTATCAGTCTTATGCTAATGGTGCGTCCGGGTATGCCGAAGCGAGTGGTGTTTATGAAAATCACACCGCTGGTTCATACACATTTTTTGCTGGTACTAGAGTATCGTCAAGCACTGGAGTCATATCTGCCGATACTACGAGACCCGCCTATGTAAGAGTGGAGCTTGTATAGGAGCTAGTCATGGACATCTCTTCTATTGGTCCAGCAGCAGCAGCAGTGCTCATAACCTTAGCCTTTCTGAAGTATATGGCTGATGATAACACTCGTAAGGAGAGCCAGCACAAGGAAACAATGGCTACTTTAGGGAAGCTTAACGATTCCATGGACACCAATACGGCCGTTACCCAGGAGGCTATGGAACTACAGAAGGAGACAACAGCTTATCTAAAACACCGTAATGGGTCATTTGAAAGACTTATCAAGGAACAACCTCAAATACATCAACTTGTAAAAGACCATTTTGAAGGAGGGGAAAGTGAATCTGGAAAGCTTTAAAAACTGGGCATTAGCCCAAGGCCAAGTAGGTAACCCTACAAGTGCCGCTGGTCAACTGTTTCTCGGACAATGCGTATCACTGGTCCAACAGTATATAAACAAGGTCTATGGCATCCCTTGGCAGGCTAGAGGACACGCTAAGGACTGGCCGACCAACGGGAATGTGCTCTCATACTTCGATAGAGTATCTTCTCCTCAGCCAGGAGATATAGGGGTATCAGGACCAACATCAACTAACCCTTACGGGCATATCTGGATATACCTACCTAATAACCAGATTCTAGAACAGAACGGTAGGACAGCATTAAGGGTCACAGTGAGCCCAAATAGACCAGCAATGGCTATCCTGAGAAGAAAAGGAACAGTAGTAAATCAACCACCACAAGGAGACATTATGATTACAGAAAATGACAGAGACCCAATCAGAGTAATATCAAGCGAAGTAAAGGGCTGGGATTTTGACCAAGTTCACAAAGGCACATGGGATGCCCGTGAAGTAAACGCCTGGAAGGGTCGCCCCTGGAAAGACTTCATTATGCAGGGGTGGGCTGAAGGCGCTGGTTGGCGAGCAGTTCGGCAGCAGAAGATGCGTGACTATGACGTACTTGCTAAGCAAGTCTCAGAGCTATCTACACGCCCTACAAAGGCTGAATTAGACGCAGTAGTAACAAACCTCAAGTTGAGCCAAGAAAAGGTCTCAGAGCTTGAGAAACAGGTTCAGGATAATCCCGATACTCAGCTCATTAACGAGGGCAAGAGTTGGTTACAAAAACTCATCGAAAGGTTTACTAAGTGATAGACGCTACCTACGATCCAAATGCAGAACCAAGTAAATTCATTAACCTACCAACTCACCAGTCACTAGATGACTTTGAGCTAGATGCCAGTAAAGTGTGCAGGATTGACGATCCTGAGTGCGAATCTTGCCAGTAAAGGAGAAAACCATGTTAGATAATCTTAAAAGTATTGATTGGGCCGACATCGCCATACGAGCCATTAAAACCGCCATACAAACTTATTTGGCTGCTTGGCTGTTAACCCAAGACCCATTTAGCCAGGCTGGGTTGTTAGCACCTGTAGCCGCTACCGTATCAGCTGCATGGAACACCGTTAAAGAAGCACTTGCGGTTTACGAACAGAACAAGTAAACTAGAGCTACCCAAACGATTCTCAAGAGACCCGCTTAACGGCGGGTTTTCTTGTTGAAAACTTACTACCTACTGCCTCGCTGTTAATTAGCTAAGGCGTGTTTTTACGCTATAGCCAT
>CAZSPX010000376.1:0-2837 GCA_964608885.1 uncultured Anaerolineaceae bacterium | reverse complement strand
CTCGGCATACTCGCGCTGCTCCTGGCTCAGGGAGGTGTCCATTAGCAGGCTGCTCATGCCGATGACCGCGTTCATGGGCGTGCGGATCTCGTGGCTCATGGTGGCCAGGAAGGCGCTCTTGGCCTCGTTGGCGGCGATCGCATCCTGGCGGGCGCGCTGCAGCTCGGTGATATCGTGGTAGAGGGCGAACATGCCCAGCTTGGTGCCCTGCACCACAATGGGCACGGCGGACAGTTCCACATCCACCAGGCTGCCATCCTTGCGTGTGCGCTGGACGATGGCCTGGAACGAGCCGCTGCGGATGTCCAGGCCCTTCTTGGAGTAGAGGACGGCATCCCTGTGCAGCTCGGGGGTATTCGCCACCAGGTCATCCACATCCCGGTCCAGGGCCTCCTCACGGCTGTACCCGAAAAGCTTTTCAGCAGAGGGGTTCCAGGAGGTCACGACCGAGTCATTATCGATCGTGACGACCGCCACCGGGTTGCTCTTGAAGAGGGCCTCAAAATACTCCTTGCCGCGGATGACCTCATCGAAGAGACGCACATTCTCGATGGCGATGACCGCCTGGCTGGCAAAGGTCTGCAGCAGGGAGATCTGTTTCTCCGTGAATGGCTCCGGGTCATTCTTGCCTACGCCGATCGAGCCGATGGCTTCCCCTTCGCGCATCATAGGGACGAAGAGGATGCACTGCATGTTCGAGGAGATCGCATATTTGCGGGTCAACTCAGGAAGGTCAGGTTGTTTTTGAGTATCCGGCAGGTGAATCACAGCTCGGTCCAGCACCGCCCGTGAGGAAAGGCTGGTCTCCCTTGCCAGTGGAGCAGGGTAACCCCGGCGTGAGATCTCCACGGTCTCTGGACCGTAATTGCTGTAAGCGACCTCGTCTATCATGGCCCCATCGGTCAAATAGACTCCGCTGAACACTCCCCCGCAGAGCTTGCGGGCATGTTCGGCGATGGCGTCCAGCACCGGCTGGACATCGGTGGGGGAGTTCGCCATCACCCGCAGGACCTCGCTGGTGGCGGTCTGCTGCTCCAGCGATTCGGAGATCATCCGGCTGCGGCTGCGGATCTCCTCGAAAAGCCGGGCGTTCTGCAGGGCCACGCCCACACTGGCAGCGATGGTGCCCAGCAGGCGCTGGTCGTCCTCCGTGAAGACGTTCTCCCTCTCGGTGCTCTGCACGCTGACCACGCCGATGGCCTTGCCTCCCACGAAGACCGGCATCCCGAGATAGGACCGCGCCTGTTTCCCGACCGGGGTGGCACCCAGCTCGGCGCGCTGGCGGTCCATCTCCTGGTTGATCAGCAGCGGCTTTCCCGATTCAATGATCTTGCTGGTGAGCCCCTGGCCAAGCTGGAGGGGGTCCAGCTTCTCACCGTGGATGTACGGGAAGTTGATGAGATGGGTCTTCTCATCCAGCATGGCGACGTAGGCGATATCGGCGTTGAACGTCGAGCGGATCTGGTCGCCGATCAGCTCGATCAGCGCCTGCAGGTCCAGCTCCCCGGCCAGGGCCGTGCTGATGGTGTTGACGGTGGCGAGCTCGGAGGCGCGCCGCTGGGTCTCATCGAAGAGCCGGGCGTTCTCAAGGGCCACGCTCATGGAGCTGGCCAGCGTTTGGAGGAGCCGCACATCCCCTTCGTCATAGGCGTTCTGCTGGTAGCTCTGCACGCTGATGATGCCCTTTACTTCGCTGCCGAGCAGGATGGGGACGCCCAGGAAGGTCTCGTTCAGGTCTTTCTCGGTCCCCGGGGAGGGGATGCTGATGGCATCGAGCTTGCTCTGCTCCTCACTGGTGCCCACCAGGAGTGGTTGGCGCGAGCGGATGACGGGGGTGTAGAGGCCGCGCCCCATGGGGAAAGGCGGGAAGGTCTTGTGATGGCCCTTCTCCACGTAATATTGCGAGATGGTTACCTGTTCCTCGGGATGATAGGTGGCGATGTAGGTGGTGTCAGCCTGGAAGATCTCGCGCACCTTGTCGCCAACGAGCTGGTAGATCGCGCGCATATTGAGGTTGGAGGCCAGTCCCTCCTGCACGCTGTTGATGATGGCCAGCTCGGCGTTGCGTTCTTCCGTCTCCTTGAGCAGGCGCTGGGTCTCGTCAAAGAGACGGGCGTTCTGCAGCGCCGCGCTCATGGAATTCGTCAGGGTCTGCAGGAGCCGCAGGTCATCCTTGTTGAAGGCGTGCTGCCGGTAGCTCTGCACGTTGGCGGTGCCGATGACCTCCTCATTGATCATGATCGGGACGCCCAGGAAGGATTCATTCCGGTCCTCCTGGCCTTCCGCGGCGATGGGCCTGGAGCCCATTTTCCGGCCCTCCTCCTGTGTGCCCAGCAGGAGCGGTTTGCGCGTGTCGATCAGGATCGAATTCAGGCTCGGGCGGCCCAGCGGCCCCTCCGGAAGGGACAGCATCGTCCCGCGGTCGTTGTAGTAATAATCAAAGAGGTGGTCGTCTTTGGCCGAATACAGTCCCACGCTGACCGTATCCGCATCGAAGATTTCGCCCATCCTCTCCCCGACCAGGAAGACGACGGACCGCAGGTCGAGCTTCTTGGCCAGCCCTTCCTGCACGTTGTTGATGATCGCCAGCTCGGCATTGCGCTGCTCGGTCTCCTTGAGCAGGCGCTGGGTCTCATCGAAGAGCCGGGCATTCTGCAATGCCACGCTCATGGAATTGGCCAATGTCTGCAGCAGGCGCAGGTCGTCCGGGCCGTAGGCATACTGCCGGTAGCTCTGGACGGTCAGCACGCCGATGCCGTGCCCCTCCAGCAGGATCGGAACGCCAAGGAAGGATTCGGTCTGGTCAGGCTGGTCCCCGCGGGGGATCCTCAGCGCGC
>CAZSPX010000375.1:0-2841 GCA_964608885.1 uncultured Anaerolineaceae bacterium | reverse complement strand
CCTTACTCTATGCGCTGCACTATTCCTTGGCCTTGGACATGACGGGTGTCTGGCTGCTGGGCATCTGTGCCGTCATCTGGACGCTGGATTGTTTTGTCGGCTTCTATCTCACGTTTCCTGCGAACCAATCCCCAAACGGCCAGGCGAATAGGCCGGAGCGTATTGCGCACGTGAGTTGGTGGGAGCGCTGGAAGCCGGCATGGATGATCAAGTGGCCTGCCAGCCCCTATCGGCTGAATTTCGACCTGCATCGGGCGAGCGGTTTGTGGCTGTGGGGTGCGCTGCTGATCTTTGCCTGGTCGAGCGTCTACATGAATCTCTGGGATACGGTCTATACCTGGACCACGCGGGCGTTCTTCGACTACCGCCCGTATTGGACAGAGTTTCGACCACGGCCTGTTCCGATGGAGCGACCGGGGTTGAATTGGCTGGACGCGCAGACAGTCGGGGAGCGGCTGATGGCGGTGCACGTTGCGCAGGCGGGACTGACGGTGCGCCGGCCGGTTTCCCTGCGACTATATCGCGAATTCGGCCTCTATCAGTATCAGGTTGAGACCAACCGTGAAATCGACGATCGCCCTCGCCGCTACACGACCCAGGTATTTTTTGATGCGGACAGCGGAGCGCTGAAATCGGCGTTGCTGCCCGCGGGCCAATATGCCGGCAATACCGTCAGCAACTGGCTCTATGCCCTGCACATGGCCAATGTGTTCGGGCTTCCCTATCGAATTTTTGTGTGTTTGCTGGGGGTGGTCATCGTCCTGCTCTCCTCGACCGGCGTCTATCTCTGGTGGAAGAAACGGCGATCCAGGGCCACGGCCCAGGCGCGACGGGTAGTGCCACCGTCACTGCCTCCCCCGGACGGGCGTCTGCATGATGAGTGAACGAAACGAATAATTGTGTAGCATCCGTGAGCATCCGTCGGTAGACAAGTTTCTTCGAAGAGCGTAGATGAGTATCCAGGAAAGATCGTAGACCTATGAATCGATTGTCGATTAAAGCCTCCGCCGCCGTCGTGACCCTCGGGGTCGCTGTGCTGTATCTGGCGTTGGCGCTCGTCGCGCCGGGTTGTTCCTTCGCCCATGCGGCTCCGTCCGGAGATCACCACCAGCATTCCGGGACGGACTCCCATTCCATTCTTTGTTCCTGGGCCTGCCAGGCCACATCCGATGTCGGGCCAGCCGCTCATGCCGACGGCGGGGTTGTCCAGGCCACGCATGTCTCCGCACTCCCTTCTGTGCCTCTGTTTCTTGCCGTTCAGGATCACTCGTCTCTCCATACCCGTGCGCCGCCGGTCTCCGCGAGGGGATAGTTCGGGCGGGGCGCGCGTCGCCTTTCTTCACAGTACTCGTGATGGTCGGTCCGTGTGGGTGGATACCCGAAACGGCTCGTCTACCACCCTGTAAGCCGCCATTCTCGGGCGTTCGGTCCGAGCTATTCACTCGATGCGTCTGAGTCCGGGGTCGGATTGCCCTCTACCCTGGACCTCCCGGCAGCGCAGGCGCCTACCCAGTGACCTCCGCTGCCGGTTCCTAAAGTCATCTGTGGACACACGTGTAGGTTGACGCATGGTGGACCCGGCTGCTCGGGAGGCTCGTCCCCCTCGTGCACCCGGGGATGGAGCGGTCTCGAAGCCGCTCCTGTCCACCGCCAGGTTTACCAGGTTTGAGGGAGTGCCGGAGATGGATCAACCGCTCTTGCGGGTCAAAGAAGCCGCGCAACTGCTTCAGGTGAGCAAGTGGACGATCTATCGCTGGATCGATGAAGGTCGACTGGAGGCGACGAAGATCGGAGGGGGCAGTCTCCGTATTTTTCGTCGTTCCGTGGCGGCTCTGGTCGAGAGCAATCGAACCGATTCACGTCCGGCCGAGTCCGTACCGAAACTAAGGGTCGTGCCGCTCACCGGGCGGCGAATGCCCAAGCGGTGACAGAATCGCGACGGATCCTGGGGTTGTGCACCCTTCTTCAGGATCTGCCTCCCCGGGGTGAGTGGGACGGCCTCCCCCTTCACCCCGGCCCCTCGGGGCCGCGAACGGCGAACGGAGTGCCAGGCGTGATGCAGAGAGGAGAAGAACCTCATGGTCAAGCAGATATGCGCGATGGCGGTGTTGGTAAGCATGGGCTGGTGTACCGGCTTGATGGGAACCGTGGCGCAGGCTGCGGCCCCGAAGGATGGCGAAGTAGCCCTTCCTGCCGACTATGCGGGGTGGCCGAAATTTCTGAGCGGCGTGCAACGGGAGGATGCGAAGCAGGTCCGGGAACTCTATGTGAATCCGGCTGGCGCCAAGGCCTGTCCGAACGGCTCTTTCGCGAATGGCACCAGGCTGGTGATGGAGCTGTACAAGGCGAAGACCGAAGGCGAGACCGTGTTGAAGGGCGCCGATGGAACATTGATCAAGGGCGATCTGGCGAAAGTCTTTGTCATGGAAAAAAACGAGGGCTGGGGGCAGGACGTGCCGGACAATCTGAAGAACGGCAACTGGGTGTTCGGGGCCTATGGCCCTGATGGCAAAGCGCTGGCCGAAGACTTCACGAAATGCCGGGCCTGCCATGCGCCCTTGGCGCAGAAGGATTTCGTCCATCGGTTGGAGGAGTTTTGTGCTCAGAGCCATCACGCGCACTAGTGCGCAGGTGAGACGTGGATTGCAACCATATGGGGCCTGTGTGCGGGTCTTGACCTACCTCCTCGCAGGATGCCCATCGGGGGGCGGTGGTTTGCCGCTCCCCACTCTTGTGCTACCCGGCTAGCGGTTCCCTCAGATCCTTGGGTTGTGCAGCCTTCTTCAGGATCTGCCTCCCCTGGGCGAACGGGTCGGCCTGCCCCTTCACCCCCGCCCTTCG
>CAZSPX010000374.1:0-2847 GCA_964608885.1 uncultured Anaerolineaceae bacterium | reverse complement strand
TGAGGGTCACCACGCGGTAGGCAGGCTGGAGGGCCGCATAATCGGCATCCTTCTGATCGGTGAGGGTCTGGTCCTGGAGCGAGGCCACAGGGTTGGGGAAGAAGACCCGCCCCGTTCCCGTGTTCGTGCCGGGGCCGGGCTTTCCGGCCAGGGCGCTGGTGCTCAGAGCGGTCAGGAGCACAAGGGACAACAGGGCGGAGCGTACGATCTGACTGATCCTCATTGGTTTCTCTCCTTTGGCAAAAGAGTTGGTCTTGGGCTATTGTAGCAAGGTACAGCGGGGAATAAAATAGCCCGCTGGTAACAACGGGCCGGGCGGGAGGCGGAGGAGAAGCGAGGCTCAGACCGGCTCGGTCGGAGAAGGCTCGACGGCGGAGCGGAGGCTGGGGCGGTCGAAGATGCGCACCCGCAGGGAGCCTTCCACGCCGGCCAGCGAGCGGGCGGCTTCCACGTCGCTCATGATGTGGGCCGGGTCCTCATAGCCGGAATCGCAGTAGACCGCCCCGATCCGGAAGCGGAGGTCACCGGACTGGTCCCGGTCCAGGGCCATCTGGATGCGGCCGGCGATCATGGAAAGGATCTGCGGCATGGGGAGGTTCTCGACCAGGATGTAAAAATGGCCGCGGTCGAAGCGGGCCAGGGTATCGGTGGGGCGCACGCTGGATTTGATCGAGTTGGCGATCCCCTGCAGGAGGGCTTCCCTGCGGCGCTTTTCCAGCCTGGCCGGGAGATTCTGGTCCGGGCTGACGAGCAGGACGCCGAACCGTTTTTCCGGGTCCAGCTTGCTGTTCTGGAGCGCCGCGGCCAGCCGGTTGAGGAAGAAGGAGCGGTTGTACAGGCCGGTGGTCTTGTCCCAGGGGTTGCGGCTGAAGGGATGCTTCTCCACGGTCTTGTCGTCCTCGAACAGCCGCCAGACGAGATCGGTCAGCTGGGCCGGGCTGACGGGTTTCATCAGGATCAGGTCCGGCTCGGCGGGCAGGTTGTCTGCGAACTGGGAATAGCCGGTGACGACGACCACGCGGATGCGGCTCAGGCGCCTGTCGGATTTCAATTCCTTGAAGACCTCGATCCCCGAGATGCCGGGCAGGCTCAGGTCCAGCAGGACGATATCCGGCGCGCTCTGGTGCAGGTTCTCCAGGGCCGCAATGCCATTGACGGCGATGGCCGTGTGATAACCGGCAATATCCAGGGTATGGCGGTAGAGAGCGGCGACATCCCGGTCGTCCTCAATGATGAGCACTGAAGGCGTCTTTGTAACAGGCATCCTGGAACATCCTCCTGACCTGCTGCGGTCGTGCTCGCGCCTGTGATCTGTATCGCTAAAAGGGTTTCCCGCCTGGGAGCGGATGAGGTTAATCATACATGAGGGAGGGCATCTTGTCGAGACAGGGACTCCAGACTTCCGAAGTCTTTGAGACTTCGGAAGCCTGGTTCCCGGCGGACCGCAGGGTCACGCGGCGCGGACCTCTCTCAATAACCGGGCTTCGTCCGTGGCCAAGCCCTGCTTCTGGAAGGACCTGCACAGCGAGCGGACATCCCTTTCGAGGAACGCCCCCGCCTCCCGGTTATGCTTCAGCTCCATCACCTGGGGGAAATCGATCACCACGGCCTCCCCACCCTGCCAGAGGATGTTAAAGGTGGAATAATCCCCATGCACGCGGCCCGCCGCGACGATGAGCTTCAGGTTGCGGACCGACTGCCGGAAGGCCTCATGAGCTTCATCCCGGTCCATCCTCAGGTCCGAGATGCGCGGGGCGGGCTGCCCGGCCTCGTCACCGATGAACTCCATGATGAGCGAGATCCCACTCACGGCGATGGCCTTCGGCACGCGCACCCCGTGCTCGCGCAGGTGCTGCATCTGCTGGAACTCCTCCTGCACCCACAGCGCCTGGCGGACCTTATGGCCAAAGCTGCTGGCATGGTCGAGCGCCTTTTCGATCCGCGCGTCGCCGATGTAACGCCCCTGCCGGTAGGATTGGTCCCGCTTGAAGGAGCGCACGCGCAGGTCGGTGTAGATCTTTACCGCCACGAGGCCGGTGGGCGCGCGGCCCAGGTACACGGAGGCCTCCTTTCCCGTCTTGATGACGGAGATCAGATCGTCCAGGTAGCCCTCCCTGACGAGGTCGTTCAGGTCGTCGCTCTCGAACTGTGTTTCCGGGTTGTCAATATCCGCCTCCCTTGCAATGAGCTGGTTGACGGTCTGTTTGCCTTTCAGCCTGTCCTTTTTGAGCCTGATCTTGCCGAATTCTTCCGTTTCAAGTTCTTCCACATCGAGCTTGTTCAGAGCAATTTTCATCTATTATGGGTTCCTGTATTGACCATCCTGCATTAAAGAAAAAAACGCAGGGTTGCCGCCTGCGGGGATCAAAAAACCGCAGGGTGAGCCACGCCTGCGGTTGGAGGGTCAGTACAGAGGGATCAGCTTACGGTTATATTCCACCTGCGGGAGGCGCGCTCAAGACGGGGGTTGGGGGGAAGTGTGCGGTTGTCATGGGCATGCCTCCTTTCAGGAATTGGAGCGAAGTGGTCTTATTCTAGTGGAGGGGAGGGGATGTGTCAAGAACAGGCGGGCACGTTCTTGGTTTACAGGGCGCGCATGCGGTTGTTCTTTGCGTTGTGCTCGACCTCGGCCAGTCCCAATGCCTCCATCAGGGGCGGGATGTACATGGCGAACCTTCCACGCAGGCCCTTCTTCATCCCGTACCAGCCGCCGACCGGGTTGCTGGCGGAGCGGGCCCAGGCCTCGACGGTCCCTTCGGCGGCGGGCTTCTGCTCATCGGCGCTGCCGAGGGGCATCCAATCGCCGTGCTTCTTGAGCATGGCGTGCAGGTCTTCCAGGCAGCGCAG
>CAZSPX010000373.1:0-2859 GCA_964608885.1 uncultured Anaerolineaceae bacterium | reverse complement strand
AGGTGTTCGCCGCGTGGCAGCCCCGGGTGGTCTTCCACGCCGCGGCGCACAAGCACGTGCCTCTCATGGAGGCCAACCCAGTGGAGGCCGTGACCAACAACGTGATCGGCACCCGCAACCTGGTCGAGAGGGCTGCGCAGGCGGGCGTCGAGCGCTTCGTCATGATCTCCACTGACAAGGCTGTGCGGCCCTCCAGCGTGTACGGCGCGACCAAGCGCCTGGCAGAAATGCTGGTGCTGGACGGGGCGCGGCGCTCGGGGCTGCCGTTCACAGTGGTGCGCTTCGGGAATGTGCTGGGGAGCCGGGGCTCGATCATCCCGCTGTTTAAATCGCAGATCGCGCGCGGCGGGCCGCTGACTATCACACACCCCGAGATGCACCGTTTCTTCATGACCATCCCGGAAGCCGTGTACCTGGTGCTGCAGGCCTCCTGGATGGGGGAGGGCGGCGAGACCTTTGTGCTCAACATGGGGGAGCCGGTGCGCATCCTGGACCTGGCCGAGGACCTGATCCGGCTTTCGGGCCTGGAGCCTCACCGCGATATCGAGATCATCTACACAGGCACGCGCCCTGGCGAGAAGCTGGCGGAGGAGCTCTGGGATGCAGGGACGCTGCTGGAGAAGACCCCTCACCCCGATATCTTCCGTCTGGCAGGTTCCGAGATCGCGACCGGGAGAAGCCTGGCGGCGGTGCTGGAGACGCTCCAGGCAGCCTGCCGCGAATCGGATACTGCCTCCATCCTGCACACGCTGACGGAATCCATCCCTGGCGCTTCGATCCGCGAGCCGCTGCACCAGGCCGTGCTGGACGACTCCTCGCTCACCTGACCATGCCGAAAGCAACCTTCGAGGAATGGCGGGAGTACAGCTCCGCGCACCCGGAACTCCACCTGCTGCAGACCGCCGAATGGGGCGCGCTGAAATCGGAATTTGGCTGGCAGCCGGTACGGCTTTTCAAGGCTGGGGCCGGGGTGCAGATCCTCTTTCGTAGACTGCCCTTCGGGATCACGTTCGCGTATATCCCCCGGTCACAGCTGGAGGCCTCGCTGCTCCCTGAGATCGATGCGGCCTGCAAACAGCGGAGGGCGGTCTTCTGCAAGTGGGAGCCGGACGAATGGGAAGGCGAAGGTCCATCCAAAGCCCTGGCGGGATTCGCGCCCAGCCCGCAGAACATCCAGCCGCCGCGGACCGTGGTGATCGACTTGCGGGGGAGTGAAGAGGAGATCCTGGCGAGAATGAAGCAGAAGACGCGCTATAACATCCGCCTGGCTGAAAAGAAGGGTGTGACCGTGCGCCCGTGGGAGGACATCCAGGCTTTCCATGACATGCTGCTGGTCACCGGGGGGCGGGATGCCTTCGGCGTGCATACATTGGAATATTACCGGCGTGCCTACGAGCTTTTTCATCCTGCAGGGATGGCGGAGCTGCTGGTGGCCGAATTTGAGGGGCGGCCGCTGGCAGCGTTGATGGCCTTCCGGCACGGCAAGCGCGCCTGGTACGTGTACGGTGCTTCGAATGACGAAGAGCGCAACCGGATGCCGGCCTACCTGCTCCAGTGGGAGGCCATGCGCTGGGCGAGGTCGCACGGCTGCGAGGAGTACGACCTGTGGGGGGTGCCGGATGAGGACGAAGCAGCGTTGGAAGCCGGCTTCGAGACGCGTCACGAGGGTCTCTGGGGGGTGTACCGCTTCAAGCGCGGGTTTGGCGGAAGGCTCCTGCGCTCGGCGCAGGCGATGGACCGTGTCTATGATCGCGTTCTGTACGGACTCTATATGTTGTGGGCGGGCAGGCGATGAGCAATGCATGGAATGATCTGATCGCCAGGCTCCCCGATCCTCATTTATTGCAGACCTACGAATGGGGGCAGGTCAAGATCCGCAACGGCTGGGAGCCTCTGTACGCGGTATGGGATTTCGCGGGCGGTTTCCGGGTGGAGAAGCAGGTCCCCGCGGTACCGTCTGCGGCGGGCGCGGCGCTGATACTGAAGAAGACTATCAACCGGCAGGGCTTTGCGGCCCGGCTTTCGATCCTGTACGCGCCGAAGGGCCCCCTGATGGATTGGAACGATCCGGACCTGCGCAGGCGGGTCCTGGACGACCTGCAGGCCTATGCCCGCAGGCAGGGAGCCATCTTCCTGAAGATCGACCCGGATGTGGCGACCGGATGGGGTCTGCCCGGCGCGGAAGCGGATACCCCGGACGCAGGCGGCCTGTCCATTCAGCGTGAGCTGGAACAAAGGGGCTGGCTCGCCTCCAACGACCAGATCCAATTTCGTAACACGATGCTGATCGATCTCAGCCTGCCGGAGGAGACCCTGCTGAGCCGCATGAAGCAGAAGACGCGCTACAACGTCCGGCTGGCGGAGAAAAAGGGGGTGACCGTCCGCACCGGGACGGAAGCCGACCTGCCCATGCTGTACAGGATGTACGCGGAGACTTCCGCGCGGGACGGGTTCGTCATCCGTGAGGAGGCCTATTACCAGGCGGTCTGGCGGTCCTTCATGGCCGCGGGGTCGCCTCACTGCGAGCCTCTTATCGCCGAGGTGGATGGTGAGCCCGTGGCGGCCATCTTCCTGTTTACCTTTGCGTGGAAGGCTTATTACATCTACGGCATGTCCCGCGAAGTCCACCGCGAGAAGATGCCAGCCTACCTGCTGCAATGGGAAGCGATGAAACGCGCCAGAGCAGCGGGCTGCCGCATCTACGACCTGTGGGGCGCGCCGGACGAGTTCAATGAGACGGACCGGATGTGGGGCGTGTTCCGCTTCAAGGAAGGCCTGGGCGGAGGCGTGGTGCGCACATTGGGTGCATGGGATTACGCCCCCAACAAGCTGTGGTACAAGTTATACGCCGAGGTCATG
>CAZSPX010000372.1:0-2863 GCA_964608885.1 uncultured Anaerolineaceae bacterium | reverse complement strand
TGGGGAATCCCATGCGGTTGATGACAGCCTCATCCTCGACCAGGCGGAAGACACGCGGAGATGGGTTCCCGGGCTGCGGCAGGGGCGTGACCGTGCCGATCTCGATGTGGCCGAATCCCAGGGCGTCCAGCCCGTAGATGGCGATGCCGTCCTTGTCATAGCCCGCGGCCAGGCCCACGGGGTTCTTGAACTTCAGCCCGAAGGCTTCCACAGGCTTCTCAGGCGCGAGGAAAGCCTCGGAGAAGGCCCACTGCACGGGCGCCAGAGCGCCCATCCACCGGAGGAGGCGCAGGGTGAGCAGGTGGGCGCGTTCCGGTTCGAGCCGGAAAAGGAGGGGACGGACCAATGCATACATAGGCGGAATTGTAACGGCGATCAGTCCTTCTTTTGCCCGCTGGAGATGAGGAAATACTGCACCACTTCCTCCTCGGGGTGTAAAGCGTTCATCAGGGCGAACATGGCCGCCAGCTCGCCGCGGTGATGGGTATTGTGGTTGGGGACGTGCGCCATCATCTGCCACAAGGGGAGGGTGAAGGTTTCGCCTTTGGTATTCGTATAGCTTAATTTCTTTTGGAGGGAATCTTCATCCTGCCCGGAAAGGAAATGGCGCATATCCTTCTCAACCACGGCCCAGCGCTCAATGATCATTGCACAGGTCGGGAAATCCGCGGCGCTCAGGAAACCCGGCGAGCCTCCCCTCCAGCGGGCCGGCCACATGATCTCGGAGCTCATCATGTGAACCAGCACCGCCTGCACGCTCTCCCAGCTGTGACCCTGCTTGCGCGTGAACTGCTCCTGTGTCAGGCCTTGCGCGGCATTTAGATACCTGTGGTTGGCCCAGTAGTTGTAATCGTAGAGATTCTGCAGATAAGATTTCAGCTCCATAGGGACTCCTTGCACCATTTTATCTCCAAGCCTGCTCCGCCTAGATCCCCTTTCTGCCTTCCTTCAACATCCCGACGACCTTCTCCACGCGCCGGAGACGGGTCTCCTCGCGTTTGGCTTCCAGAATGTAATTGACGTATTCGCGCCGGTGGGTGTACGAGAGAGAATCGAAATACGCACGGGCAGCTTTTTCCTTCTTCAACACATTCTGTAGCTCCGGTGGGACCTCGACCGTGCGCTCTTCGGTGTCAGGTTCCAGCGTAACCTCCACCTCGTCCCCAAAGGTCTTTCCGATCTGCTCGCGGATGCTCTTCAGGATGCCGAGGATATGATACTTGCTCCCCATGCGCATCAGCGTGCCGCGATAAGGGATCCCCTCGATCAGGGCCTTCACCTTGGGTTTCTTCGACCCGTATTCCTTCTCCACATCAAAAGGCACCTCCACAAATGCACCCCCACCCCCGGCGTTCCGGATCACGGCTTTAAAAGTTCGCTTCATCTCTCGCCTCACGGGTGGGACTGCTTCAGGAACTCTCTCGTCTCCGTGATTTTATCCTCTCCCACCCCGTGTGTCTTCTCCCAGTAATCCAGCAGTTGCGTGATGCTCAGCACGGCGTGCATGGCGTACCCGGCCTCCCCGAGCGCCTCGCGCGCGCCGGACTGCCGGTCCACCAGAACGACGACATCCCGTACGATCAGGCCGGCGGCGGTGAGCTTCTCAATGGCCTCGAACTTGCTGCCGCCGGTGGTGGCCAGGTCATCGATCACCACAGCGGTCTCTCCCGGGTGATATGCCCCCTCGATCTCGGCTTTCGTGCCGTACTGCTTGACCTCCTTGCGCGGGTAGATCATCGGGTAGCCGCCCTGCAATGCGACCGCAGTGGCGATGGGGATGGCGGCGTAGGGCAGCCCGGCCAGGCGGTCGAACTCCAGCCTGCGGAGGATGGGCAGGTAGGAGGCGCCCACGCGCTCCAGCAGCCGGGGGAAGGAGATGATCTGCCGCAGGTCAATATAGATCGGCGAGAGCAAGCCTGACTTGAGCGTGAACTCGCCGAACTTGACACAGCCCGCCCGCAAGAGCTCATCCGCCAGCACCGAAAGCGCCGGGTCCTCCGCAATGTCCCGTTCCGTGTCCGTCATCGCCTCAACTCCCCGGGCGACTGCGCCCGAACTCCAGGATCTGGTCCCTCAGCTCCGCGGCGAAGCGGCCGGGATTTTCCGCCCGCGCCAGGCTGCGCGAAACATTGACCAGCACGCCCTTGCCGTCCTTGCGCAGTCCGGCCGAGAGGGCCGCCTCCAGTTCCCCGCCCTGTGTGCCGATCCCCGGGGCAAGGAACCACATCCCCGGCGCCCGCTCGCGGACCTGCATCAGCGCGGCAGGGAAGGTGGCGCCCACCACCAGCCCGATGTTATTGCGCGTGTTCCAGTCCGAGGCCAGGCGCGCCACGCGCAGGTAGAGCGGCTCGCTCAGGCCTTCCTGCGAGGAGACCAGCACATCCTGCAGGTCGGTGGAGCCGGGGTTGGAGGTCTTGCACAACAGGAACACGCCTCTTTCCGGGTATCCCAGGAACGGCTCAATGGAATCTCTGCCCAGGTAAGGGGAGAGGGTGACGGCATCCGCTCCCAATCCATCGAAGGCCGAGCGCGCATAGGCCTCCGCCGTGGAGGCGATATCGCCGCGCTTGGCGTCCAGGATGACCGGGATACGCGATCCCAGCCGCGTGGATTCACGCCCCACCGATTCGATCACGGCCTTGAGCGCCTCCCAGCCCTGCGGTCCCAGCGCCTCGAAGAAGGCCGCGTTGGGCTTGAAGGCCGCGGCATAAGGCGCCGTCTGCTTGATGATAGCCGTGCAGAACTCCAGCGCGGCCGCGGCGGTCGGCTCCTTCAGGTCTTTAACGTCAGGGTCGAGCCCCACGCACAGGAGCGAGGAGCAATCGTCCACGCGCCGCTCAAGGAAGGTAAAGAATGTCTCCAT
>CAZSPX010000371.1:0-2881 GCA_964608885.1 uncultured Anaerolineaceae bacterium | reverse complement strand
GAAGCTCCCGTCGAGGTGAAGCCCCCCGCGCTGATCCCCTCGGGCGTGCCGTCCCGCCGCCCCTCCAAGACCGCGCCGCGGCCCGCCCCCGAGCCGCCCTCCGAGGTCCCCGTGCCGATCGAAGGCCCGGCCTGGTTCGTGATCCACTGCTACTCGGGCTACGAGAACAAAGTGCGTCACAACCTGGAGCAGCGCATCGAGACGATGGGCATGAAGGACAAGATCTTCGATGTGGTCATCCCGACCCAGGAGGAGATCGAGGTCAAGGACGGCAAGCGCCGCACGGTGGAGCGCCACATCTTCCCCGGCTACGTGCTGGTGAACATGGTGCTCAGCGAGGAATCCTGGTACGTGGTGCGCAACACCCCCGGCGTGACCGGGTTCGTGGGCATGGGCACCCAGCCCACCCCGCTGCGCCCCGAGGAAGTGGCCCAGATCGTCAAGCGCATGGAGGCCGAGGCCCCCACCGTCAAGGTCACCTACAAGGTGGGCGAGCGTGTGCGCATCGTGGACGGCCCGTTCAACGATTTCCGCGGCATGGTCGCCGAGATCGACATGGAGCGCACCAAGGTGCGCGTGATGGTCTCCTTCTTCGGACGCGAGACCCCGGTCGAGCTGGATTTCCTCCAGGTCGAGAAAGCCTGAACTGAGACAACAGCAGGCCGGCCGCGAGGCCGCGCCTGGTGCGGTGGGAGGGCGTTCCCTTAATCGCCCGCTAACACCACGAAGGAGAAATGAATGGCAAAGAAACTGAAAGCGATCGTCCGTCTCCAGCTTGAGGCTGGAAAAGCCAACCCGGCGCCCCCGGTGGGCCCGGCCCTGGCGAGCCATGGCATCAACATCATGGCCTTCTGCAAGGAATACAACGCCCGCACATCGAACCGTCCCGGCGAGGTCCTGCCTGCCGAGATCACCATCTACACCGATGGCTCGTTCACGTTCGTGCTGCGCACCTCTCCCGCCGCGGTCCTGCTGCGCAAGGCTGCCAAGATCGAGAAGGGCTCCGGCGTGCCGAACAAGGAGAAGGTGGGCAAGGTGACCCGCGCCCAGGTGCGCGAGATCGCCGAGCTGAAGATGAAGGACCTGAACGCCAACGATCTCGAAGGCGCCATGAAGCAGGTCGAAGGCACCGCCCGCTCGATGGGCATCACGGTCACCGATTAATTTTGTGGGAGGGCAGCGGCCCCGCCGCTCCCGTTCGCACCACGGAGGTAAACATGGCAAAACACGGTAAGAAATACATGGCCGCACTGGCCAAGGTCGATATTGATAAAGTCTATTCTTCGCGCGAGGCCATGGCCCTGGCGAAGGACACCACCACCACCAAGTTCGATGCCACCATCGAGGTCCACCTGCGGACCGCACTCGATCCCCGCCAGGCCGACCAGCAGGTGCGCGACGTGGTCGTGCTGCCGCACGGCCTGGGCAAGACCGTGCGCGTGCTGGTCTTCGCGCAGGGCGACGGCGCGGCCAGTGCCCGCTCTGCCGGCGCCGACCTGGTGGCCGACGATGACGAGACCCTCAAGAAGATCGAAGGCGGCATGCTCGACTTCGATGTGGCCATCGCCACCCCCGACGCCATGGGACGCGTGGGACGCCTGGGCCGCATCCTCGGCCCGCGCGGCCTGATGCCGAACCCCAAGGCTGGGACGGTGGTCGCCGCCCAGGATATCGAGCGCGCCATCCGCGAGGCCAAGGCCGGCCGCGTGGAGTTCCGCCTCGACAAAACCGCCAACATTCACGTCTCCATCGGCAAGGCCTCCTTCTCCGCCGAGAAGCTGCACGACAACTTCTCCGCGCTGATGGACGCCATCCGCAAGGCCCGTCCGTCCGGGGCCAAGGGCGCCTACATCAAGCACATCACAGTGACCACCACCATGGGCCCCGGGATCAAAGTCGATCCCAACGAGGCCGTTGCACTCGAGGGAATCGAGTAAAATAAGACCTGCATAACCAGATCGCCACTTCGCCGATGACGGCGGGCGTCCCCTCCCCGGGGACTTAATCTCCTGCCCAGGTGAAGACTGACTGCCAATCCCGGACCTCCGTTCGGAACGCAAAAGTCTTTGCCTGCAAGTGGCAAAGACTTTTTACATGAAAGGAGGTGATACCTTTGGCAATTTCCAAGGAGCGCAAGGAGGCGGTACTGAACCAGTACCAGGACTGGCTGAAGAAGAGCCAGGCCGTGATCCTCGTCGAATATACCGGCTCCAACATGAAGGTCATGGACAACCTGCGCGCCAAGATCCGCGAGACCGGCGGCGAGTTCCATGTGGTCAAGAACACGCTGGCCCGGCGCGCCTTCGCCAACAGCGGCATGGAGCTCCCCGCGGATGCCTTCACGAAAAGCACCGCGATCTCCTTCGCCTTCAGCGACCCGGCTTCCACGGCCAAGGCCCTGAACGATGCCATGAAGGGCGTCGAGTTCGTCAAGGTCAAGGCAGGCTTCATGGCCGGTCAAAAGCTGAGCGCGGCCCAGGTGAAATCCCTGGCCGACATGCCCCCGCTGCCCGTGATGCGTGCCCGGCTGATCGGCATGCTGCAGGCCCCGGCCGGCAAGCTCGTCCGCACGCTCGCTGAACCGGCGCGCGGCCTGGCGGCTGTGATCAAGGCCCGTTCAGAACAGGCCGCACCCGCAGCCTGACGTTTCCACGGGCGGCCCCGGCTGCCCGGCATTCGATAAAAAAATAATCAACCAGGAGTACTTGAAATGGCTGAAAAGCTCGACAAAATCATTGAGGATCTTTCCTCCCTGTCCGTCCTCGAGGCGGCTGAACTCGTGAAACTGCTCGAAGAGAAGTGGGGCGTTTCCGCCGCCGCTCCCGTGGCTGTCGCCGCTGTCGCTGGCGGGGCCGCTGCCGCCGCTGAACCCGTCGAAGAG
>CAZSPX010000370.1:0-2888 GCA_964608885.1 uncultured Anaerolineaceae bacterium | reverse complement strand
CCCACCCTCCTCGCAATGACAGTTCGTGTTCTGGGTCTTAGACAATCTCTGTTTTTGGCACTCCCTCCAACCTCGATCCAACGTGCTATACTCGGAAACTCCGGAATAACCCCGGCAGCCTCACTCCCCATTTCAGCAGGTAATCCAAATGCAGCCAAAGAACAACAGCATCCTCAATAATACGACCATTGCAGTGGCCATCATCACCCTGTGCGGCACGATCGCCACTGCCGTCCTGACGAGCCCGGCGCTGGCGGAATTCGTGCGGGGGACCCGCAACACCCCGACGGCTGCGGCGACCAGCGTCTTCTTCACAGAAACGCCCACTATCACGCAAGAGACGGTTCTCACGGAGACCCCCACACCCGGACCCGCCACGGCCACGGCCACCTCTACCCCGGAAGCCACGTCCACGACTGCGCCTCCGCTCCCGGACCTGATCACCGTGGCAATCAGCAACCCCATCTGCGTCACCGATCAACAGGATACGCTGGGGAAATACGTGCGGCACATGATCACCGTACGCAACCTGGGTCCCGGCTCCACGGCCCCCTTTGGGAGTTTCAGCAGCCGGGTGATCATCATTGCAGGAGGCCAGCGCTTCACCCTCGACCAGTGGGCGGCCCAGTTCAACGGCCTGGTGGACACCCCCATGCTGGAGGTGCCTCAACTGGGTCCCAACGAAGATGCGGACCTGGTCCTCAACTTCCGGCTGCCGGCCAGCAACAGGTACGGCCTGGAGGTGATCACCAACTCGGGGACGATGGTGATCCCCGAAAGCAACACGGCCAACAACTCGCTGGAAACGAACTTTAACTCCAATTGTCATTAGCCACGAATCAAACAACGGGATGGCATTTCAGCCATCCCGTTGTCAGATATGCAATCAGACCGGGGGTTAGAAGAGCTTGAGCACCGCGGTGCTGGCCAGGGCAAACAGGACCTGGGGAACCAGGCTGAGGATCACTGCCGCCACTGCCGAAGAGATCCAGGTGAAGTTGAGCCAGAACTCGCTTCCCTGCTGAGGATCCCCCTCCTGCATGTACATCGTCACCACCACGCGCAGGTAGTAGTACGCGGAGATGAGCGAGGTCAGCACACCGATGACGGCCAGGCCGATAAAGCCGCCGTCGATCACGGCCCGGAAGAGGTAGAACTTGCCCACCAACCCGATGGTGGGAGGAAAGCCGATGAACGAAAGCATGAACACGGTCATGGCAGCAGCCAGGGCGGGATATTTGCGGCCCAGCCCGGCGTAATCGCTGATCTCCAGGCCCTTGCCTTCGGCTTTCTCCAGCGCGATCACCACCGCCCAGGCCCCGAAGTTGGTCACAACATAACTGACCAGGTAAAAGAGCCCGGCAGCCACGGAGACCGGCATGACCGCCGGATTCCCGTAAGGCACAAAGGCCATCAAGATGTAACCGGCGTGGGCGATGCTGGAATAGGCCAGCAGGCGCTTGATATTGGTCTGCGAGATGGCGATCAGGTTACCGGCCACCATCGTGAGGGCGGCCAACCCCCACAGAATGGGCGTAAAGTCCGCCGAGAGAGAGGGGAAAGCGATGGAAAAGACCCGTAAGAGGGCGGCAAACCCGGCGATCTTGGCCCCCGAGGACATGAAGGCAGTGACCGCCGTGGGCGCACCCTGATAGACATCCGGGGTCCACATATGGAAGGGTACCGCAGCGACCTTGAAACCGAAACCTACCAGCACCAGCGCCGCGCCGACCGAGAGCAGCAGTGGATTGGCACCCGCCGCGGCCGCCTCCACGACCTTGTAGATGGAGGTGGTATTCGTCGCCCCGAAGATCAGCGCGATGCCATACACCACGAAACCGCCGGAGAAGGCGCCCAGCAGGAAGTACTTCAGCCCGGCTTCCTCGGATTCAGCCTGGGTGCGGTTGAATGCCGAGAGCACATACAGGGGAATGGAAAGCAGCTCCAGGGCAAGGAAGACAACGATCAGGTCCGCGGCCTGGACCATCAGCAGCATGCCGATGAGGCTGAACAGGAGCAGGGAGTAATATTCCCCGCGCTCGAGGCCCATGCGGCGGAGGTAGCCATAGGCCAGGGCGATCCCCAGCATCCCGCTGAGCAGAAGCAGCGCATTGAGGAAGATGGAGAAGCCATCCAGCACCACCATCCCAAAAAAGCCGAGGCCGGAGTCGCCGATCTGCGCCAGGGTGAGGCCCAGGCTAAGCGCCAGGCCGAAAACCGCCAGCACCGCCGTGGTCCCTTTGCGGGCCGCGGGGATGAAGAGGTCCACCAGGAGGAGAGCACAGGCCCAGGCTGTGAGGACCAGCACCGGCAGGAGGGTGGTGTAATCAGAGAGTTGAGGGAGTTGGGGCATCGAAAGCTCCACGTTCCAGTGAGCCGATTGCGCTACGGAAGCAGCGGCAGGGCGGAGACAAGCTTCTCAACCGCCGGGGCCATCAGGTCAAAGAAGGGCTTGGGATACAGGCCGATCCAGAAGATGAAGATCAACAGCGGCACGATGGTAACGATCTCGCGCCAGTTCAGATCGCGCAGGGCATGGCCATGCTTCCTGACCTCCTCCACAATGGAGCCCTCCGGGCCGAGGAACATCCTCTGGAACATGTAAAGGATGTAGACCGCAGCCATGATGACACCCAGCGCCGAGAGGCCCGCGAACCAGGGGTTATGCAGCGCCTGCGACCCGAAGGCGCCCAGCAGGATGGCGAACTCGCCCACGAACCCGTTCAGGCCGGGCAGGCCCATCGAAGAAAGCGAGACGATCAGGAAGATCGTGCCGAAGACCGGGGTGATCTTCCACAGCCCCCCATAGACCTTCAGCTCCCGGGTGTGGGTCTGTTCGTAGATCATGCCCACCAGGAGGACGAGTGCGCCCGTGCTGAGGCCGTGGT
>CAZSPX010000369.1:0-2910 GCA_964608885.1 uncultured Anaerolineaceae bacterium | reverse complement strand
CCCTCGTCGGGAAGGGCAAAGAGGGCTGCGCGCGCCGCCTCCAGCGCGGCGTCATATTCATCCTGCAGTTTGGCGGTGCGGGTATTGAGGGAATTAAGCTCGTTCTGGTTCCGGGTAAGCCGTGAGGCGGTGTCTTGGTAGTCCTCCGAGTTGACCGCCAACAGGCGCATCCGGGCGGTGTCCTCGTCTATGAGGGCTTGCACACGGGCCAGTTCAAGGCGGGTGCTCTCCACCTGGGCGGCCAGATCCGGGGAAGGCAGAAGGGCGCTGGCCTCGGTGAGTTTTGGCAACCAATAATCCCGACTGAGGATGGGACCCTGAAGCGCGCCGTACTGCCAGTCGCCCACGTTGAACGGCGCCTTGAAGGTGAACTTCACGGCGTGGGTCCCCACTGCTTCCACGCTTTGCAGAAGGCCGGGGTTATAGGCGGAAGCCCAGTCGAGGCCGAGGCGGAAGGCCAGCGCGGTGGAGGCGGTGAAGGCCACATCCGCGGCGGTGAGGGGAGAGCCATCGCTCCAATACAAGCCGGGCCTGAGGCTCACCTGTGCGGTGAAGAGGCTCCCATCGGGTGTCACAGCGGAGGGCAGTCCGTCGGCGAGGTAGGGCTCGAACTCGCGGGCGGGCACGGAAAGGGTATAGAGGGAGGGGTACTCGCCGGAACGCAGGGCGCGGTTTGCATAGCTGGTGCCGGACTCATCGAAGAGCGCCCAGGCGTTCACAGCCTGAGGCGCCTCGAGCAGGGCAAAGCGGATCGCATCCGCGCGGGGAACAGGCGTATTCTCGGGAGGCGCAGACGTGACCGCAGGTGCAGGGGCGGACGGCGAAACCCCTGCTTCCGTGGGGACGGGAGCAGGGGCAGGAGCCGAGCAGGAGGCAGCCAGCACCCCCAGCAGAAGAGCGCCGCGCGCTACTGCTGGCAGGAGGGACCGTAGTCGAAGGCTTCGATGTTCCAAAGCGGGCTGCCGGAGGGGTCAAGGTCGAAGTGGCAGAGATCAGGGCGGGCGGCCGCGGCCCGCAGGCGGAAATAGAGCGGGATGGCGGGCAGGTCACGGGCAAAGAGGAGCTGCGCCTGCCGGTGAGAGGCGGTGTAGGCGTCCTCGTCGGGAAGGGCCTGGCGGGCGGCGGCACAGGCGGCGTCAAACTCGGGGTTGGAGTAGCCGGAGGTATTGGTGCCGATCCAGTGGTTGGAGGCGGAGGGGATCTGGCCCGTGGTGAACCATTCGCAGGGCGGCTCGATGCCGTTGACGCGCATGGCGTACTCGAGCAGGTCGAAGCGGCGGCCGAACAGCGGACCCTCGGGGCCGGGCAGGTACAGGTCATTCTGAGAGAAGTACTGCACGTTGAGGCCCACACCGCACTCCGCCAGGGAAGCGGTGAGGATGTCCACGACCTGGCGGCGCTGGGCAGCAGGGGTGGTGTAGTAGTTCAGCAGGAGCGGGACGCCCGCGCCCACGTTCTTGACGCCCACCGACTGGCGGGGCGTGGCCGGGTTGCCATCGGTATCGCGCCAGCCGGCCTCCTCCAACAGGGCGATCCCGGCGGCCGGGCTGAAGGCGTAGGAGGCCGCGGAATCATTGTAGAGCGGGTGCTCGGGAGGCAAATAGGTGTTGGGAACCGTGGTCAGGCCGAACAGGACCGTGTCCACCACCTTCTGGCGGTCGAGGCACATGGCAAGGCCCTGGCGCGTGCGCGCGTCCGAGAGGATGTCCTGGCGGTCCTTGGCGAAGAGGGTGTCATAGCCATCGTCATACGCGGCGGGCTTGATGCCGAGTCCCAGCCATTCGATGGTCATGCCGGGGGCGAAGGAGGCGCGCAGCTCGCCGCTGGCCTGCATCTGCTGGAGCAGGGCGGCCTGCCCGTCCAGGGGAACGGTGGGATCAAGAAGATCACAGCGGCCGGCGGCCAGCTCAGAGATGGCCGAGTTGGGATCGGCGATGAAGCGGAAGATGAGGGTATCGAACTTCGGGAAGCCGTCGGCGGCGTGGAAGTAGTTCGGGTTGCGGGTCAGGGTGATGTGGTCGGCGGGCAGCCATTCCTGCAGCACATAGGGGCCCCATCCGACCGGGGCGCGGGTGGAGACATCCACCTTCTGCAGCTCTTCGGCGCTGAACTGCCCCCAGACATGCTTGGGAGCGGGAGCCCAGAAGTTCATGAAGTAGGTCGGGTCAATGAAGCCGGGCTTGCCCCACCACTGGAGGCTGGTCGCATCGGCGGCCTCATAGGTCTGGGTGCGGTCCACCAGGTAGGTGGGGCCGAGGGAGGCGGGATCGGAGGCCAGGCTGAAGGCATAGACCGAATCCTCGGCGGTGAGGGGCGTGCCATCCGACCAGGTGATATCGGAGCGCAGGCGGAAGGTCACGTTCATCTGGTCCAGCGTGACGGAGGTGGTGCCGTCATAAGTGACGGCGCAATCATCGGCGCGGCAGCCGGAGGGGCGAAAGACCACGCCTTTCTCCAGGGCAACGAGGTCGCCGGCGGCGTTCACGATCTCATCGCCGGCATTGGCTGTGATGGGCGTGACCTGGGCATCGCCGTTATCCAGGCTGGGGAGCTGGGAGAGGATGACAGGCTGGTAATCGTAGCCCACGGTGTCAATGGGGCCATCGTCAATGGCCTCGAGCACGCTGCGGGCGGCGGAGTTGGGCGCGCCGTAGGGGTAGAGGGTGTTGGGCTCCTCGCCCAGGCAGACGGTGAGGGTGCGCGCCGGGGGGGCAGGCGTGAGGGTGGGTTCCGCGGTGACAGGAGGCGTGGGGCTGGCCTGCGGGCCGGGACCTGTGCCACAGGCGGCCAAAGCCAGGGAAAAAGTGAGTACTAAAAAAAGGCTCTTGCGTAAGATCATGGCGGTTTTCCTTCTCCTGCTCCTGAAACCCGGCAAAGGGGATATTACCGGCTGGGGACATTATACAATCA
>CAZSPX010000368.1:0-2922 GCA_964608885.1 uncultured Anaerolineaceae bacterium | reverse complement strand
AAGCGGTGAAGCGCTCATCGTGCCGAGCTTTGATCATCACCGCGGGCATCCCTGGCTGGTGGGAGCAAAATACTATGAGGAGATCGCGGCACTGCGCGCCTCTGCTTCGATGCGCGATTTCTTCCGGGCGCATGAGGAAGAAATTTGTTACGTTCCGGCTCCGAGCGCAAGCGTGCTGGCGGACCTGGACACGCCGGAGGATTATGAGAATTGGAGGGGGTAGACGTGTATCCGGAGGAAGGATCGCTTCGGGGGCACATCCGTACCTTTTGGCCCGGATCTCGCGACCCTCGCAATGACAGTCTGTCATGATAGACTTCCACAATTCTGAAGCGGAGGAACGGCATTGAAGCATCTGATCCTCGTCAATCCCATCTCGGGGCGCGGATTCGCCGCAAAAATGATCCCCCAGATCGAGTCGTTGCTGAAAGCTCACAACCTGGAGTACGAACTGGTCCAGACGGAGCGGCCCTGGCACGCCGCTGAGATCGCAGAGGAAGCCTCCCGGCGGGGGGTGGATGTCATCGCGGTGGCGAGCGGAGACGGTACGGTCAACGAGGCCATCAACGGGCTGATGCGCGCCCGCAAGGCAGGCCATAACCACACGGCCATGTCGATGCTCCCGGTGGGAACGGGCAACGACGCGGCCTACGGCCTGGGATTCTCCACGGACCTGGAGGAAGCGGTCGCGGCGCTTGCGCGCGGGAGGCGGCACCGGGTGGATGTGGGGCTGGTCTGCGGTGGCGATTTCCCGGAGGGGCGCTATTTCGTCAACGGGGTCGGGGTCGGGTTCGACGCGGCGGTGGGATTCGTGGCGGTCAAGATCCGGTGGGCCCGCGGGCTGCTGGCCTACCTGATCGCGGCACTCGAGACGATCTTTTTGTATTACAAGCCTCCGGTAGTAGAAATCAAACTGGATGAGGCAGCGCTGACCCAGCCTGCCCTGATGGTATCCATCATGAACGGGAAGAGGCTGGGAGGAGGGTTTTATACCGCACCGGATGGAGATCCATCCGATGGAAAGCTGGACATCTGCATCGCCTCGGTGGCGGGGCGGATGCGCATCCTGACCCTCCTGCCCTACTTCCTCAAAGGCACCCAGGCAACCCAGCCGGAGATCCGCATGGAGCGGACCGGGAAGATCAATGTCCGCGCGGTCAAGGGCGTACTGCCGGCGCACTGTGATGGAGAGACCCTGTGCTATGAGGGGAAAGAGCTGTCCATCGAACTGATCCCGCAGGCCCTGGAATTCATTCTTAACCGGGAATAATCATGAACGCAATGGGGAGATTCGTTGCCGGTGCAGCACGCCTCGGACTGGAGGTGATGTGCCGCATTGATAAATCCCAGCTTCATAAGGTCCCGGCACGCGGACCGCTGATCGCCTACTCGAACCACACCGGGTCGGTCGAGGTGCCGATCCTGTTTACGGAGCTTTTACCGCGGCCGGTCACCGGGCTGGCAAAGATCGAATCCTGGGATCACTGGTTTCTAAGATGGCTGTTCAACCTGTGGGAGGTGATCCCCATCCGCCGGAGCGAGCTGGATATGAGCGCCATGCACCGGTCATTTGAGGTCCTCAAGCAGGGTTACATCCTGGGCATCTCTCCGGAGGGGACACGCAACAAGACCGGGGAAATGATCAGGGCGAGGCCGGGGATCGTCACGCTGGCGCTGCACAGCCGCGCGCCGCTGCTTCCGATCGGCAACTGGGGCGGCGAGGAGTTCCTGGGGAATCTCAGACGCCTGCGGCGCACACATTTTGGCATTGCGGTCGGGAAACCCTTCGAACTGGATACCCACGGCGAACGCGTCAGCACGGAAGTGCGCCAGAAGATCGCGGATGAGATGATGTATGAGGTCGCGAAGCTGCTGCCCGAAAAATACCGTGGGGAATATTCCGACCTGGACCGCGCCACGCAAACCTACCTGAAATTCAGTGCCTGAATTAATGCCAGATAAAACCGCCGATTTCCAGAGGGAATCGGCGGTTTTACGCGCATTATGCACGGGGTACTTTTGTACCAAAAACCTGTTTCTTGCAGTATTGAAAGGTATTAAGGTTGTCTGTTGAGTAGAATGAATCTGTTCCCGAAAGGAGTCCCATGACCAAAATAAAATGGATCACAGTATTACTGGTAATGGCCGCTTTGTTCGCGGCGCAATTCAGCCCGGTTCTGGCAGCCCCGGCTTACCAGACCGGCACCCCGATCACAGGCACCGTCCAATCCGTCGTCATCGAAACCAACGCAACCACAGGCGAGACCACAGTGGTGGTCACCATCCTGGATACCACAACCAACACCACTCAGACCGTGCGCCTCAGCGTGGAAACGGCTGTCAGCCTGGGGCTGGTCAGCATCGATCCTGCGACCAACCAGCCGGTCGTCACAGCCACGGCGGTCGGCTCGACGGTCACGGTCGACCCATCCCAGGTGCTGCCCGAGCCGGCGCCGGTCGAAGAAGCCCAACACCCCGTCGGCTCTGCACTGGCGAATTTCTTCTCGGGCCTGCTGGGCGTGGACTACGCCACGATCATGGAGACCCACGAAGAGGGAGTGGGATTCGGCGTGATCGCACAGGCCCTGTGGATGACCAAGAAGCTCGAGGGCGACAGTACGGTGTTCACCGCCATCATCGATGCCAAGCAGACCGGCGATTACAGCGCCATCACCCTTCCAGATGGCTCGACACCGGGCAATTGGGGCCAGTTCAGGAAGGCTTTGCTCCAGGGAGATCCGAAATCCAACCTGGGACAGATCATGTCCGGGCATGCCACGACCGGAGATGAGACTACCCCGACCTCGCCCCAGTCCCATGGAAACGGCAGCAACAAAAACAAGAATCACAGCAACGGCCGCGGGAATGGGCACCAGCCTTAAAGACCCTGATCGAAAAAAGGCGGCTCACGCGAGCCGCCTT
>CAZSPX010000367.1:0-2923 GCA_964608885.1 uncultured Anaerolineaceae bacterium | reverse complement strand
AAGCGCTCCTTCTGGACGCGCGTCACATAGAGCACATCCGTGGAGGGCAGCACCTCTTCCAGGGAGCCGAACTCCTGCTGCGGGATGCTGCGCGCCCCGACCTCCTCCATGACCTCCTTCGGCATGCGCAGGATCTCCGGCGAGACGTAGTTGAGCCTGACATCGTACATGGAGAGCAGCCGCGCCAGGGAATGGACCGTGCGCCCGTACTTCAGATCGCCCAGCATGGTGATCGTCAGGCCGTCCACCACGCCCACCCCCAGCTCCTCGAAGATCGTGAAGGTGTCCAGCAGCGCCTGGGTGGGATGCTCGCCCACGCCATCGCCGGCGTTGATGACCGGCTTGCGCGCGGCTTTGGCCGCCAGCGCCGCCGAGCCGACCTCCGGATGGCGCAGCACGATCACATCCGCATAGCACTCCAGCGTGCGTACTGTGTCCGCCAGGGTCTCGCCCTTGGAGACGGAGGAGTACTTCACCTCATTGATCGGGATGACCGAGCCGCCCAGGCGCTCCATGGCAGCCGTGAAGGAGGAGGAGGTGCGGGTGGAAGGCTCATAGAACAGGTTGGCGAGGATCTTGCCCTTGAGCAGGTCGAAGGTGCCGACGCGCTCCACCATGCCGCGCATCTCATGCGCCACGCCGAAGACGTACCCCAGGTCGCCGCGCGTGAACTGCTTGACCGAAATGATGTCCTTGCCGTACCAGGGCCCCATCTTGCTCTCTCCGAAGGGCAGGTAGCGGCTGGTGTTCTCTGTGTTCATACTGGTTCTCCTTTTGAATGGTTCGAAATGGGATAATGGCTCGAAAGCGGCTGAAGCCGCTGCTAAACTCTCACATTCCTTCCAAAGCCGGGCTGCGCCAGCACCTTTCCATCCCGGAAGGCCTCGCTGCCGCGCAGCACCACCCGCCGCAGGCGTCCCTTCACCTTCCAGCCCTCGAAGGGCGTCCAGCCGCAGCGCGTGTACTGGTCCGCGGCCTTGATCTCATACTCATCCGTCTCGTCCACCTCGATCCAGGTCTCGGGCTGCTCAGGCAGGCTGAAGATGCGGCGCGGGTTGGTGTGCATTTTCTCAGTGAGCTGGTCCAGTGTCAGGCGTCCTTCCTGCACCGCGGTCAGCAGGAGGGGCAGGGCCGTCTCCAGGCCGGGGAAGCCGGGAGGGGGATTGTCCGAGTCCTTCTCCTCCACGGTGTGGGGAGCGTGGTCGGTGGCGAAGCAGTCGATGACATCCAGATTGTCCCACAGGGCCTGCACATCCTCCCGGGTGGCAAGACGTGGGCGGACATCGAACCGCCCGCCCATACCAGATTGATCATTGAGGAATAGATGGTGCGGGCAGACCTCGCAGGTCACACGCAGGCCCTTTTCCTTCGCGGCGCGGATCAGCAGGACTTCCTCCTTTAAGGAAATGTGGGCGATATGCACGGGTCTATCGTATATGGCTGACATCAGGATGGCCGCGGCCATGCTGCGGCTCTCGGCGTGCGCCACGATGGGATACTGCTTCGGGTATTTCTCGAAGTGCGGCATCCACAGGGTCATATTATCGAGGCGGAGCTGGCCGAAGGTCATATCGAGGTACATCTTCAACGCCGCAGCGCGGTCTGCGAGCGAGGCAGCGCTGGCGGCGTTATCGGGCCCGGCGCCGATGAACTGGGCGTAGTCGCAGCGGGCTTTGAGGCGCGCGGACGAGAGGGCCAGTTCCAGCGTCTCCGCGTCGAAGATGGGCGGCTTCGTGTTGGGCATCGCCAGCACCATCGTGAAGCCTCCCGCCAGGGCCGCGGCGGTTCCCGAGTCGAAATCCTCCTTGTGCGTGCCGCCAGGCTCGCGCAGGTGTACGTGCGGGTCGATCAGTCCGGGAAGTTTGAGCATGGGTCTCCGTTTCACCTCCCAGCCTCCCCTATCCGTAACCGGATGGGGGAGGTGCCCCGCAGGGGCGGAGGGGGTTGCTCACCAACACATAAAAAAAGAGAGCCGCTAAAAGCGACTCTCTGGTGACTGAAAAATGGAAACGCTCTTCTCGAAAAACACGAGTCTCCGTAACCGTCTCTTCAGATCATGTCCTGGCATATTGGGCGCAATTTTACAACGATTCTTTTACGTGTCAAGTGGGTTGCCTGTCATTGCTGGAAATTGCTTCCGACCCGGCGGCGCATGGTTCAAAATCCATCCAAAAAGGGGGAATTTGTCATGACAATCGTCACTTAAGGGCTGAAAAACCCGGATGTTATAATCTTTTTCACAAGCAATCCATTTCGCCAAAGCGGAAAAGGTTGGAGATCCATTCCCCAGGAGCACATCATGGCATACCAGAACGTGAAAGTCCCCGCTGGCGGGGCGAAGATCAGCATCAAGGACGGCAAACTGCAGGTGCCCGACAACCCCATCATCCCCTTTGTGGAGGGTGATGGCACCGGCCGGGATATCTGGCGCGCCTCGGTGCGCGTCTTCGACGCCGCGGTCGCGAAGGCTTACGGCAACAGGCGCAAGATCCACTGGATGGAGGTGTACGCGGGCGAGAAATCCTTCAAGCAGTTCAAGTCCTGGCTGCCCGAAGAGACCACCGAGGCCTTCAAGGAATTCCTGGTGGGGATCAAGGGACCCCTCACCACGCCCATCGGCGGCGGCATCCGCTCGCTCAACGTGGCGCTGCGCAAGATCCTCGACTTGTACGTCTGCCAGCGTCCGGTGCGCTATTACAGCGGCGTGCCCTCGCCCGTGAAGCATCCCGAATACGTGGACATGGTCATCTTCCGCGAGAACACGGAGGATATCTATGCCGGCATCGAGTTCCAGTACGGCACCGAGGAGAACAAGAAGTTCAAGGAGATCTTCCTGGAGGCCTTCCCCAAGGAATACGCCAAGATGCGCTTCCCCGACACCGCCGGGATCGGCATCAAGCCGGTCTCGGTGGAGGGCACGGAG
>CAZSPX010000366.1:0-2952 GCA_964608885.1 uncultured Anaerolineaceae bacterium | reverse complement strand
CCCACAGAATGATGCTCCGCTCCGGCGTTTCTCTTTTATAATGAGGCCATGAGCGCAGCCCTCGGACTCTTCCGTCTCCAGCAGGTGGACAGGCAGATCGATCAATCCCAGGCTCGTGTCAATGCCATCCAAGAGATGCTGGAAAACGACGCCGAACTGCGAAAAGCATTGGAGGGGACGGAAACCGCCGGCCAGGGGAGCCAGAAAGCCCAGGCACTGTTGAGGGAAGCAGAGGCCCAGGTCAAAGCCCAGCAGATCAAGATCGAGCAGGCCGAAAGCAGCCTGTACGGGGGAAGCGTTCACAACCCCAAGGAATTGCAAGACCTGCAAAATGATGTTGCCTCCCTGAAAAAGCATCTAAGCACCCTGGAAGAGCGCCAGCTGGAGGCCATGATCCAGGCGGAGGATGCGCAGAAAGCTCTTGATTCTGCCCAGGCAGAGCTGGCTGCCTTACAAGCACGCCGGGGCGACGATCATTCAAAATTGATCGAAGAACGAGGCTCTCTTGATAAGACCCTTTCCCGCCTGCAGGCCGAGCGCCAGGCTGTGATGACAGACCTTGCAGCCGCCTCCCTGGAGATCTACGAAGGCCTTCGCAGCCGCAGACGGGGTGTGGCGGTCGCGGAGGTGAGCGACAACTCCTGTTCGGCCTGCGGGACACGCCTGACCGCGGCCCTGCAGCAAAGCGCGCGCTCCCTCACCCAGGTCTTCTATTGCCCCTCCTGCGGGCGCATCCTGTATGCAAGCTGATCACTGACCATGCTATTTGCCATTGATTTGCCATCATTCTTGTTGGGGCTCCTGACGGCCAGCATCTTCTGGTGGCTGGTTGCAAGGGCCCGGCCGCTTCTCGGCGAGGCGCGGGCTTCGCTGCGCGAGCGGAGCGAGGCTGCCAGAGCCCAGAAAAGCAGCAGCGTGGAGGAGAACTTCCGGCGCATCGTCCTGCGGCGCGCCCAGGGGATGCACCTGGCTGCGCCGCTCTTCGCTCTGGATGAGATCCTCCAACCACCCCTGTTGATCGCGCCCCTGCCGCGCGTGGCCCCCGGTAACCCACCTGCCGCGCAGGATGCTGTCAGCGAAACCCTGCCTTATCTTCCCACCTGGCCGGAACTGGCCGCCGCTTACAATGCACAGACCTTGAGCCTCCCACAGGCGCTGGCAGGCGGAAGGAACCTGGTCATCACCGGGCAGGCGGGGGCCGGCAAAACCGTGGCGCTGGCTCACCTGGCTTCGCTGGCTGCCAACCGCAGTGAATCACTTGGGCCTTTACAGAATCACATCCCCTTCCTGGTACATGTTGCGGATCTGCGGCTCCCGATCACAGACCGGAAACGCGTCCTCGATCCCATCCTGGAAGTGGCCGATGCGATTGCCCCGGTCATGGACCTGGGACGCATTCCCGGATTCGTTGAGCAGGCCTTCCGCGGCGGAAGGGGTCTGCTCCTTCTGGATGGGTTTGATGAGCTGCCTGTCCAGGAACAGAAAGCAGTTTGTGAATATCTCAAGCTGCTGCTGGAGACCCACCCCAAAATCCGCATCGTCACGACGGGAACCTTCGAAAGCCTGGGCGGGCTTATCTCATTGAACTTCGCCCCGCTCGCGATCAACGCCTGGAACCATCAACGCGTGGAGGCTTTCCTGGAGTGCTGGGGCCAGCTCTGGTCCCAGTTCGTGACGCTTGAAGCCTGGACACAGTCAGGCCCTGAGCCTGTTGACCCCCTGCTGCTTAACAACTGGCTGGGCAGCAGTGCCACGATCCTCAACCCACTGGAATGCACCCTGATCGCCTGGGCAGCCTATGCAGGGGATGGCCTGGGGCCTCATGTGGTGGACGCCATCTCCACACACATCCGCCGCCTGGCGCCGTCCAACACCCCCCTGGCAGCCCTGGATACGCTGGCCCTTCAGGTAGTTGTCAGCAGCCAACCGGTCTTCGAGGCGCGCAAAGCCAGCGAGTGGGTCAGCCGGTTTGAACCGGTTGAATCCACCAGCACAGAGGGAACTTCAGAGGGAAGCGCATTCCCGGATCCCGGGAGCCGCAAGCCCCCCAAGCCCCGCAAGGATGCAAAAGCAAGCGCGGTTCAAGCACCTTCGCAAAATCTCATGAGCCGCATGACAGGCAGTGGACTGCTGGTCTCGCATCCGAACAATCGCCTCAGGTTCGTCCATCCCATCTTCGAGGGATTTCTTGCCGGGCGTGCCATGAGCGATTACTCAGGGACAGATAACATTCTCAGCCAGCCGGACTGGATTGGAAAAGTACTGGCGCTGCGCTACCTTGCTGCCAATGGGGATGTCAGCCCTGTGGTGGACAAGATGCTGGAGTGGTCGCGCCTTCCCATGCACCGGCCGCTGCTAACAGCCGCGCGCTGGCTGCGTGACGCACCGCGCGAAGCCCCCTGGCGCGGCAAGGTGATGGCGGCCCTCGTCCAGCTTCTGCAAAGCGAGGGGCTTCCCCTGGCTCTGCGCGGACAGGCTGTAGCTGCCATTGCCGTGAGCGGCGATCCGGGCGCGCCCGCCCTGTTCCGCAACCTGATGAATACGCTGTCCTTTGAACTGGTGCAGCTCTGCGCCCTGGGAAGCGGTTTCCTGAGGGATGCAAAAGCCACACGCACCCTGGAAGGCGTTTTGAGCGCCCCCAGCCTCACTGCCCGACAGGCAGCCTGCCTGGCGCTGGTCGCGATCGGCACCGATGAATCGCTGGATGCAGTCGGGAAGATGCTCCTGCACGGCGATGAAGGGCTGCAGCGAAGCGCCTCCGAGGCGCTGGCCAATGACCCCGGCGAGGGTTATTCGATGCTGAAGGATGGAGCCGGGATCACCGACATCCTGGTGCGGCGGGCAGTGGTCTACGGGCTGGCGCACGTGCAAGAACCCTGGGCGGTGGAACTGCTCCGGCGGCTGCAGATCGATGACGACCAGTGGGTGGTTCGCAATGCCGCCAGCGAAGTT
>CAZSPX010000365.1:0-2968 GCA_964608885.1 uncultured Anaerolineaceae bacterium | reverse complement strand
TCTCGGTAGAGAAGGCATAGATGGTCCGGTACTTGCTGCCGACCTCGGCCGAGGCGCGGATGATGCGCCGCAGGTTCTCGGTGCCGGCTTTGTGGCCGGCCACCCGCGGCAGGCCGCGCGAGATCGCCCAGCGTCCGTTGCCATCCATGATGATGGCGACGTGGCGGGGCAGGCGGTTGGGGGGGATGTTGAGGGGCGAATCGGTCATTTAGAACAAGGAGGTCAGACTTCCATGATCTCCTTCTCCTTGGTCTGGCCGTGCTTGTTGACTTCTTCCACAAAGCGGTCGGTCAGCTTCTGGAGATCATCCTCGCCGCGCTTGAGGTCGTCCTCGGAGATGAGCTTTTCCTTCTCGAAGTCGCGCATATCGTTGTGGGTATCGCGGCGGATGTTGCGGACGGCGACGCGGGCTTCCTCCAGGCGGGCATGGACATGCTTGACCAGGTCTCTGCGGCGCTCCTCGGTGAGGGGCGGCAGGTTCAGGTGGATGGCCTTGCCGTCATTGTTGGGGTTGAGGCCCAGTTCGGAGGCCTGGATGGCGCGTTCGATGCTCTTCATCGTGGAGGGGTCAAAGGGCTTGATCATCAGCGAGCGCGGCTCGGGGACGCTGATGGAGGCGAGCTGCATCAGGGGGGTGGGGGCGCCGTAGTATTCCACGGGCAGCTTCTCCACCAGCGAGGGGCTGGCGCGACCGGTGCGGATGGCCGCCAGGTCATCGCTGAGGGCGTGGATCGCACCCTGCATGCGGGATTCGGCATCTTTCAGGATGTCTTTAATCACCTCATCCTCCTTGATTTTCATACTGCAAGGATACCCTAAAATATGAATTAATGCTACCGGAGAGGCCGCTGCGAGAGTTTTTGGGATGGAATTGAGAGACTCTCAGCTCTCCAGGGCGTGGACCAGGGTGCCCACATGGTTGCCGCGCAGGGCCGAGGCGAGGGCCTTTTTATCCCAGAAGTTCAGCACCAGGATGGGCAGGTTGTTCTCCATGCACAGGGTGACAGCGGTGCTGTCCATCACGGTGAGACGGCGACCCAGGAAGTCGAGGTAGGCGATTTCCTCGAACTTGCTGGCCTTCGGGTTCTTCTTCGGGTCCGAGTCATACACCCCATCCACCTTGGTGGCCTTGATGAGGACGTTGGCGTTGATCTCCATGGCACGCAGGGCGGCGCCGGTATCGGTGGAGAAGTAGGGGTTGCCGGTGCCGGCCGCGCAGATGACCACGCGTCCTTTTTCCAGATGGCGGATGGCGCGCCGCCGGATGTACGGCTCGGCCACGGCGCGCATCTCCACGGCAGACATGACACGCGTCAGCACATCGATGCGCTCCAGGGCATCCATCAGCACGAGGGCGTTCATGACGGTGCCGATCATGCCCATGTAGTCCGCGGTGGCGTGGTCCATGCCGTGGTCCATGCCCTGCTTGCCGCGCCACAGGTTCCCGGCCCCGATCACCACGGCCACCTCCACCCCCATGTCGCGGATCTCCTTGATGCGGGCGGCAATGGACTCGGCCTCATCCACATCGATCCCGAAACTGGAAGCCCCGCTGAGCGCCTCCCCGCTGAGCTTCAAAAGAATGCGCTTGTACTTCAGTTTTTCCATTCGCTCTCCTCATGAAAGATCTGGACGCGCCTGCCTGTTTTTATCATAAAAAAGGCCAACCCGAAGGTTGGCCTTTGACCTGCTAGCCGAGGGTCTCGCCCAGCTCCCACCGCTGGAAGCGGCGGACCAGCACGTTTTCGCCGATGGCGGCCACGTTCTGCAGGATCAGTTTCTCGATTGTGAGGGTCTCGTCACGGATGTAGGCCTGGCGGAGCAGGACGACCTCATCCTTGTACTTCTCGAGCCGGCCCTGGACGATGCGGTCCAGGACGTTCTCGGCCTTGCCTTCCTCTTTGGCGCGGGCGCGGGCGATATCGGCCTCATGCTCCAGTTCGGCGGCCGGGATCTCATCGTCCTTGATGTATTTGGGAGCCGAAGCCGCGATCTGGAGGGCGATCTCGTGCGCCAGGGTGCGGAACTGCTCGGAGCGGGCCACGAAGTCGGTCTCGCAGTTGACCTCCACCATCACGCCCACGCGTCCGCCGCCGTGGGAGTACAGTTCCACGACGCCGTTGGAGGCGACGCGGTCGGCGCGCTTGGCGGCGATGGCCATGCCCTTCTCGCGCAGCCAGTCCACTGCCTTGTCAAAGTCGCCGTCCGATTCCTGAAGGGCTTTGCGGACATCCAGCATGGGCGCGTTGGTGGCCGCGCGCAGCTGCTTGATCATTTCAGTCGTGATTTCCATTGTATGGTCTGCTTTCCTCGATGCACGGCTTCTATTCTTTGGGGGCCTCGGCCGTGGGAGCCTCGGCTTTGGAAGCCTCGGCTTCAGGAGACTCGGGGGCGGCGGGCGCCTCAGGGGTCCCGGTCGCGGGGGCTTCAGCCGGGGCGGCCTCGGCGGGAGCTTCCACAGCCTTCGGGGTCTCAGCCTCGGCGGGCTTGCGGGCGTCGTGCAGCTTGGCCAGCAGGGACTCACCCAGCAGGGATTCCTCGCCCACTTCCTCATCCTGCTCGCCGGCGGCTTCGCGGGCGGGGCGGCGCGGGGTGCGCGGCGCGGCCTCGGCGGCCGCGGCCTCGACCTTTTCCTCATCCCCGGCCTCTTCATCCTTGCGCATGGCCTTGCCTTCCAGGACGGCATCCGCCATCTTGGCGACCAGCAGCTTGATGGCGCGGATGGCGTCATCGTTGGAGGGGATCACAAAGTCGATGCCCTGCGGATTGCAGTTGGTGTCCACGAGGGCCACGATGGGGATGTTGAGCAGGTTGGCCTCATGCACCGCGGCGTCCTCCCGGCAGACATCCACGATGAAGAGCAGGTCGGGCAGGCGCTTCATGGAGCGAACGCCGGAGAGGCGGGTGAGCAGGCGGTCGATCTCGCGCTGGATCAGCAGGCCTTCCTTCTTGGTCAGGCGGTTGATCT
>CAZSPX010000364.1:0-2991 GCA_964608885.1 uncultured Anaerolineaceae bacterium | reverse complement strand
GGCACCGCCGGGACATCCCCTTCGGTCATCATCTGGTTCAGGTCGTACACCAGCCCCTGGGTGCGGCCCACCGCGAAGGCCGGGATGATGACCTTCCCGCCCCGGTTCACGGTTTTCCTTACCACCTGGTGGAATTCCTCGAAGGCGTTCAACGGGTCCCGGTGGGGTTTGTCTCCGTAGGTGCATTCCATGATCATGTAGTCTGCGGAATCCGGAAGGATGGGGTCCCGCAGCAGCGGCAGCTGGTAGCGGCCGATATCCCCCGAGAACCACAGCCGCAGCTTGCGGCCCTTGTCCTCGATCTCCAGCGCCACCGCGGCCGAGCCCAGGATGTGACCGGCTTCCACCATGCGCCCGGCCACGCCCGGCACCGGCTCGAAGACCTCGCCGTAGTCCACGCCCCTGAAATGCTCCTTGACCCGCTGGGCGTCCACCTGGGTGTAAAGCGGCTCGATCCTGCGCGCCCCGGTCCCGCGCCGCTCGTTCTTCTCGTTCATGTATTTGGCGTCGGCTTCCTGGATATGCCCCGAATCCTGCAGCATCACATCCGCCAGGTCGACCGTGGCCCGTGTCGTATAGATCCTGCCCCCAAAGCCCCTGCGCACCAGGTTGGGGAGGTTGCCCGCGTGGTCGATGTGCGCGTGCGAGAGGATCACCGCATCAATGCTGCCCGCGTCGAACGGGAAGTTCAGGTTGCGCTCGTAGGCGATATCCCTCTTCCCCTGGTAAAGTCCGCAATCCAGCAGCAGCCGCGACCCGTTGATCTCCAGCAAATGCTGGCTGCCGGTCACCGTATGGGCCGCGCCGTGAAAAACGATTCTCATTCCTGCTCCTTCATCCCATCAACAAATAAAACGCGTGGGCCCCGGCCCGTCAGCGGGCCAGCACCTTGACGATCTCCTCGCCAAATTTCTGGAACCTCCACGGGCTGTCGGCCATCAAGCGCTCCAGTTTGGCGCTCGTCAGCGGCGCGTTCTCAGCCAGCAGCTGCAGGTAGCCTTTCGGGAGGATAATATCCGAATCGACCTCCATCTCCTTGGCCGCCTTTTTTCGCCAGGTCTTGAGCCTGTCGATGCGGCCCAGCAGCACATCGCTCAGCCGTTTGACGGGTTTTCGCTGCACCGGGGCCGAGCTCAGCCCGCGCTGGACCGCCCCAAGCAGCGCGCTCCCCCACAGGCGGATCTGTTTCTCGCTCAGCCCTGCCGCGGCCAGATCTTCCTTCGTGCCCGCCTGTGTGCGTGCCAGCAGGATCAGCTTCTCGTCATCAATGACCTTGAACACCGGGCGATCCAGCCCCGCCGCGATCTCCTGCCGGCATGCCAGCAGCTCCGAGAGGACCGTCAGGTCCTGGATCCCCAGGTCCCGCCGTCCGCTGTAGCGCTCCCAGGCCTCCGCCACGATCCTCGGCCTGGGTTCCTCCTCGCGTCCCTCCCTGCGGAAGTCCTCCTGGGCCAGCTCCCAGCGCCCCTTCTCGCGCAGCTCCCCTTCCAGGACATCCCGCAGCTCGATCAAATAATGCGTGTCCAGCCGCGCGTAGTGGATCTGTTCCCGGGTCAGGGGCCGCGCCGCCCAGTCCGCCTTCTGGTGGCGTTTGTCCACCGCGATGCCGAACTTCTCCCCGAGCAGTTTATCCAGCCCCACCGCGGTATAGCCCAGCACGCGCGCCGCCTGCATGGTATCGAACAGGTTCTCAAAGGTGAATCCGAAATCCCGCCGCAGGCAGATCAGGTCGTATTCCGCGGCATGGAAGATCTTCTCGACCGCCGGGTCCGCGAACAGCGGCCCCAGGGCGCTCAGGTCGGTGAGCTTGAGCGGGTCCACCAGGTAATCCTTCCCCGGGATGGAGAACTGGATCAGGCAGACGCGCTCGCGGTAGGCATGCAGGCTGTTGGATTCGGTGTCCACTGCCACCCTCTTCTGCGAACGCAGGCCGGGGACCATTCGATCCAATCCCTTCGGAGCGTCCACCCATACCGGGTCGGCAATGGCTTTGGTCAGCATGGCGGTCATTATATCCCACCCTCAATTACGGTTGTTGGAGAGAGGCTTTTCCATGATCACCCCGTCCTCGCCGTCATTATAATAGTTTTTCCATATATCGACCGTGCGGTAGCCTTCCTGCTCATAGAGATGGATGGCCGGCCCGTTCGACATCCGCACCGTCAGCCGGACGATCGGCAGCTTCAGCCGCGCCTCGCAGGCCTGCAGCAGCGCCCGGCCGTAGCCCCGCCGGTGATAGCGCGGGTCCACGCCGATGGTCGCGATCCACGCAAAGCCCTGCGAGGGGCGCGGGTCTCCGGCCACGAAACCCACCATCTCCCCATCCTCCACCGCCTTCAAGCGGACAATATCCGGGAAGCTCAGCACCGCCATCAAGTCCAGCCATCCCCACGCGTCCCTGTCGAAGCAGGCTTTTTCAAGGGTGCGCAGCGCGCCAAGGTCAAGCAGGGAAGCAGGTTCGATCTTCATAAAAAGAGACCTCCGCAGGGGAGGTCTCTGATTGTATTACGATTTTGGGTTACTTTTTCCCATCGCCCAGGAAATTCTCCATCATGCTGGTGAACTCCATGGGGAAGATGTACTTCGTGGAGGGGCTTGCGCCGATGGACTTGAGCGTCTCGAAATACTGCAGCGTCATGGTCTTCTGGTCCACGCCCTTGGCAGTGTTGAAGATGGCCTCCAGCGCCTGGGCGAAGCCTTCCGCCCTCAGGATCTGGGACTGCCGCTCGCCCTCAGCCTGGAGGATTCGTGACTGCTTCTCGCCTTCCGCCCGCAGGATGTTCGACTGCTTTTCACCCTGGGCCACATTGATGGCCGCCTCGCGCGTACCGGTGGATTCCGTCACCACCGCGCGCCGGATGCGCTCCGCCGACATCTGCCGGTTCATGGCGTCCTGCACCTCGCGCGGCGGGATGATCTCGCGGATCTCCACGTTGGTCACCTTGACGCCCCAGCGCTCGGTGACCTCGTCCAGGCGGGTGCGCAGCATGT
>CAZSPX010000363.1:0-3000 GCA_964608885.1 uncultured Anaerolineaceae bacterium | reverse complement strand
AGGGCCAAATACGCTGAGGAGCTGCGCGCCTCCGAGCCTCTGCTGCAGGACACACGTCCTCCCTCAAAGGGACGCAGGCCCGGTGAAGAGGCCGGGGTGCATGTCCCCGAGGCGATCGAGCTGCTGCGCGCCCGCCATCCCCTGCTCGACCCGGAGAGCGTCGTGCCGGTGGATTTCAACCCGCACCCAGGCACGCGCGCCGTGGTCATCACCGGGCCCAACACCGGCGGCAAGACCGTCTCGCTCAAGACGGTCGGCCTGTTGGTGCTGATGGCGCAGAGCGGGCTGCACATCCCCGCCGAGAGCGGCTCGAAGCTGCCGCTGTTCCACTCCGTGTGGGCCGATATCGGCGATGAGCAGTCCATCGAGCAGTCACTGAGCACCTTCAGCGGGCACATCACCAATATCATCCGCATCCTCAAGAAGGCCGATGCGCGCTCCCTCGTCATCCTCGACGAGCTGGGCGCCGGCACCGACCCGCAGGAGGGCGCCGCCCTGGCGCGCGCCATCCTCCTCCACCTGCTGGAGCGCGGCATTACCTCGCTGATTGCCACTCACTACCCCGAGCTGAAGACCTTCGCCCACTCCACCGAAGGCGTGGTCAACGCCTCGCTCGAGTTCGACATCGCCACCCTGCGCCCCACCTTCAAGCTGACCATCGGCCTGCCGGGGCGCTCCAACGCGCTGCTCATCGCCCAGCGCCTGGGGCTCGATGTGGAGATCGTTTCCACCGCCAGGGCCGAGATCAACCCCGATGACATCCGCGCCGACAAGCTGCTCGACGATATCCGCAAGGAACGCAACCGCACCTCGCGCGAGCGTGAAAAGCTGGAGAAATCCCGCGGCCGTTTCGAGGCCCAGACCCGCGCACTCGAGCAGCGCCTGGAGAAGATCGAGGACGAGCGCCGCGAGGTGCTGGAGAAGGCCCGCGCCGAGGGCGAGCTGGAAGTGGCCGTGCTGAAGCGCAATATCGAGGCGCTCAAGCAGCAGATGCGGCAGGCCCGCCAGCCGCTGGAGGCCATCCGCAAGGTGGAGGAGAAGGTCGGGAAGATCGAAGAGCAGGTGGAATCCCCCGTGGAGCGCAGGAGCCGCCAGGCCGCCTCTGCCGGCGGACCGCCTCTCCGCCCCGGTGAGCGCGTCATTGTGGGCACGCTGCGCGCCGAGGGTGTGATCACCGCCCTGGGCGAGAACGATGCCGAGGTGCAGATCGGAAGCGTGCGCCTGCGCGCCCGGCTCTCTGACCTCAGCCGCAAAGGGGGCGTCTTCGAGGAAGCGCCGGCTCCGCAGAAGACGGAGAGCGCCCCTGCCCGTTCCGCGGGGCGTTCCCCCGGCATGGAACTGGACCTGCGCGGGCAGCTGGCCGAGGACGCCCTAGATAAGCTGGACCGCTATCTGGAACAGGCATTCCTGACAGGGCTGCCCTGGGTCCGCATCATCCATGGCAAGGGGACTGGCAGACTGCGGCAGGCCGTGCGCGAGGCGCTGCGCGACCATCCCAACGTGGCTTCCTTTGAAGAGGGCGGTGACAAGGAAGGCGGCTCGGGCGTCACCGTCGCGAAGCTGAAGACCGGCTGAGATTCAGGCCGGTGCGGGCATTCCCTGCCACTCGCTTGCGAAACGCAGGATGCGCGACTTCATGTAGTACACATCCGGGTCGGCCACACGCCGCTGCCGCTTGATGGTCTCGACGGCATTCTCCACGCTCATCCCCTGCGCGATCAGGATGCAGGCTCCCATCACCACGCTGCGATGCCGCCCGTAGGCGCAGTGCACATAAATGCTCCCGCCGCGGCGGATGGTGTCCAGCGCAGCACGCGCGCCCTGCACCAGCTTGTCGATGGGCATGGGGAAGAAGGGGCTGTCGATCGTCCGCAGCCAGAGCACCCGGATGGGCGATTCGGCCGCGCGGTCGGTCTCCGGTCCGCGGCTGAAGCGCATGTTGATGATCAGCCTCACCCCCAGTGTGCGCAGCTCGTCGTAGTGCAGGTGGGATGGCATGGTACCGATAAAGAGATCGTCTGTGATCTTCGAAAAATCCACGCTTCCATGATATCACGCCGCGCACAGGGGCTGAAAAATGCTCACCTTCTGTTAAAATAGCGGCGGGCTGTTTAATGGTTGCCCACTTTAGAAGAAGAGGAGGAGAGAATGTCCCTGATGGAGCCCAAACCCCGCTCGCGCACAGGTCTGTTGATATGGATGATCGTCTCGCAGCTGCTGATGATTGGCTCGCTGCTCCTCTGGCTGCTGGTCGCGGGTCTTTCTGTCATGGCCTTTGATTCGGGCGTTACGACGGAGGCCTGGACCGTCGTCATCGCGGTCTGGTCTTATCCCATTATCCCGATTGTGCTGGTCATTGGCGCGTGGATCGCCTTTGCCCGCCGCAAGGACCGGCTGGCCGGCATCCTCTCCGGCCTGTCCTTTGCGCCTCCTTTCCTGCTTTTCGTTTTCGTATGGGCGGCGAATGCCCTCTGGTTCCTCCAGAACCCCGGCTTTTGAGGGCAGGTTTATTTTGTTCTCCCCGGTTTTATGCTAGACTTTACGCATGGAAATCCTGACCTCCCGTCTTGACCCCTCTTCCGCGGAGTTCCAGGCCAACGCGGAGCATCACCGCGCGCTGGCTGTGGAATTAAAGGAACGGCTGGCGCAGGTGCGGCAGGGCGGCGGCGAGAAGTACCGCCAGCGCCAGGAGGCGCAGGGCAAGCTTTTCGTCCGAGAGCGCATCGACCGCCTGCTCGATCCCGGCTCGCCTTTCCTGGAGCTTTCAGCCCTGGCCGCCTGGGACCTGTATCACGGAGAAGGCCCGGCGGCAGGCATCGTCACGGGCATCGGGCGGGTCTCGGGCCGCGAGGTGCTCATCGTTGCCAACGACGCCACCGTCAAGGGCGGCTCCTACTTCCCTCTCACCGTCAAAAAGCACCTGCGCGCCCAGCAGATCGCCGAGGAGAACGGCCTGCCCTGCCTGTATCTGGTCGATTCGGGCGGGGCCTTTTTGCCGCT
>CAZSPX010000362.1:0-3004 GCA_964608885.1 uncultured Anaerolineaceae bacterium | reverse complement strand
AAGCATTCCTGCCAGGACTCCGGAAAATACCATGAAGGGCATCGGCTGCCGCTGGGTATCCTTCTGGATCAGTTTTCCAATCTCGTAAACAACCTCAAAAATCGCGCCGGTCCCGATGCCGAAGAAGAGAGCGGCCAATACTGGAGATGGGAGGAATCCCCCGATCCAGGCACCCAGGACCGCAGGCGCGCCTCCGATCAAACCCAGCAACCCAAGCTGTCCTATGCGAGGTTGCTCACGAAGAAGGGGAGCGATGATCCCCAGGCCTTCGGTAATATTTTGGATAATGAACCCCACGACCAGGAAGGTGCTCAAAGCTATTTCGCCTACATTATAGGCAGCGCCGATCGCAAGCCCCTCACCAAGGTTGTGAAATCCGATCCCTGCCGCGATCATGAATGCAACCGAGGACCGCTGGCGGGTCTCACTGGTCCTGAGGATGGCTTGCCTGCGTGAGAGTGCATCGAGGAGCAGGAAGATCCCAACTGCGCCGATTCCGAGCAGTCCGATTCCCTGGAATGGCCCAGGGACAGCTGCGGCCTTTTCCAATCCCTCTGCAAGCGTATCAAAGCCCAGAAAGATCAGCAGCCCGGCGGTGATAGCCATCAGGAATGTCATCCATTTTCGACCAAGCTGGCGTAAGGCCGGCAGCCAAAAGATCCCAAGAAAAACGGGTATTACACCAACATAGATGCCGATCAAAGCAAACTGCCAAAAGGCCTCGGACGACGGCCTGGGCGTATGGAATGCAACTGGAATGTCCAGGCCGAATGATATGGCATTGGAAGTAAAAATGGACACCCGATAGGCCTCGCCCATTGCCCAGGGGTATCTCAGGGATACCACTCCCTTTTCCAAACGCCCCAGCTCCGATTCCGGGGCAATTGAAAAAGGCCAAACTGCATCATTCACAATGACCTGGGCAATGGTGACCGCCTCGGCGCCGGTATTTCGGATGACGATGTCGATCTTCCCGGCAGAAAGGGAATATCGTTCGATGGCCAGGGATTCCACCGGTGCGGCGCTATCCAGTCTCATGCCACCCTGGTTGAGGAAAAGAGCGATCACCGCAGCAAGAAGAATAAGTGGGAAAACCACCCACCCCAGGGTACTGAAGCCAAATCCTCGGGATACCTTCGATGAAGAATCTGCGGACATGGGAACCTCTAAGGTAGGACCTCGAACATGCCATTCCAGCCCAGCTCCGCAAACTCGGTCACATGTGCGTGGAACATATACATGCCGGGGTGTCTGTAGCTAAATTCAAGTATGCCTCGCTGCGCCTGTCCCTGGATAATTGTGTCGGTGAACTCCGTTGGCGTCAGGCTGGTTCCGGTCGGGTAGTAATTGAAAAAGCTTGCATGTAAATGAAATGAATTGAGCAGGTCGAATTCCAATATGTTGACCAGATAGATACGAACAGTCTCATTGACCCTGATCTGTATCGGGTGGTTCTGGTAATAAAAGGGAATGGCATTGACAGCATAAAAATCGTTCACATCATCGAAGTCCACATCGAAACCATTCATTACCATGACCATTTCACGGTCGACAGGTAGGCGGCCGCCGGGTGGGTCGATGATGAAGGCCCCATACAGCCCTTTGGCAATATGCCGGGCAAGTGGGAAGGCATGGCAGTGATAGAGGTGCAGCCCAAAAGGTTCGGCATCGAATTCATAGACGAATTGTTCCCCGGGTTCAGGAACGCCCCCGGAACCAGGGACACCATCCATTTCAGCCGGATGGAAGCCGTGGAAATGCATGGAATGTGGATGGTTGCTGCCGTTGACAAAATGGATCCGGATTCGGTCTCCCTGGGATGCCCTGAAAGTTGGACCGGGAATACGACCATTGTAGGTCCACGCGGGGAAAAGAATGCCAGGAACGATCTCAATATCCTTGTTGATCACGACCACCTCATACTCCCTCAGAGTTTGTCCGGAGGGCAGAACCGAGACTTTTCCATAATCAAAATCGGTAAGGATGGCCATCGGATCGAAACCATTCTTGCCGTGATCCACCTCACCAACGCCTGGAATATCATCGTGGACATGAGGGGTAGGGGGCTCATCATGGTGGAGCGAATGGTTGGAAGTGTTCGAGATGTAGGTGTTACGGAGTGCGGCTGCACCCCCGGCAGAAACAATTCCAAGTCCACCCAGTTTAAGTAGGTCTCTACGGGAAATTCGCTTTTCCATACTTATTCTCCAAAAAATGCTAAAAATATGCCCAATTAAATCTAAAATTAGTCTTACCTAAATTATTATATACATTTTAGATTCTTTGTCAAGCTCATCGGGCTTGAGTTTCTTGAATCGCTGTAAAATGAAATTGTAGTACAGTGGATTTACAAAGTAGGACCAATTCTCTCTTATTCGGATAATTAAATGAAGAAGGCTACTCGTCAGCAACCAAAGGTTCATAAGCTCGAGTTCCCTGGTCTTCTGGCGGGGTTTATCTTGCATCTACCGGTCAAGAAGGTAGGCGCGTCGGCCAGTTTTTGGCTGCCGCAAGCTTGCCAGCATTGTAAATTGTGAGAGGATGGATCGCAGAAAATGAAATTCAGCCGTAAGACCGCCGAAATTTTCATCCCTGATGGGGAACCCATCGAGGAGGCGCTGCGCCGGACGACACACCTTTGCATCTCCGCTCATCAGGATGATATCGAAATCATGGCGGCGCAGCCGATCCTGGAATGTTTCCAAAAGCCTGACAAATGGTTCACCGGGGTGGTTATGACGGATGGCCGTGGGGCGCCGCGTTCTGGTTTGTATAAAGCCTATACAGACGAAGAGATGCGAAAGGTCCGCTGGAAAGAGCAGAGGAAGGCGGCTGTTGTGGGGGAATACGCAGCCCAGATCATCCTGGATCATCCCAGTCAGGCTGTAAAGGATGGGTCTGGTCGGGAGACAGTGGAGGATCTTCAGTCTCTCATTCGGGCGGCCTCGCCCGAAATCATATTCACCCATAACCTGGCGGACAAGCATGACACCCATGTGGCAAC
>CAZSPX010000361.1:0-3008 GCA_964608885.1 uncultured Anaerolineaceae bacterium | reverse complement strand
TGGAGGATCTGCATATTATCCCCGCGCATATAGGGGTCCTCATGGCCCTCCATCCCGATGCCATGACCGGTGCGGTGCGTGAAGTATTTTCCATAGCCCGCCGCCTCGATGACCGCCCGCGCCGCCTGGTCCACGGCCGCGCAGGGAGCGCCCGGCTTGCCCGCCGCGCGCCCGGCCGCGTTGGCCTCCTGCACGATCTTGTGGATCTTCTCGTACTCCGCATCCACCTGTCCCACCGCGAAGGTGCGTGTCAGGTCGGAGATGTAGCCTGCATGGCCCGCGCCCCAGTCCACCACCAGCAGGTCGCCTTCTTGCAGCCTGCGCTCCGAGGGGGAGGCATGCGGGTTGGCCGAGTTCGGCCCGCTCGAGACGATGGGATTGAAGGGCAGCTCCGGCTCCGAGCCGTTGCGCAGGAGCTGCACCACCAGCTCAGCGGCCAGTTCCTGCTCTGTCATGCCGGTCTTGATGAGGGGGAGCGTGGCCTCCAGCGCCTCCTGGGCGATCTTCACCGCTTCCCGCATCGCCGCGATCTCCTCCCGGTCCTTGCAGACGCGCAGCGCCGCCAGCGCTTCCGAGGCGTCGGGGTAATCGGCTTCGGGCGCGCCCGCCTTCACGTAGCGGAACTCCAGCAGGCGCATGGCGCGCGGCTCCACGCCGATGCGCTTCCCGTCCAGGTCCAGGGACTGCGCCGCGGCGCGGAAAGCCTGTTCCCACTCGGAGGGATTCTCGGCATACGGGAAGGCCTGCGCCTTGTACGGCAGCTGCTCGAGCTTGAGCATCTCCAGCTCCGGCAGGACGATGGCCGGGTCGCTGTCCGGCGCGGCAAGAAGGACCACCGGGCGCTCCATCAGGTGGAAGCTCAGCCCGGTCAGGTACTTGAGCGTGGGGCCGGGGTTGAGGGCCACGGCATCCAGTCCCGCCTCTTTCAGGGAAGCGGTCAGTCTTTGCAGGCGGGCAAGTGTCATCGCTTTCTCTCCTCGATCTTGTGATAGGGTTTTGTGACCGTATATTTCAGGAACCAGTCCACGAGGCCGGGCAGCATGGCGTTGATGCCGCTCAGGACCCCGAACCACCAGGGGATCACGACGCTGCGGCGCGGGTTCATTGCCACCTGTACGACACGGGCAGCCACCGTCTCGGAGGACAGGAACACGAAGCCCAGCCGGCGGAACAGCCCGCCCGCCGAATTCCGCCCGGTGTGCTCGCCGAACTCGGTGGAGGCCGGCCCGGGATAGATGCCAGTCACGCGGATGCCGAAGGGCGAGACCTCCCGGCGCAGCGCGTCGTTGAACGCCCGCACCCCGAACTTGGTGGCCGAATAGATGGTATAGAGCGGCGCGGGGATCAGCCCCGCCACCGAAGACATGTTGATGATGTGCCCCTCTCGGCGGGCCAGCATGTGCGGCAGCACCGCCCGCGTGACATGCATGACCCCCAGCAGGTTGACATGTACGAGGGTATCGATATCCCGCTCCGGGTCCAGGTTCTCCAGCCAGTCCAGCCGGCCAAAGCCGGCGTTGTTGAACAGGATGTCAATGCGCTCGTACAGGTCGAGCGCCGCCTGCACCATGTTCTCGATATCCTCGCGCACCGCCACATCCACGGGGATGGCGAGCGCCTCCCCGCCCTGCGATTGGATCTTCTCCGCCAGGGCCTGGAGACGCTCCACGCGCCGGGCGGCCAGCACCACCTTGCAGCCCCGGGCCGCGAAGAGCCGTGCGGCGTCCTCCCCGAAGCCCGAGGAGGCCCCCGTGATCAGCACGACCTTGCCGGTGAGCGGGATGGCCATGACCGGATGGGGTGGGAGCGTCCCTAGTCGGTTTCCTCGCCCTGGTCGTCGCGTGCGGGGCGGCGCGGGCGCGGCGGCTCGATGACCGCCTCGGCGCTCAGGGCGGCCAGCAGCACCTCGTCCATGTGCTTGACCGGGATGATCTTCAGCTCGGTGCGGGCCGTGCGCGGCAGGTCCACCAGGTCCTTCATGTTCTTTTCGGGCAGGATGACCGTCTTCAGCCCGGCGCGGTGGGCGGCCATGACCTTCTCGCGCACCCCGCCGATGGGCAGGACGCGCCCGCGCAGCGTGATCTCGCCGGTCATCCCCACATGACGGTAGGCGGCGCGCCCGGTGAGGGCCGAGATGACCGCGGTTGCCATGGTGATGCCCGCCGAAGGCCCATCCTTGGGGATGGCGCCCTCCGGCATGTGCACGTGGATGTCCATGCGCTCGAAGACCTCCAGGTCGATGTTGAGCATCTCGGCCCGCGACTTGATGTAGGTGAGGGCGGCCTGCCCCGATTCCTGCATCACCTCGCCCATCTGCCCGGTCATTTGCAGGCTGCCCTTGCCCTCCAGCACTGCCACCTCCACCGGCATGATCACGCCGCCGTCCTCGGTCCAGGCCAGGCTGGTGACCACGCCCACCTCGTCCTGCAGCTCGGCTTCCGCCGGGAAGACCTGCTGCGGCCCGAGGAACTTCTCGATGTGCTCGGGCTGGATGGCGGGCGGGAACTTCTTGCCCTCCGCCTTGAGACGCGCCACCTTGCGGCACACCCGGCCGATCTCGCGCTCCAGGTTGCGCACGCCCGCCTCATAGGTGTACTCGCGGATGATGCGCCGCAGCGCTCCTTCCTCGAAGGCCAGGCCCACCTCGTCAATGCCGTTCTCCTGGAGCTGGCGCGGCACGAGGTAGCGGTTGGCGATCTCCAGCTTCTCCTCCTCGATGTAGCCGGGGAACTCGATCACTTCCATCCGGTCCAGCAGCGCGGGCGGGATGCTGTTCAGGGTGTTGGCGGTGGTCACGAACATGACCTTCGAGAGGTCGTAGGGCATCTCGAGGTAATGGTCACTGAAGGCGAAGTTCTGCTCGGGGTCGAGCACCTCCAGCAGGGCCGAGGAGGGGTCGCCGCGGAAGTCGGAGCCCAGCTTGTCGATCTCGTCCAGCATGAACAGCGGGTTGATCGTCCCGGCGCGCTTCATGGTCTGCAGGATGCGCCCCGGCAGCGCCCCAATGT
>CAZSPX010000360.1:0-3050 GCA_964608885.1 uncultured Anaerolineaceae bacterium | reverse complement strand
CCCTCGACCAGCCCAAGTTCGCCCCCGCCGCCGCCCAGGCGGAGAAAGCCGCACGCGGCTACAAGGATATCAACCTGCTGGCCTTCAAGCTGCTGCGCCCCGGCGGACTGCTGGCGACCTTCTCCTGCTCGGGCGGCGTGGATGCCAATCTGTTCCAAAAGATCGTTGCCGCCGCCGCCCTCGATGCAGGCGTGGAGGCACAGATCATCGAACATTTCGCGCAAGCCAATGACCACCCCGTATCGTTGAGCTTCCCCGAAGGCGCTTACCTCAAAGGGCTGCTGTGCCTGAAGGTCAGGTGAACGGCGCGGTTCAGGACTGCCAGTCCTTCGCAGCCCGCATGGCTTCCCGCCTCAGCCGCACAGGCGTGATCGCGCCCGCATCCACCTTCTCCGCCCCGGCCATCCGGGCAAAGCGCATTAACCCGCGGCCCAGCGCCGCGGCGAATTCTCCGTCCTTTGGGGCGTCCTCCTCCAGCCAGAACCCCAGGATTTGCAGGGTTCCGCTCGGCTTGTCCAGCCGGGAGTCCACCCGCGCCACCAGATCATCCCCATAAAGGATCGGCAGCGTGTAATATCCCCAGCGCCGCTGGTGAAGGGGCTTATAGACCTCCCAGATATATTCGAAACCGAACAATTGCCTGGCCCGGCCGCGTGCGCTGGCAGGCTCCAGCGGAGCCAGGAGCGTGGCTTCATCCAATGTAGTGGGACCAAGGGGTTTCCATGCCCTGGGAATGCCCCCTGCCTCAAGCGTCTCGAGCAACGGCAGGTTCCCGCTCAAGGTCACCCACGGCTCGCGCTCCCCCTCGATCTTGACGTATGCAGCCTCCCCCGCTTCCACCATCGCGGCCAGCTTCCTGGCTGCCTCCTCGCGGCTGATATCGCGCCAGATGCCGTCCTCCCAACTGACCCGGAATCGTGAGGGACGCAGGATGCCCGCGCCCTGCAGCGCCTTGCGCGCGAAGTAGGCTTCCGCCTCCGCTTCCGTGACCTCAAAATCCCATTCAGGAGGCAGGATCCGGCTGCGCAGATCATAATTGCGGTCAAAGCCCGTCCGGTGCGAGATCATCACCTCACCGGTCAGCCAGAGATAATACAGGGCAACCGAGGTCTCCTTGCGCCCCCGATAACTCCATTCCTCCAGCGTCTTCCCTTCAAAGTCGCGGTTTCCCAATGGCCCCCGCTCGCGCAGGGCTTCCAACAGCTCCTGCAGGATGCCGGCCTCCTTCCCCTTGAAGCGGCTGCTCCAACGGCCGGTCCTGGCGCGGTGGCGCATGTGCACCCGCCAGTAGGGCCACTCGGAGATGGGGTACATGTGCAGTGCGCCGCCGTAATCGAAGAACTGGCGTTTTTCGTAGCTCAGCCTGTGAAGATATTCCTGGCGGTAGTCGAGGACGCGCCCGTATAGCGCGATATGCTGGCTGCGCGCCACGACGTTGAGCGGGTCGAGCTGCAGCGCGCCCATGGTCCGGATTGCCGCCGCAGTCCCGCGCAGGCCCTTGAACCGCCGGCCTGGCCATAGGCCCTGGCTCCCCAGGATGAATCGCCGGTGCGTGAGCCGCGAGATCGGATCCATCACACTTCTGTATCCTTAAAAAAAGGACCGAAGACTCGTGGTCCTCGGTCACGCTGAGGATGTGAGAGGCTTACTTATCTTCCCCCAGCAGGGAGATCGAGCGCAGCAGCCCGAAGATCATCACTCCCAGCTTCATCCCGTCACCAGTGGTGATGTGCATGCCGCCGTCCCCTTCCGGGCTTTCTGCACGCCGGATCAGCATCATGGCGCCGGCCAACCCGGTAAGGGCGCCGATGATCGCGCCGGCCAGCAGGATCTGGTTCTTGTTTTGCATGGATCATTTTCTCCCGATCAAGGCTTTGAGTGTGGCTCCGATTTCACCCACTGCGAACACCGGCTTGACGCTCGCATCCAGGAGTCGCCGGATCGCGCCTTCCAGCCGGTAGGCAAGCGCGTGGGCCTGGCTGGTGTATCCGGGCAGGATCTTGAGCAGGCGTCCCATTAAATAGACCAGCCCCGCCAGCAGGGCTGTGAAGATGAGCGCCGCGACCATCAGGGGCAGCACGACCCAGATGGCCGAGATCGCCCCCCAGCGCGCCACATCCCCGCTACCCCTGAACGCCGCGTACGCCAGCCATACGGCGGCCGCAAGGAGCAGCACCGCCGCCAGGATGACCGGCAGCAGCACCTGGGTTGCGTTCTGCCTGCGATGCCTGAGATAGGATTCGTGTTCGGGACGCGGGAGCGAGGCTTTCATCACTTTTATTTTAACATATCCTTCCCCCCTGCCCGTCCTTAGACTTTGGTGAGAGTTATCCCCTGCTGACCCTGCCGTTTAAAGGGTACCCATCCCGAGGGCTAAATCCCTCGGGATGGGCTGGACCCTCCACACCAATTCGTCTAGCGGCGATTCCGGAGGAAAGTGGGGATATCCAGATCGTCGCTGTTGATAAGCGGAGCCTGCGAAGCGGTCTTCATCTCGCCGCCGGTGCGGAACTCGTTCTCCACGCTCACCGGTTCGCTGGGGCGGATGAAATTGGTCGGGGCGGAAATCCCGGCGCTGTGGTAGCCGGTCCGTTCGTTGCGGGAGGCCACGCGTTCCAGGGCACGCCGCGGCACACCCGAGCGCTCGAACCCGGTGGCGATCACGGTCACGCGGATCTCGTCGGCCATATCCGGGTCGATGACCGCACCGAAGATCATGTTCACATCCGGGTGGGCGGTCTCGCGGATGATCGCCGCCGCCTGGTTGACCTCGAACAGTGTCAGGTTGGGGCCGCCAGTAACGTTGACGAGCACGCCGCGCGCGCCGTCAATGGTGATGTCGAGGAGCTGGCTTGAAATGGCTTGCTCGGCTGCCACGCGCGCTGCGTCTTCGCCCTTGGCAGTTCCAACCGCCATCAATGCCGCGCCGCCTTCCGACATGATCGTGCGTACGTCGGCGAAGTCCAGGTTGATCAAACCGGGCACGGTAATCAACTCAGAAATGCCCTGCACGCCCTGGCGCAGCACGTCATCGGCCATCCGGAAAGCTG
>CAZSPX010000359.1:0-3053 GCA_964608885.1 uncultured Anaerolineaceae bacterium | reverse complement strand
ATTTCGGCGGTCTTATACGCGGCATCCATTCCCAGCGGGTTCCCGCCGAATTTCCCCGGAATGGTTCTGAACGGCCCGCACCAGCCGCCCCAGCCCCACTGGTTGATCTTGCCGGCGTCAAAGTCCGCGGCGGAGGCATCCTTCCCGTTCTCATCCAGGGTCATGGTCTTGGCGATCTCGACCAGCTGATCATAGGTCCAGGCTGCCTCTCCGTATTTCGAAGGCGGATAGGCCAGCCCGGCCTTATCGAACAGGTCCTCGTTATAGAAAACGACCGACGGATAGATGCCGAACGGCACACCGATCGTCTTGTCCGAATAATGAAGCAGGTCCAGCGCGGGCCCGTAGAAATCGCTGGTATCGTAGTTGTCCGCCTTGATGAACGGAGCCACGTCGATCCACTCATCATAGAACTCCGCGATCCCCTGGATGCCTATGGGGAAGGCCAGGTCAGGTGCCAGGTCCCCGGCGATCAGGGTCGAGAACTTGGCCGCGTGTTCCTCCCAGGTGGAGAATGTGAACTCCATCTGGATGTCGGTATGGCTGGCATTGTATTCGGCGGCGATCTTTTTCAGCGCTTCCATGGAATCGGGGTCGCTGCCGGCTCCAAAGCCTACAAAGACCATGATCTTTACAGGACCCTTGGGAGCGGCCGCCGGGCCGCATGCGGAAAGCAGCAGGCTTAACAACATCACAACACTGAGGACGGAGATTGCTCGCTTCATCTTCAACTCCTTTTGGATCGATGGAAAACGACGAAAAGGGCCGGTCATTGTGATCCTCTCTTGGGTGCCTCCTTTTATGAGCAGCCGCAAGAATTGCGGATGATGGTCTGGGTAGGGAGCAGGGTCAGCGCTTCGGCTGGTTCCCCTCGCATGAGATGAATGAGCTGGCGCACCGCCTCGCGCCCGACCTGTTCGGTAGGCGCGCGCACCGTGGTCAGCGGAGGGGCAAGGTAAGGTGCAAAGGGAAGGTCATCAAAACCCACCACCGGGATATCTTCCGGCACACGGCGGCCTGCGGCCTGCAGCGCGCCGAGAGAGCCCAGCGCGGCCTCGTCATCCCCGCAAAAGATCGCGTCGAAGACCCTGCCCTTCTCCAACAATTCCTTGATCGCCCCCGCCCCCGTCTCCCGATCAAACCCGCCGTAGGCGATGAGTCCTTCATCGAACTCCAGGCCATGGGATTCCAACGCCTCCCTGTAGCCAGCCTCACGCCACCTCGAGTCCTCCTGCCGCTCCGGCCCGCGCAGGAAAGCGATCCGCCGCCTGCCGTGGACCTCGATCAGGTGGCCAACGATCTCCCGCGCCCCATCCTTGTTTTCCACAGTAACGACCGGGATGGCGGTTCCTTCGATACTCTGGTGCATGAGCACGATTGGCAGGCCCAGGGAATGCAGGTGCACGATCTCCTCTTCCTCCAGGCTGTCGGTGAAGATCAGCACGCCATCCGTGTTGTGCTCGCCCAAAGGAAGGCGGGCTCCGGGCATCCGGGAGCGGTCCTCGGTGGCATGCACCAGCAGGTCAAAGCCGGACTCGCGGGCCGCGGCCTCGATGCCGCGCAGCAGCGGAGAGAAAAATGCGCCGCTGATCTCCGGCAGCAGCAGGCCCAACGTATTTGTCTTCCGGCTCGCCAGCACACGCGCAGCCGTGCGCGGGACATATCTCAGTTTTTCGATGGCGGCCTGGACGCGTCTCGCCGTTGGCTCCTGAACGGGTGTTTTCGAATTCAGCACCCGGCTGACCGTTGCAATAGATACCCCGGCAAGACGGGCGACATCTGCGATGGTGGGTGCTTTCGTAGTTTGTTGCATTTGATGTAAGCGCTTTCAGAAAGCGCTTACATTTTATTATAAGGATTTAGATGCGCAAGTCAATACCCTCTACCCCTTCTTGTTAGCCGCCAGATGATGGACGGTTTTCCTCCCGTCACCCGGGTATAGCGCCACCCCCCTTTTGAAGTAATATATACGCATGCCTGCCATTCTCCTCAAGCCCGGGCGCGAGAAAGCCCTCTTGCGCCACCACCCATGGATCTTTTCCGGCGCGGTCCACCGCGTGGATGGGGATCCCGCCAGCGGTGCCACCCTGGAAGTCCTCTCTTCCAAAAGAGAGTTCCTGGCGCGTGCCGCCTATTCACCCGAATCCCAGATCCGGGCGCGTGTATGGACCTTCGATCCTGACGAGCAGGTGGATGCGGATTTCTTCCGCCGCCGGATCAGGTCCTCCCTGGCGGCGCGCGATGCCTGGGATCTGAAACGCGAGACGGATGCCTTCCGCCTCATCCACGCCGAATCCGATGGCCTGCCCGGCCTGATCGTGGACCGCTACGGCAAGGTCCTTGTTCTCCAATCCCTGACCGCGGGCGCAGAAGCCTGGAAGGATCTACTGGCCGACCTGTTATTGGAGGAGACCGGTCTTGCGTGCATATTCGAGCGCTCGGATGCCGATGTACGCCTCCTGGAGGGCTTGCAGCCCATCACTGGCCCCTTGCGCGGGAATCCGTCCGTTCCCACCTTCCCCATCCATGAGAATGGCCTGACCTTCATGGTGGATCTCAAGAGCGGTCATAAGACCGGTTTTTATCTTGACCAGCGATCCAACCGCCTGCACGTGCGCCAGCTGGTGCACGATCGCGAGGTGCTGGATTGTTTCTGCTATACGGGTGGATTCAGCCTGAACGCCCTCCAGGGAGGTGCGAAGTCCGTGCTCTCGATGGATGCCTCGGCCGAGGCCCTGGATTTGTGCCGCGAGAACGTGCGGATCAATGCCCTGTCCGCAGATCGCCATGCAGTGCAGGAGGGCGATGTCTTCCATCTGCTTCGCCGCCTGCGCGACGAGGGCCGCCTGTTCGATATGGTCATCCTCGACCCGCCCAAGTTCGCCCCCACCGCCGCCCAGGCGGAGAAAGCCGCGCGCGGCTACAAGGATATCAACCTGCTGGCCTTCAAGCTGCTACGCCCCGGCGGTCTGCTGGCGACCTTCTCCTGCTCGGGCGGCGTCGATGCAGACCTGTTCCAGAAGATCGTTGCCTCCGCCGCCCTCGATGCAGGC
>CAZSPX010000358.1:0-3063 GCA_964608885.1 uncultured Anaerolineaceae bacterium | reverse complement strand
GACTTCAGGCCAGACTCACCATACGCCGGGGAGAAGCCGGTAGCGGATGCGCTGCGCGTACTCTGTATAGCCCGGCAGTTCCGTGTGCAGGGTCTTGTCCTCGAGGGCCGTCCGGATGACCATGACCAGTACGAGCAGCAACCCGGGGATAAGCGCCCACAGCGAGTTCAAAAGGAACGGCACGCCCAGGTCCAGCAGGATGGCGCCCAGGTAGCCGGGATGGCGTACATACCGGTAGGGCCCGCCTGAACTGACGGAGTGCTGCCGGTCATTCTGGATGCGCACGGTCGCAATGAAGAAGGCATTCGAGACCATGGCCCACACAAACAGGATATCGTGACCCAGCACGGCGATCACAAGGCCGAAGGCTCGCAGGATGAACGGAAGCTGCGGGGACCAGCCCCAGCGCACATCCAGGCTTGCGACCACATACTCAGCGATCAACAATACCCCCATCACCCCCAGCAGCGCGATATCCCACTTCTTTGTGCCGGCTGCATTGGGTCGGGCGCGTTCGGCGAGCATGGCCGGGTTGACGGGCAGGATCAGCACCGCCGTGGCAACGGTCCAGATGATATAGATCAGGGACAAGGCCCAGCCCGCCGGCCAGTCCCAGCGGCCTACAATGCCGAACAGGATGGCGATCAGCATCAGGTTTCCCAGCGTCTCGCGCACCAGCCAGCGGACAGCGCCCTTCTTGACTCGGGGTTCCTCGATCGAAGCTGCGTTCATTGGTCGGGCCCTCCATTTTCAAGGCAAACCGGTTTCCAAACCCGATACAGGGAAGGCCAACAATAAGACCCGCTGCCACGCGGGGGATGGAGGCTTCAAAATATGAGTTATCTGCTTTTACTTGTCCTCGCCATCCTGCGTACAGGATACTGCAAAAATGCAGCTCTGCCATCCCTCCGCAGAAGAGTTTCTCCCTGTCCACTTGACCAGGAGCGGTCAACTTTTTCCACTTGGGTCGGAATTCTGGACCACAGCCTCCGATCACACTTAACAGATCTGGGAGGCGCCTGCAAAGCGACCGTAAAGCACGAGATGACCCTTGCAGACTATACTTTCAAACGATCAAATCTTATTTGGGAAAGGAGGCTCAGCGTTTCAGAAGGAACCTGGACCGGGGCTGGCGATCCCGGATGAACATAAGGAGGGCCGCTTGCCGCCCTGGCTGCTATCCGCACAGGATCAGTGCAGGGAAAACGGAATGCGAGCCATGTGCAAAACGGTGCCAGGGGTATCCGGGCCGGTGCAGCCACAACTTCCGGAGAATGGGCCTTCCGGGAGAGGTTGTGGAAACGACAGGGTCACGCGTCTGGCAGAGGGGTTTTTCCTCTCCGCCAGCCGGGATAACATCAGGGTGATACCGTCCACCGGAACCGCGTAGGGCCACGAAGGGACCGTCTCGGGCCGGGCAGCCTCCCGTAAGGCAGACCGCTCTCCTTGGCAGATACCTCATCAGCATCGATCGCCGGTCCCTGCCCGGGTTTCTACCGTAAAAAATCCCACTGCCGCAGAGCCGCGGCAGTGGGATTTTTTCGACCGGGCTACTCTCCCATCGGGCTCATCAGCTGGAAGTAATTGCCTTCCGGGTCGGCGAGGGTGGCGATCCATGCCTCATCGATCTGATAAGGCTCGCGGATCACCTTTGCACCGAGAGCCTTGAGACGCTCGAACTCCTCGCGGACCTGCGCGCTCTCAAAATTGAACATGATGCGGCCCGGGTCTTTTGCGCCTCCGCCCATCTCCGAGTGCTGCAGTACCCCGAGCATCACGTTTCCGACCATCCAGCCGCGAAAGCCGTTCTCGTCGTCGGTCATGTCCGCCGGCTTGCCGATCACTTTTTCATAGAAATCCGCCAGGGATTTGAGCTGCATCGTGCCGATCATCACAGAGTTAAGGTTCAACATTTCAATCCTGTCCTTTCCATTAATAAAACGCGGATGTGGGTGCTCGCCTTGGAGCATTCGCCCAATCATAACCCCAAAGGCCTGCGCTGTCCGGACCCCGGGCGTTTGCCGGATGTATAATTGCCCGATGGACACGAAAAGCCGCTACGAAGATCTCAAGCGCCAGATCCATTTCCATAACTATCGCTACCATGTGCTGGACGCCCCGGTCATCAGTGACCTGGAATACGACCGCCTGACCAATGAGCTGAAGAAGATCGAAGCCGCACACCCGGACTGGATAACGCCGGATTCGCCCACGCAGCGTGCCGGCGCAGCCCCCGCGGACCGCTTCGCGAAGGTACGCCACCCGGCCCCCATCCTCAGCCTGGCGAATGCCTTCGGCGCGGATGAGGCGCGTGCCTGGTATGAGCGTGTCCGCCGGCTGGACGACCGGGTGGAAAAGGCGGGGTTCGTCGTCGAGCCCAAGATCGATGGGCTTTCCGTGGTGCTCCATTACCGGAATGGCATCTTTGAGCTGGGAGCGACCCGCGGCGACGGGGAGGTCGGGGAGGACATCACCCGGAACCTGCGCACCGTCAAGTCCATCCCGCTAAGGATCCCGGTCTCCGAGAAGTCTTCACGCCTGGGTGTCCCGGAGTATCTCGTGGTGCGCGGCGAGGCCTTCATGCCGGTGAAGGAGTTCGAGAAGCTCAACCAGCGCCTGGAGGAGGCGGGAGAAAAAACCTACCTGAACCCGCGCAATACGGCAGCCGGCTCCCTGCGGCAGCTCGACCCGGCGCTGACAGCCTCGCGCCCGCTGACGCTGCTGGTCTACCAGATCATCTACTCGGAGGGCGGTCCGATCCCCACCCACCAGTGGGCGCTGCTGGAGTACCTGAAAGAGCTGGGCTTTCCGGTTACGGATGTGGCGCGCCGTTTCGAGGATATCGAATCCGCCATCGCCTACACAGAGACCTGGGAGAAGCGACGCGATGAGCTTCCCTATGAGGCGGATGGCATGGTGATCAAGATCGATGACCTGGACCTGGCTGCCGAGCTGGGCTTCGTAGGCAAGGACCCGCGCGGCGCGATTGCCTTCAAGTTCCCGGCCCGTGAGGTCACCACCCTGCTGCAGGATATCCGCATCAATCTGGGCCGCACCGGCGTG
>CAZSPX010000357.1:0-3085 GCA_964608885.1 uncultured Anaerolineaceae bacterium | reverse complement strand
GCCGAGAACCTGAGGAAGGATCCCAGCGTCCAAAAGGCCTACCTGGGCGTTGCGTGAGATCCTGCCAATGAATTTCCCCGGGGCCATTCCCTGCAGGGAATGGCTCAGACTCTCCCCCACCATCTGACGAACGTCATTTTTCAAATCGCCCCGCAGGGCTTTCCGGGTCTTAAAGACTCTGAAGGCCTGGAGCGGGTGATCTGAAGACCTACCCCATCCTCTTCTCCGGCCAGGGAGCGGCGCGGATCACGCCCGTCCCGCTCTGGGTCACCAGTCGCTCGAAGGTCTCCGCAGTGGGGGCGTCGGTGGGCAGGTACTGGTTCAGGTACAGCTCCCCCTCCGGTGTGAGGCAGACCGTCGTCGCCACCACGTAGCTCAGGTGCCCGAAGGTGTCATGGTCATACTCGAAGCGCTCATAGGTCCCATCCCGGTCCTGCTCCAACAGGGAGACCCTGCGCCAGTAACGCTCAAAGGAGGGGTACTCCGCGGCGTCGAGGAAGGCCTTCATCAAGTAGTTGAAATACGGAGTGGCCCGGTAGCACAGGCTGGATTCGCGGAAGAACCGCATGGTGCTGAGGGCGTAGTAATCCCAGTTGTTAATGAAATGCGAGCGCGCTGCCATTTCCTTCCCGAACACCAGGCGCACGGCGTTCATGCCGCCCGGGATCTCGGCGGCGCCGGCCATCATCTCCAGCGGGATCTGGAAGAAGGCGAAGCCGGTGTAATTGATCGCCAGGACATCGGTATAGGCATCCAGAAGGAAGGCCGGGAGGCGCAGTTTTTCCAGGATCGACAGCATCCGGTTGAGGCTCTGCCCGGCGGCGTCCTCCCGGACCGCGCTCCCCCGGACGACCTGCCCGGCCTCGATCCCCGTGGAAGCAAAGAAGAACTCCCTGCGTTCCAGCGTGGTCAACTCGAAGGCGTCCGCCAGTTTCACCAGCAGGTCCGGGTCCAGGATCCTCTTCACCCCGCGCTCGGTCTGGCTGATGACAGTGATCTCCAGCCCGCTGTTGCCTGCCAGCCGGGCCTGCGTCCAGCCCAGTTCCTGCCGCAGAGCGGCCACCAGCCTGCCGAATTCCTTGTGTCCCATGAAAGCCTCCAGTACATCATGACTCAAAAAATTCTTTGAGTCAAGTCGCAAAAATTCGTCTGGACATCCATTCCGGCTGATCCTACAATAGACTCATCTGAATTTAATCTTCATTGTACATCCCCCTTATGCAAAGTAAGGGACTTTGCAGAGAAACCCCCGAAGTTTGGGGGTTTCTCCCTTAAATCTCAGGCACGCTGGCTGCTCTTCTTCATCAGCGCCTCGCCCAGGCGGTAGGCCTCCTGGATCAGCGGCCCGCCGATCGCATCCCGGCTGAGCTGCTCATACTTCCCGTACCCGAAGCAGGAGCCGCCGCGCGCCATCAGGAAGAGCCGGATCATGCCCATCTCCGGGAGCGCCGGGCAGTCATGCTCGCCCAGGCCGGTGCGGTCCAGGGCCTGCTGTCCCGCCGCCAGCAGCCGGTCAATGAAGGGATCGAGCGAGTCGTCCGGCCGCTCCCAGACCACACCCGCGCCCGCCGTGTTCCAGTAGCGGGCGGTATGGTCGGCGTAGCCCGCCACGATATCCAGGCTCCCCGGCATCTGGTACTCGACCACCGCGCCCAGGATCTTGCCGGCCAGCGCCTCGGGCGGCTGCTCGCCCAGGCTGCGCAGGGTGTGCCAGGCCTGCAGGAGGATGCGGGATTCCAGCCCGGCCGCCTGCGTGATCTCCTTCAACGCACCGATGGCCTCCAGCCTGTCCCCTGCCTTGATCGCCTGGCGCGCCTCGTCGAAGTTCGACCAGGGGAAATTCTTGAACGCCTCGGGCTTGGTATACAGGAGGAATGGCTCCAGCGAGGCATTTGAGTACAGCACCTGCCGGAGGCTCAGGACATACGGAGCGCCCCCCGCGGCAGCCGGTTTCGGCCCCGGCTTTGCGACCGCTTTCTTCTTCCTGCGGAAAAGATCGAACATGCGGCCCTCCCTCCGTAGCGACCGGTTAGAAGCCTTCGGCGGTGTATTCGCCCCAGACCCCGCGCAGCGTGTTGCAGATCTCGCCCAGGGTGATGTCGTGCTCCACGCACTCGATGAAGAGCGGCATCAGGTTTTCGGTTCCCTGCGCGGCGGCGGTCAGCCTGCCCAGCAGCGCCTGCACGGCCTGTGGGTCGCGGCCCTCGCGCAGCGCCTTCAGGCGGGCCTGCTGCCCGGCCTCGATGGCGGGGTCCACGAACAGGCGCTCCAGGGTGCGCTCCTCTTCCACCTCGAAGGCGTTCACACCCACCACGATCTCGCGTTTCTGCTCGATGGCCTGCTGGGCGGCATAGGCCGCGTTCTGGATCTCGTTCTGCATGTAGCCGCGCTCGATGGCCGCCAGCGCGCCGCCCATCTCATCGATCTTGCGGATGTAGTCCAGCGCCCCTTTCTCGATCTCATCGGTCAGGGATTCGACCAGGTACGAGCCGGCCAGCGGGTCGATGGAATCGGCCGCGCCCGACTCGTGCGCGATGATCTGCTGCGTGCGCAGCGCCACGCGCACCGACTTCTCGGTGGGCAGCCACAGCGCCTCGTCCATCGAGTTGGTGTGCAGGCTCTGTGTCCCGCCCAGCACCGCCGAGAGGGCCTGCAGGGTCACGCGCACCACGTTGTTCTCGGGCTGCTGGGCTGTCAGCGTGGAGCCGGCCGTCTGCGTGTGGAAGCGGAGCTGCCAGGAGGCGGGCTTCTGCGCCCCAAAGCGCTCTTTCATGATATGGGACCACATGCGCCGCGCCGCCCGGAACTTGGCGACCTCCTCGAGCAGGTTGTTGTGCGCATTGAAGAAGAAGGAGAGCTGCGGCGCGAAGTCATCCACCTGCAGCCCGGCCTTCAGCGCCGCCTCCACGTAGGCGATGGCATTGGCGAGCGTGAAAGCCACCTCCTGCACCGCGGTGGAGCCCGCCTCGCGGATGTGATACCCCGAGATCGAGATGGTGTTCCAGCCGGGCACCTCGGCCGCGCAGAACTGGAAGATGTCGGTGATCAGCCGCATGGAGGGCGCAGGCGGGAAGATATACGTGCC
>CAZSPX010000356.1:0-3089 GCA_964608885.1 uncultured Anaerolineaceae bacterium | reverse complement strand
CTCAGCCACATCACCTCTCCCACGGCCATGCGCATGCCGGTGGAGACGATCTGCCAGCGAGCTCGGGAGGCGGGCATCCTGACCATCGTGGACGCGGCCCATTCGCCGGGCCAGATCCCGGTAGACCTCCAGGCGCTGGGAGCGGATGTCGTTTTCGGGAACTGCCATAAATGGATGCTCAGCCCCAAGGGAGCAGGCTTTCTCTACTGCCGCAGCGAGGTCCAGCCGATGATTGAGCCATTGATCGTCAGCTGGGGGATGGGAGCCACACCTGAAACAAGCACAGGCTCCCGTTTTATAGATATTCTCCAATGGACGGGGACCCGGGACCCGGCGGCGTTCCTGGCAGTCCCGGCGGCCATCCAATTCATGCAGGAGCATGATTGGCCGGACGTGCGCTGCATCTGCCATGCGCTGCTGCGGGAGGCCATTGAGCGGATCTGCGAGATGACAGGGCTGGAGCCGCTTTATCCGCTGGATTCCGATCTTTACAGCCAGATGGGGATCGCGCCCCTGCCTCCTTTGGACCTGGCGGAGCTTAAGCGCCGCCTGTATGAGGACTACCGGATCGAGGTGCCCCTGATCCAGTGGGGGGAGCGGCTATTCATGCGCATTTCGATCCAGGCGTACAACAGCGCCGGGGATGTGGAGGCGCTTATCCAGGGTCTCAAGGCCCTGCTTGGATAAAATGCCTTGAGCCAGCAGCAGCCCGTGGCAGGCAAATTTCGGCGAAAACCAATCCGCACCGCAGTAGGGATTTTGTCGGGCAGACGCCCTCACCGGAAGCGATAATTGGAGGTATCATAGGCAAGGTATGCGTTCGGGTAAAGTTGTCTGGACATTTCATTGGCCGATGCTGTCAAACCCTGTAAAATGGAGAGGCGGTGACTCCGCCCCTTTTACGTCTCACCGATCCTGCCTGGAGGTTGAATGAAGCTGCTTCGACGTATCATGATCCCATTCATGTTCCTGAGCCTGCTGTTGAGCGCCTGTGGAGCGGCTCCGGCCACGGGCACTTCGGCAGTTGACATCATCCTGACCGAGGGCGTCAAGACGATGGTGGCATCGTATTTTGAAACGCAGACGGCCCTTGCGCCCCCTGCCACGGCCACCCCCACGATCACACCTACGCTCACGCCTTCCCCGGCCTTCACCCCGGCGGGATTCCTGAACCCGCTGACGCCTTCGCTGACCTCCACATTCCTGTGGTATCCCACGATCGCGGTGACAAGCACGGTCACCGGGACGCCGCCCACCGCCACGCTGGTCTCGTCCGGATTTGGCTGCAACAACCTCACCCTGCTGTATGATATGTACCCGGGCGGGAGCAATATCGTAAAACCCGGCCAGAACTTTACGATGACATGGAAGGTCCACAACAGCGGGACCTGCGAGTGGAAGGCCTACTACGGGCTTAACTTTGTCAGTGGGACGGATTTCGACGCGCCAAGCGTCAACCTCGGCAAGATCATCCCGGTCGATAAGAATCCTGAGATCTCGATCAACCTGGATGCGCCCAGACGCACAGGCACCTTTACGGCATATTACCGGATGGATGATGGGGCGGGGCACATGTTCGGTTCCACGCTGGTCGTGACGGTAAAGGTGGTAGAGGACGCCACCGATACCCCTCAGCCCACGAATACAACAGCACCCAGCAGCACGCCAACCGCCTCCAACACACCGGAGACTCCTACCGCGACGCCCTGATAGTGATCCGCGGGGGAGGAGAGATGAAGGTCCGAGGCGCCCGGCTCCTGATCCTGATATTACTGCTGGCTCCGGCCTGGCTTCCCCGATCGAACGTTTCTGCCATAAGAACGCGTCCTGCCTCGGCGGGGGAACTGATCAATGCAGTCAACGGCCTGCGCCTGAGCAGCGGGCTGAACGCCCTCAGCGAGCATCCCATCCTGATGCAGGTTGCCCAGGGACAGGCGGACGCCCTGCTTGCAACCGAAGGACAGGTGGGGCATTCGCGTCCGAACGGCATCACCTTTACCCAGCAGCTCCTGCTGCTGGGTTATCCGCTCTCAGGGGATCTTTCGCTGGGCGGCTATCGTTCCGAAAATTTCATTTTTGGCTACCAGTTATCCCCCGGGGACGCCGTGGAAGCGTGGAAGGGCGACGACCCGCACCTTAATACCATGCTCTCGGAAAACCGCAGCGACATCGGCGCGGGGGTTTCGATTGCCGCGGATGGGACCGTCTATTATGTGATCGATACCGCGCTGCGAACCAGCAGCGGGCTTCCGCAGTCGGATGCCGACCTGTACCTTCCCGGCGGGAGCGGAAGCGCGGCCAACCCCGAGCTGGCCATCAGCCAGTATGTGGTGCCGATCGCGGTCAGCACGGCGCGGCCGGATGGGAATGTGTACCACAAGGTGCAATATGGGCAGACCCTGTGGGGGATCGCCATTGAATACGGCACGAAGATCGACCAGATCCGCGCGCTGAACCACCTTCCCGGAACGACCGTTTATCCGAACCAACTACTGCTGGTGATGCAGGGAGCCACGCAGCCGGCCCCGCCCCCGACCATCCTCCCGGTCATTGCCTCGGTGGGTCCGCCTGAGCAGGAAAAGGGAGAGGTCGAGCTCCTGGCGGTGATGGCCACGACGACAAAGGAGGCTAAGCCGGCTGCCGGGGTCCAGCAGGAGGCCGCGCGTGGACCTTCACTCTCGTTCTGGGTGGCCGTGATCATCCTCCTGCTGCTGGCGGGGGGCGTGAGCGCGGCATGGTTCATCCGTGATCCCCGCCAGTAGACCCGCGATCCTGCCCAGGGTAACAATTGCGGGGACTGGAGCGTCATTTCTTTAAATAAGATATCGGTGGATTTACGACAAATGGATGTATCAGTTGCGATGGGTGGCGGAGGATCCAAGGGCTATGCCCATGTAGGCGTTTTACGCCGCTTGCAAAAAGAACGCTATCGCGTGCGCGCGGTGGCAGGGACCAGTTTCGGGGGTATTGTCGCGGCCCTGTTCGCGGCCGGGTATTCACCGGATGCGATCGAGGAGATCTTTCTCCGCGTGGACCAGACGCGGCTCTACACGCGCAGTCCTCAAGACGGGCCTTCGCTGCTCGGGTTG
>CAZSPX010000355.1:0-3110 GCA_964608885.1 uncultured Anaerolineaceae bacterium | reverse complement strand
GGTGTTTTCCTTCCAGTCTGGGCGCCGGGGCTTGTCGTAGCGCAGCGGAGATCCCCGTCAGGGGAAACCCGGGCTCTGGCGCCTTTGGCGCCACGCGCTGGCTTGACTGCGCTGCAGCTCAAACGAGCTGCAAACCAAAAACACCGCCTCATAGGCGGTGTTTCCCTTTTCAGTCGGGGTGCTGGGATTTGAACCCAGGGCCCCTTGCTCCCAAAGCAAGTGCGCTTCCGGACTGCGCTACACCCCGATTTGTGAATCGGTTCTGCCAGTATAATGCGTCCGATGAATACCCGTCAAGCAGCCGGATGGATGGCTGCCCTGCTCCTGCTCGGCTTCACGGCGTGTGCCCCTGCGCCTACACCGGTTCCCACGCTTCCCACCCTGGCCCCTACCCTCACCCCCAGTCCCACGCTCACGCCCGCACCCAGCCTTACTCCCACGATCACACCGCTCTCCTGCCTGAGCCAGCCCGGCCGCGTGGACGAGGGCGTGCTCGAGACCACGAAACCACCCCAACAGTACCTTATCTACCTGCCTCCCTGTTACGACCAGAAGCCGAATCTTCGTTACCCCGTGCTGTACCTGCTCCACGGCCAGACCTACACCGACGACCAGTGGGTGCGCCTCGGCGCCGCCACCCTCGCGGACGAGCTGATCCATTCCGGCGAGGCCCCGCCTTTCATCATCGTCTTCCCCGATGACCGCTACTGGAACCTCACCGCCGGCCCGGAGTTCGGCACGCGCCTGGTGGACCACCTGATCCCGTATATTGACGCCTCCTACCGCACCCTGGCAGACCGCGGGCACCGCGCCCTCGGCGGTCTCTCCCGCGGCGGCGGCTGGACCGTCCAGCTGGGCCTCACCCGCCCGGAATTGTTCGGCGCCCTCGGCCTGCATTCCCCGGCCGTCTTCCAGAACGACGGCCCCCTGCTCGAGGATTGGATCAGGGCCATCCCCCCGGCCTCGTTCCCGCGTCTCTGGCTGGACGTGGGCGACCACGACAAGGAGCTGGGCGCGGTGCGCCTGCTGGAGAGCACTCTCAGCGGGCTGGGGGTGGTCCACGAGTTTCATCTCTATTCCGGCGATCACAGCGAAGCCTACTGGGGGCGGCACGTGGAGGAGTACATTCGCTGGTATGCCTCCGCCTGGTCGCAGGAATAACCTGCGCGGTTGATATAATGCCAGCATGTGGTTGTTGGGAGCATTGGGCCGGGTTCTGCCCGGCTCAATGCTCCGTGGCAACCCCAATGATGAGCGGGATCCTGGAGGCCCTATATGAATGTCTTTGTGACCGGCGGCGCTGGCTATATCGGTTCTGCCACCGCAGAAGCTCTCCTGAAAGCCGGCCATTCGGTTACCGTCTTTGATTCGCTGGCCACCGGTCACCGCCTCGCCGTGCCCGAGGGGGCGCGCTTCGTCCACGCCGACCTGTCGGAGGCGACAGCCCTCGCCGCGGCCCTGGGATCGGAGCCCTTCGACGCCATCCTGCACTTCGCGGCCTTCATCGAGGCCGGAGAGAGCATGAAGGATCCCGGCCGCTTCTTCCAGAACAACTTCGCCAACTCCGTGAGCCTGATGGAGGCTGCCGTGCGCTCGGGTGTGAAGCGCTTCGTCTTTTCCTCCACCGCTGCGGTCTATGCCTCCAGCGAGGCCCCGCTGTCCGAGGACTCGCCGCTGGGCCCCACCAACGTGTACGGCCAGACCAAGCTGATGACCGAGCAGGCGCTGGACTGGTTCCGCCAGATCCACGGCCTGCACTTCGCCGCCCTGCGCTACTTTAACGCCAGCGGCGCCCTGCCTGGACGGGGCGAGGCCCACCAGCCCGAATCGCACCTCATCCCGCGCATCCTGGCGATCCCTCTCGGTCAGGCGGAGGCGGCGACCATTTTCGGCACCGATTACCCCACCCCGGATGGCACCTGCATCCGCGACTACATCCACATCGCTGACCTGGTCTCGGCGCACCTGCTGGCATTGGAGGCGTTGGGGGCGAGCGACCGCCTTGTCTATAACCTGGGCAGCGGCAACGGCTTCTCGGTGCGGGAGGTGGTGGAGGCCGCCCGGCAGGTGAGCGGGCATCCCATCCCGGTCATCGAGCAGCCCCGCCGTCCCGGTGATTCAGCCCGCCTTGTGGCCTCCTCCGCGCGCATCCGCCGTGAGCTGGGCTGGGAGCCGCAGCATGACGATATCCACGCGATCCTCTCCAGCGCCTGGGAGTGGCATCGCGCCCATCCGCACGGTTACGAAGATCAGTGAGGTCCTGACATGACATTTATCGTGGTTCTCATCGGCTGGGTCTTCTCTCTCTGCCTGCACGAGTTCGCGCACGCCTTCGTGGCCTACCAGGGCGGCGATTACACCGTGCGCGACAAGGGTTACCTCACCTTCAACCCTCTCAAGTACACCCACCCCGTCTATTCGCTGCTGCTGCCGCTGCTCTTCCTGGCCATGGGCGGGATCGGCCTGCCGGGCGGCGCGGTCTATATCGAGCGCTGGCGCCTGCGCGGTCCGCGCTGGGAGACCGCCGTCTCCCTGGCAGGCCCCGCCATGAACGGGTTGGTGGCGCTCATCCTTGGCCTGCTCCTGCGCTTCACCTCGCTGGGTCAGACCGCCTTCGGCCCCGGACTCGCCTTCCTGGCCCTCCTTCAGGTCTCCGCGCTGGTGCTCAACTTGATCCCAGTCCCGCCCTTCGATGGCTTCGGCGCCATCGAGCCATACCTGCCGCGTGATTGGCGCATCCGCATCGCCGGGGTGGGCGGCATGCTCACCTGGGCCGTCTTCCTCATCCTCTGGTACGTGCCCCTCGTGAACCGCGGCTTCTGGGGATTGGTCGGTCTGGTCTCGCGCCTGGTCGGCATTCCCTTGCAGACCGCCATCCTCGGCCTCAGCCAGTTCCAGTTCTGGAACTGAAAAGTATGTCGTTGCGAGGAGGATCTGGAACGTCCGGTTTCGTTTCGGACATTCCAGTCCCGACGTGACAACCCCATTGGGGAAGGGGGCCATTCAAAGTCTGCCGGGATGTTTCCCGCCAAATAAGGTAAAATTGGTTTGAAAAATAGTGTAAGATTTCACAATTATCCGTAGTCAAGGGAATGGATCAAGAAAAGAGG
>CAZSPX010000354.1:0-3110 GCA_964608885.1 uncultured Anaerolineaceae bacterium | reverse complement strand
GCGCGCGGGTCGGATTCGATCTTGCTGCGCAGGTTCTTGATGTGCGTGTCGATGGTGCGCTCGTAGCCTTCATAGCGCACGCCCTGGATGATGTCCAGCAGGTCGAGCCGCGAGAACACCTTGCCCGGCGTGGACATCAGCCCGGCCAGCAGGTCGAACTCGGAGGGGGTCAGGTCCACCGCGCGGCCGTTGACGTCCAGGCTGCGGGTGTCGCGGTCCAGGGTCAGGTCGGCGGCCCGCAGCACCTGCCCGTTTGGCCCGCTGTCCCCCGAGCGGCGCAGGACGGCGCGCACGCGGGCGGTCAGCTCGCGCGGGCTGAAGGGCTTGGTCACGTAATCGTCCGCGCCCAGCTCCAGCCCGATCACCTTTTCGTCCTCGTCCACCCGCGCCGTGAGCAGGATGATGGGGGTGTCCGTGCCGGCACGGTGCTGGCGCATGAACTCGTAGCCGTCCATCTCGGGCATCATCACATCCAGGATGATCAGGTCGGGCTTTTCCTTCTTTGCCGCCTCCAGGGCCTGCAGCCCGTTAAAGGCGGTGACCACGCGGTAGCCCTCCCGGCTGAGATAGCTCTCCACCAGCGATACCAGGCGTGTCTCGTCGTCCACAACCAGGATGGTCTTCGTCGTCATCTTGCTTCCTTCACAAGTATATCAATGTCGTTGCGAGTCCTTCCGGTTCCGGATGGAACCGGAAGGACGAAGCAATCTCCTCATCCAGGCGAGCGCCTCTTGCAACCTCTACATGTGAGTATATTTTCCACCAGTAAAGCAAATGTCATAAAATCATGAAGAAATTGTGGGGAAGGGATGCCCCTCCCACATCTGTACTCAGATGGGGGAGGCAAAGCACTTCGGTGTTCTTCCGAAGGGCAGAAAGGGGGTGAAATCGCCACTCCCTCGATCTCCCGGACGCGACCCGGGACGCTTCGCGGCCCCATTCTTGCTTGAGGCAATGCAGGATGCTCGTGTTGAGGAGCAGGAATGGGGGGAAGGTTTCCTACTTCCCCGCCCGCGCCTTGAGCAGATCGATCACTGCCTGCACCAGCGGCGCGGGGATGCGGTCAAACCTGCCCCGCGTCGCCTGCCCGTTTGGAACGCGCGTGCCCGTTGCGGTGGTCCCGTTTCGCCTTTCCCCGGGGATGGGGCCGCCTCCACCTATCACCTGCCCTCCCTCTGGAGGCCCGCCTCCCGGTCCTCCCTGGAAGAAGAATTGACCCTCCCCTCCACCGCCGCCGGCGGTCCGCGTGCCGCTGGCCTGCGGAACCGCGGCCAGCAGGCCCTTCTCCTGCATCAGGGCAAAGACATCCTGCTGGGTGAGGTTCAGCGCCTCGATGGCCTTCGTCTGTTCGGCCGTCATGCTGTCCTCCATCTGCTTTGTCAGCGCCTCCACCTCCTGCGTTGCGGCGGTGTCGCTCTGGCTGAGCGTGCTGTACACTTCCCACAGAGGGAGAAGCTTTGCCGCCTGCTCGGCGGTCACGGCCTGATCGGTGCCCTCCAGCTTGAAGATGCCCACTGCCACCCTGGAGAGCGGCGGCAGGGTGCGGGCCGCGGGATCTCCGTTGGTCGTCGGGTTGGTGGTGTTGTTCTGTCCCGTTCCGCATGCGCTAACCATAAGAGCCAGCATGAGCAGGGGTAGGAAGAGTTTCTTCATTATTATGGTTTCCTTTATTTATTCGTACCTCAGCGCCTCGATGGGATCGAGCCGCGCCGCCTGGTTGGCGGGGTAGTAGCCGAAGAACGCGCCCACCAGGGCTGCCGAGCCGAAGGCCAGCAGCACCGAGTAGGCCTGCACCACGGTGCGCATCCCGCTCAGCGCACCGAACAGGTACGCTCCGCCGATGCCCACCAGCATCCCGATGATGCCGCCCACGATGCTCAACAGCAGCGCCTCCGTCAGGAACTGGAGGCGGATATCCGCGGGCGTGGCCCCCACCGACTGGCGGATGCCGATCTCGCGCGTCCGCTCGCTGACGCTCACCAGCATGATGTTCATGATGCCGATGCCGCCCACGATCAGCGAGACGCCCGCCACCCAGCCCAGCAGCGAGCGGAAGGCGGAGGTGGTCGATTCCTGCGTGTCGATGATGTCCTGCTGCGTGGTGATGGTGAAGTCCTTGGTGTCCAGTGTCACGTCATGCCGCTTGACGAGCAGCAGATCGATCTGCTGGATGACCGTGTCCAGGTTCGCGGAGGGGTCCACCTTGACGTAGATCATGCGGATCCGGTCGCCCAGGAAGCGGGCGAACATGGAGGGCGTGAACTTCTGGAAGACCACGCTGATCGGCAGGTACACCCGCGAGTCGTAATCGGTGTTGCCCACCAGCCCCTTCTCGTCGAACACCCCGATGATCCCCAGCTTGGTGTTGCCCACCGTGATGTACTGCCCGATGGGGCTGGAGTCGCCGAACAGCTCCTGCGCCAGGCCGGAGCCGAGGATGGCGACCTTGGCCTTGCGCTCGATCTCGGTGTCGTTGAAGTAGCGGCCCTCCGCCAGGGTCATATCGCGCACCGAGGGGAAGCCCGAGGTGGTGCCCAGCAGCTCGATGTCCTCCAGCGTCACATCCCCGGCCTTGACGGTCTCGGAGGAGTTCTGCTCCACCACCACGGCCGTCACCCCGCTGATGCTGTCTAATATGGCCGGCGCGTCGTCATAGACCAGCCCGCCGCTGGCGACCTGCCCCGGACCGCCGCGCGTGAACGCGCCCTGCACGAAGATCAGGTCCGAGCCCAGGCTTGTGATCTGCTCCTGGATGCTGGCCTCCGTCCCCGCGCTGATGGCGATCATGATGATGACCGCCCCCACGCCGATGATGATGCCCAGCATGGTCAGCACCGAGCGGATCTTGTTCTTGAGGATCGCCTCCCACGCGATGCGTATGGCTTCAGAGGGTTTCATGCTGCCGCCTCCACGGGATGATGGCCGTTGTGCACCACGTTGTCCACTTTTCCGTCCATCAGGTGGATGGTGCGCTGGGTGTGCGCGGCGATCTTCGGGTCGTGGGTGACCATGACGATGGTGGAGCCCTGGCCGTGCAGGTTGTGCAGCAGGCCCATGATCTCCTCGCCCGAGCGGCTGTCCAGGTTGCCGGTGGGCTCGTCCGCAATGAC
>CAZSPX010000353.1:0-3133 GCA_964608885.1 uncultured Anaerolineaceae bacterium | reverse complement strand
GGCGGGCGGACGGGGTAGCGCGGGACATCCCGGTTGAACTCGTACACATCCATGATGCCGCGCAGCACAGGGCGCTGCTCGGGCTGGACCTGCGTGAACTCGAAGCCGATGTTGAGGAACTCGGGGCTGATATCGGGCTGGCACCAGGCGACGCGCGCCTCCAGCGTGAGCCGCTCCATGTGGATGCCGGGCAGCTCAGGGACCTCCAACTGCAGGGTCAGGGTGGTGCCCACCTCCACGGGCTTCCGGGCGATGACCATGGCCCCCGATTCGGTCAGGTCCGAGAGGTAGCCCAGCAGGCGGCCTCCGTGGAGGTCGAAGACCTGCGAGTAGGACATCAGGCTGGTGCGTGTGCGTTTGCGGCGTTCCTTCATCCGGCCTCCATTTTCCCAAAGTGTACTAGAGACAAGGAAAAATTCCGTTGCACTTTTATGGTAAAAAACGCCCCGCCTGCACCGTTGATAACCCCCTGGAAGGTCTGGAGAAGGGGATTTGATGTACAATCCCCCCCATGCGCTGGATCTATCTCTCTCCTCACCTGGACGACGCCGTGCTCTCCGCGGGCGGGCTGATCCACGAGCAGGCCCGGGCCGGGCTGCCCGTGGAGATCTGGACGCTGTTCTGCGGGTTCCCGCCTCCCGGCGAGCTTTCCACCTTTGCGCAGGTGATGCACAAGCTGTGGGGCTTCAGCTCGGGGGAGGAGTGCGTGCAGAAGCGGCGGGAGGAGGACAAGCGGGCCGCCGAGCTGCTGGGGGCGGTCACGCGGCACTTCGACTTCCTGGACGCCATCTACCGCCAGGCGCCGGAGGGCGTGTGGCTGTACCCGCAGGACGTCTCGGTGGAGCCGCTGCCGGCGGAGGCGGGGTTCCCGGCGGAGATCGCCGAGGCGCTCTCGATGCGGCTGCTGCCGGATGACATCCTGGTCTGCCAGCTGGGGATCGGCGGGCATGTGGACCACCTGCTGGCGCGCCAGGCGGCGGAACAGCTGGGACGCCCCCTGTGGCTGGACGCCGACCTGCCGTACCTGTTCAACCACCCCGAGGAGCTGGCCCCGCTCACTGCCGGGCTGGGCGAGACGGTCCAGCCGGTGCCGGAGGCGGCGCTGGGGCCCTGGGAGCGGGCCATCCGTACCTACGATTCACAGCTTTCCACGGTTTTTGAGGACCCCGGGAAGCTCGGGGAGCAGATCCGGGCCTACTGGGAGCCGGAAGAGGGGATCCGCCTGTGGAGGACCGGGGGTGGTCTTGCCCGCAGGTCTGAAACGTGATATATTAAGGGCGCTTTCCGGGAAAATACAGGTTAGTTATTCAATTGCATCTCTGTGAAGAGATGCATACTTCTATATAAGAGCAGGTAGATATGACCACAAATTTCCTCACCAAAGAGGGCTTTCAGAAGCTGCAAGAAGAGCTCGAGCAGCTGCGCACCGTCAAGCGCCAGGAGGTAGCCGAGCGCCTGCACGAGGCCATGGAAGGCGGGGAACTGATCGAGAACGCCGAGTACGAGGCCGCCAAGAACGAGCAGGCCTTCGTGGAAGGCCGCATCCAGGACCTGGAGATGCTCCTGGCCACGGCGCGCGTCATCGAGGAGAACCACGGCAAGACCGGCACCATACAGGTCGGCTCAAAGGTGACCATCCGCGAGCAGGGCTACGAGCCGGAGACCTACGTGATCGTGGGCGCGGCCGAGGCCAACCCGCGCGAGGGCAAGATCTCCAACGAGTCACCCATCGGCAAGGCCATCGTGGGCCACCGCTCCGGCGAAGAGGTGGTGGTGGAGACCCCCGGCGGCACGTACAAGGTCAAGATCGTCAAGGTCATGTAGCAGGAGCGCAACCTGAGAGCCCCGCGCGCCTGCCAGGCGAGTGCGGGGCTTTTTTGTGCACATTCCCGTCCCGTAGATGAAGGTCACGAACATGCCAGAATACAGCTCCCTTGAAAAGATCCGCCTCCAGAAACTGGAGGAACTGCAGGCCGAAGGCGTGGAGGCCTACCCCACCCGCGCCCGGCGGACCCACACCTCGGCGCAGGCCATTGCGGAGTTCGAAGCCGCCGAGAAGGAGGGCCGCGAGGTGTCCGCTACGCTTGCGGGCCGCATCCGCGCCATCCGCGCCATGGGCAAGCTGACCTTTGCGCACATCGAGGACGGGTACGGCAAGGTGCAGCTCTTCCTGCGCCTCAACGAGCTGGGAGAGGCGCGCATGGCCTTCTTCAACAAGATGTTCGACATCGGCGATTTCATCCAGGCCGGGGGGACCATGATGCGCACCAAGACCGGCGAGGCCACCCTGCTGGTGAGCGACTTCCGCATGCTGGCGAAGTCGGTCAGCCCGCTGCCCGCCGACAAGGATGTGACGCAGGAGGACGGCAGCGTGATCCGCTACGCCGCGCTGGAGGACCCGGAGCTGCGCGCCCGCCAGCGCTACGCCGACCTGGCCGTGAACCCGGCGGTGCGCGAGACCTTCCAGAAACGGGCCGCCACCGTGCGGGCGCTGCGCGAGTTCCTGGACGGCCAGGGGTTCCTGGAGGTGGAAACGCCCATCCTCCAGCCGCTCTACGGCGGCGCGGCGGCGCGTCCCTTCGTCACCCATCACAACGAGCTGGACCAGGACATGTACCTGCGCATCTCCTTCGAGCTGTATCTCAAACGGCTGCTGGTGGGCAACCTGGAGAAGGTCTATGAGATCGGGCGCGACTTCCGCAACGAGGGCCTCTCGTTCAAGCACAACCCCGAGTTCACACAGCTGGAGTTCTACTGGGCCTACGCCGACTACCTGCAGGTGATGGAGCTGACCGAGCAGATGGTCTTCTTCACCGCGCAGAAGGTGACCGGCTCGGGCAAGGTCCGCTACGGGGAGCACGAGCTGGACTTCACGCCTCCCTGGCGGCGGCTCTCGCTGCGGCAGGGCATCCTGGATACGAGCGGCATTGACTTCGCCGCGCACCCCACCGCCGCGGAGCTGTTCAAGGCCATCACCGCCCGCCACCCCGAAAAGACCCCCGATCCCCACGCGACGCGCGGCAAGCTGATCGACTACCTGCTGAGCGAGTTCCTCGAGCCGCAGCTGATCCAGCCGACCTTCCTGCACGATTACCCGCGCGATATCTCGCCGCTGGCGAAGTCGGTGCCGGGC
>CAZSPX010000352.1:0-3134 GCA_964608885.1 uncultured Anaerolineaceae bacterium | reverse complement strand
GCCCAGGAAAACCCCAAGCGAGACCAAAATCAGGAAAACAGCCCCACCCCAAGCACAGGCTGCCAGTTCGGATCCAGGAGAGATAATTTCGATGACCGCGAACGTAACTGCCGCGGCCAGCATCCCCGCGATCCCTATCATACTGTTCTCCCTTGTATCACGTTTACGGATTGATGCACATCGTTGACAGCGTGGGATGGTTAGTTGTTGCCATTCTTCTTTGTACTTTTGACGATTGATCGGTGATTGTCGTTCAAGTCGAAGTTTCACACCAGAGGCTGAATCGGCCCGATTCTCGCTGCAGAACCAGCAGATTTCTCCGGAAAGAGTTTCTCTGGCAGCCTTGCCGACTGCCGGAGTAACGACCCCTGGGCCTTTAACATCCATGGGAGCACCAGTCGCGCCATATTGGGAGAGATCCATACCCCTTGTGTATGGCTTACCATCGGGCATAGTGGCGCCTCCAAGGTCAGCCAGGGTTAGATTTGCCCCTTTAAGATTGGCGCCCTTGAGATTAGCCCTGAACAGGTTGGCACTGGTTAGATCAGCGTTACTCAGATTTGCACATTCCATGGATGTATCAGCCAGAGTTGTCCACGCCAGGTTGGCGCCACTAAGGTCTGCCTCGTTGAAACTTCCATTTCCCACTACAGATTTGCTCAAATTGGCACCTTTCATGTTAGCCCAGGTGAAATTTGAACCTGCGATGCGCAGATCACTGAGATCGGCGCCTTGGAAATCGCTTACTGAAAAACTCCTTGCTCCTTTCTCATACTCCTCCATAATCAATTGACGTACACTTTGAGCCATGGTTTCCTCCTTAGAGTTCTATTGCCAGAAGGTAGAGACTCAATAAGCATATATATAATACAAGTAATTAATGAGACCTGCAACACCTTATGGAATCAATCCGATGTCCCGGGCGTTTTGCTTTATATCTTGCCGGAGGCCTAGGATGAAAAGATATCGTCCGTTGCTCCCGCTTTTATACTGTTAATGCCCCACAGAGAGCTTGTGCGCTCCGGAGGTGAGGGGATCGAACAGCAGTGAGATGACCTCGCAGGGATTTTTGATAGGGTGTCTTCTTCCACATAATCTATTTAATCAAAACATATAGATCCTGGAGGCTGGGATTGCCTCCGAGAACGCCATCATCGCGCCGCGCAGGTTCGCACCAGGCGCACTCAACTGGTGGACCCCACGGAGATGGGCGGCTGTACGAGGAAGGTATCGGTGAGGAGGTTGGAGCGGCAGTCGAGCAGGTGATCGAAATCTTCCAATATCGCTGAAAGCAACCTGCCTCTCCTGTCTACGTATATCCCCGTGAAAAGGAGATGCAATGACCACTGATACCCCCTCTACTGAATATCAACCCCGCCGGACCCACGTCACCTACCGCGGTGGGGGAGAGGCTGTGTACGGTTTCGGCCTCATCGGCGCATGGGTCTATTACATCGGCCAGGCTACCTCATTCGGGATGGGCGTACTGGGCTTCCTCAAGGGCATTGTCTGGCCGGCTTTGCTCGTGTATGAGCTGCTCAAGTACCTGAATATGTAAAAGCCACGCGAAGCGGTCAGAAGGGAGCCGGGTCTACCCCGTGGAAATTTGTACAAGCTCGTTATGGGCTCCCTTCGATTCTCCGCTGAGGCGGGATAAGAACCGGGAATTTCGTTGCAGGCTAAATTCAGCCCTATCTTCCGAATCGGAAGCTTTACATAGAGTAGAGGGTCGCTTCACTTCCGTTTGGATTTCCCGAATTTCCATTTGCGCGTTGTATCACAATAAGACTCGTTGTATAATGAAATTAATCACAAGCTGGTTCCCGCTGATGGCATCGATGGCGGTGTTTAGACCCCAGCTCTAAACAACACGGAGGATTGCACGAAAGCCGCTTCTCACCCTCGTACGAGGGCGGGCCGCGGCGTTTTTGATTCGGCGGGCGCTCAATATGGTCTTCCCAGATCCTCTCTGGAGAAATGAGGAACAATGGAGTTCAAGACGATCCAGAAATCTCCCGATCGATGGAGAGTACAGCCGAACCTCATGGACTATGAGAAAACCTGTGGGGAGTTTTCCTGGGAGCAGCTCCTGCTCGATCTAGACGGCCTGCCCAATGGGGCAGGCCTGAACATTGCGCACGAGGCCATCGACCGCCACGCCAACGGACCCTTGCGCGATAAGCTCGCGCTTCGCTGGCTGGGTGCCAATGGTGAAAGGCGGGACTTCACCTACCAGGATCTGAAGGAACAGACCAACCGCTTTGCCAATGTACTTCGCGCGCTGGGCGTGAAGAAAGGCGAGTTGGTCTGCGGGCTGGCCGGGCGTATCCCCGAGCTGTACATCGCCTGCCTGGGAACATTGAAGAACGTCAGTGTCTTTTGCCCGCTCTTCTCCGCCTTCGGCCCGGAGCCCATCTTCCAGCGCCTCATGCGCAGTGAAGCCAAAGTCCTGGTCACCACCCAGGGCCAGTATGCCAAGAAGATCTCTCACCAGCGGAAGGACCTTCCGCATCTCCAATATATCTTGATCACGGACATCCACGAGGACATCGACGAAGATGTGCTCTCCCTGCCTATGCTGATGGACAAGGCCTCGCCCGAGTTCACCATCCCGCCCACCGACCCGGAGGACCGCTCCGTCCTGCACTTCACCAGCGGCACCACCGGCATGCCCAAGGGCGCCATCCACGTGCACAAGGCCATCCAGATGCACTACCTGACGGCCAGGTATGCCCTCGATCTTCATCCCGAGGACATCTTCTGGTGCACTGCCGACCCGGGCTGGGTGACCGGCACCTCCTACGGCATCTTTGCCCCCTTTGCCCACGGTGTGACCAACATCGTGGATGAGGCGGAGTTTGACGCCGACCGCTGGTACCGCATCCTGCAGGACCAGAAGGTCACCATCTGGTACACCGCCCCCACCGCCATCCGCCGGCTGATGCGGCTGGATATCAAGCCGCGCGAGCAGTACGACCTCTCAAGCGTACGTTTCTCGGCCAGCGTCGGTGAGCCGCTAAACCCGGAGGCCGTGGTCTGGGGCCGCGAGATCCTTGATCTGCACATCCACGACAACTGGTGGCAGACCGAGACTGGCTCCATCATGATCTCGAACTACGCCTCGATGGACATCC
>CAZSPX010000351.1:0-3146 GCA_964608885.1 uncultured Anaerolineaceae bacterium | reverse complement strand
TGGAACCCGCAGCACTTCGTGATCGACGCGACGGGCGTGGGCGAGGGGCTGTGGGCCTTGCTGGACCGGGCCTTTCCCGGGAGGGTGAGCGCAGTGCGCTTCAACCGGCAGGTGAAAAGCGAGATGGGCTGGGGCTTCCTGGCGATCATCGACGCGGGGCGATTCCGCGACTGCTCCAGCGGAGAGGTGGACCCCGAAGAGGTGCGGACCCAGTACGCCAAATGCCTGTGCGAGGTGCTGCCCGGCCCGGGCAAGACCCTGCGCTGGGGCGTGCCGGAGGGGACGCGCGGCCCCGGCGGCCTGCTGGTGCATGACGACCACGTGCTGGCGGACGCGCTGGTCACGCGCCTGGACCGCCTGCGCTGGGTGATGCACTCCCCCGCGCGGGTGGTGGAGATGCCCGATCCGCTGAAGGGGATGGAGGGGCGGTATTAGGAGGGGGTGAACGATCTCACGCGAGATCGTCTTCCTTCTTATCCGGATGACCCGTCCGGCTCGACTGGCAGCGGGGCTACCCTGCTCAAGATGAGATAGCCGGCGATCCCGGACACGAGGGAGCCCAGCAGAATACTGATCTTTGACGCCTGGACGATCCCGGGGTCGCCGAAAGCCAGCAGCGTGATGAAGATGGACATGGTGAACCCGATGCCGCCCAGGAAACCGGCGCCGGTGATATGCTTCCATGACAGGCTCTCGGGCAGCCGGGCCAGCCCGATTTTTGCAGCCGCATAGCTGAACAGGGTGATGCCCAGCGGCTTGCCGGCCAGCAGGCCGGAGAAGATCCCCAGGCTGTTCGGGGATCTCAGGCCTTCGATCCAGTTCCCGGTCAGGGCGATGCCCGTGTTGGCAAGGGCAAAAACCGGCATAATGCCAAAGGCCACCGGTTTGTGCAGGGAATGCTGCAATTTGTAAGAGGGTGAATTTTCATCGCCATTCGCGAATGGGATCACAAATGCAAGCAGCACACCGGCTATGGTGGCGTGTATGCCGGACCTGAGCATGAAATACCACATGACGGCCCCGGGGATCAGATAAAAAGGCAGCGCACGCACACCGAGGCGGTTCAGTACCAGCAGCCCTGCGAACACCCCGACCGCCAGGAGAAAATACGCAAGCGAGAAATCGCCCACGTAGAACAGGGCGATGATGACGATCGCGCCCAGGTCATCGATGATGGCGAGGGCGGTGAGAAAGATTTTTAACGATACCGGGGCCTTGCTTCCCAGCAGCGCGAGCACTCCAAGCGCAAATGCAATATCGGTTGCCATCGGGATCCCGACGCCTGCCTGGGTTTCGGTCCCACGGTTGAAGAGGAAGTGGATCATGGCGGGCATGGCCATGCCGCCCACGGCGGCAAAGATGGGCAGGGCTGCATTCTTGAGATCGGACAGCTCGCCGATATAAAGCTCCCTTTCGATCTCAAGCCCGATCAGCAGGAAAAAGACCGCCATCAAACCATCATTGATCCAATGCTCGAGGCTGTATTTGAGGGCAATGCCGCCCGTTTCCAGCCCCACCTTGGTATGCCAGAAATCGAGATACCCCTTCCCCAGGCTGGAATTGGCGATCAGGATCGAGGTTATTGTGCAGAGGATCAGGATGACCCCGGAGGCCTGCTCGCTTCTGAAAAATTCCTGGAAGAGTTTGGTGAGTTGTGTCTTCATGGGTTCACCTCCATTCTGGTCTGCCGGGTCCGGTGGCGCGGCCGGCAGGGCCCCGTATCATATGACAGGCTGACCGCCTGTTCCAGGCGGCCAGCAGCAGCAAAGACCACTAAAAATTTTAACATGAAATTGAAGGGGGGCAAATGCACCGGCGCCGGTGCGCCGGGACTGTCATCCCTGCCCGGGGCGGGGAGGCTCTTCCTCCGCCTCCCGCATCTCGAACAGGAGATGCTCGATGGCCTGGAGGCGCCTCTCGAGCTCGACGAGCAGGTGGCGGGTGCGCTTGCGCTCCTCGAGCTGGATGGCGATGAGCATGCCCTCCAGGGGCAGCAGGCGCTCGGCATTGGCGATGGCGGCGCGGTGCTCGATGCAGGCTTCGTAGAACTCGTTGACGATGAGCTGGTCGCTGCGGCGCAGGGCCCCGTACATGGGCTTGAGGGCGGCGATCTGCTCGTCGATCAGCTGTGCGGCGGAAGGAAGGGTTCGTCCCATAACAGGCCTCCGGGGTTGGACTGTCTCCATGCTACAGGCTCCCGGCAGAAAAATAAATCCACCGGCGGGGGATTCTCCGGTGGATTTGAGGGGTAGCGCACAGGTTGACGCAGATGCGGGATGCCGCGGCCGGTGGACCGGCACGCGTGGGGGTCAGGGGTAGCCGACGGGCAGGGTGGGCGTACGCGTGGGTGTGCGGGAGGGCGTGGGCGTGCCCCTCGTGCCCTGTGTGGGAGGCGGCCCTCCCTCGCCGGTGAAGGTGGGCGTGCCGGTGGGCTCTTCCACGGAGAGGGTGCCTTCCGGGGTCTCGGTGGCGGTGGCGTCGGAGAAGGTGGGTAGCGCCACGGCCTGGAGGACGAAACTGCCCTGCGCCAGGAGGCGGTCATCCTTGCTGGCCCGGAGGCTCAGGTCGAGGGGCTCGCCCAGGGGGGTGCGCGGCCCGACACAGTAGGCGCTGGAGGGGGCTGCCTCGAGGATCTCGCAGCGGAAGCGGCGCTCGGTCCCGCGGTTGGAGACCTGCGCGTAGAAGGGCGGGAAATCCTCACTGGAGAGCTGGAGGTTGATGACCAGCTCGTTGTTGATGTTGGTGCCGAAGGACAGCAGGCACAGGCCGCTGGCGTCCAGGTCGCAGAGGGTGATGGCTTCAGGGACGGCGGTGGGGGTGGGCAGGCGGCCCCGGATAAAGGTGACGCTGCCGTAGATGAGCGCCGCGCAGATGAGCAGCATCACAACGGCGACGGCGGCCAGGATCACGATCAGTCGTTTGCGTTCCATGGTGGTGGGTTAAATATACCAGTAAAGTGAAGACCCCAAGGGTCTGCCTGCGAGTCAACTTTGCCGGGAAAACCGGGGGGAGCAGAGCTTGACGCAAAGACGCAAAGGAAAAGGGGTTGGGAACCGGGCGGGCGCGCGATCCGCGCGACCCTGGGAAAGCAATGGAAACGTGTGTAAGAAGCAGGAGGTTCGTGTTCTTCGCGTCTCTGCGCCTTT
>CAZSPX010000350.1:1414-3171 GCA_964608885.1 uncultured Anaerolineaceae bacterium | reverse complement strand
CCCTCGCCCCGCTCAAGTGGACCTCCATCCCCTTTGCGGGCGAGTGGGGCATCTCCACCTCCCTGTTCCAGACCGCCGCAGAGGAGGCCCGCGGGGGGAAAGGGACAGGCAAACCCGTCCCGCAGCGCGCCCAGGAGCTGGCCGAGAGGGCGCGTGACTCTCTCGGATCGCTGCCCGGCGTCAGCCGCGTGGAGGCGGTCAAGGGGTATCTCAATATCTATTTCGAGACTGCCGCCTACGCCCGCCGGGTGGTGGACGAGGTGCTGGCCGCCGGGGCGGACTTCGGGCGCGGCTCCCGCAAGACCGAGCGCGTCATGATCGAGTACGCCCAGCCCAACACCCATCACTCCTTTCATATCGGCCACGTGCGCACCGCCCTGCTGGGCGAGTCGCTGGCGCGCATCATGGAGTTCGAGGGCTTCGAGACCATCCGCGCCTCCTATCCCGGCGATATCGGCCTGGGGGTCATCACGGTCGTCTGGGCCTATGACCGCTTCTACAAGGGACAGGAGCCCGAGGGCATCCACGAGCGCGGCCAGTGGCTGGCGAAGATCTACGCCGAGGTCAGCGCCCTGCTGGAACCCAGGGAAGACGAGACGCCCGAAGAGAAGGCGCAGCGCGAGGCCTATGACCTCGAGCGGCGCGAGATGTACCGCAGGTGGGACGCACACGACCCCTACGTGCGCGGGCTGTGGAAAGAGACCCGCGAGTGGAGCCTGGTCGAGCTGCGCGATATCCTGGAGATGCTGGGCATCCGCATGGATGTCTGGTTCTATGAGAGCGAGGTGGATGAGCCTTCCAAGGCCATCATCCAGGAGCTGCTCGACAAGGGCATCGCCGAGGATGAGCGCCCGCAGGGCGGCCCGGTGATCGTCAAGATCGACGAGAAGCTGGGGCTGAAGAAGGAAAAGTATCGCACGGCGGTGGTCCTGCGCAGCGACGGCACCAGCCTGTATCTCACCAAGGACCTGGCGCTGGCCAGGACCAAGTTCGAGGAGTACCACGTGGACCGCTCGATCTACGTGGTGGACTTCCGCCAGGACCTGCACTTCCAGCAGGCCTTCAAGATCCTGGAGCTGTGGGGCTTCCCGCAGGCGGCCAAGTGCTTCCACCTGTCCTACGGCTTCATCACCCTGCCCGAGGGAGCCATGTCCGCGCGCCGGGGCCGCGTGGTGCTCTTCAAGGATGTGGCCGATGAAGCCGTCCACCGCGTCCTGACGCTGGAGACCGAGAAGAGCGGCGATATCCCCCAGAGCGGGCGCCAGAAGATCGCCTCACAGATCGGGCTGGGGGCGCTGGCCTACTCCATCCTGGCGGTGGACAATCACCGCGATATCGTCTTCCGCATGGATGAGGCCCTCTCCTTCGACGGGCGCACGGGACCCTACATCCAGAATGCGCATGTGCGCGCCAACAGCATCCTGAGGAAAGCCGGCCTGTCGGTCTCCGACCTCGGCCCGGCGTCCTTCGAATATGAGCTGACCAGCCACGAAACCGACCTGATCGAGCAGATCGCGAAGTTCCCCGAGGCGGCTGCCCAGGCTGCACAGGAGTACCGTCCCCTGGTGATGGCTGCCTATGCCTACGACCTGGCGAACGCCTTCCATTCCTTCTATCATGCCGTGCCGGTGCTGCAGGCTGAGGAAGAGGAGCGCAGGCTGCCGCGCCTGCGCCTCGTCGCGGCCGCCAGGCAGGTCATCGCCTCCGCATTGCGCCTGCTGACGATCGAAGCCCCCGAAGTGATGTAGCCGGACTTC
>CAZSPX010000350.1:0-1314 GCA_964608885.1 uncultured Anaerolineaceae bacterium | reverse complement strand
CTCCGCATTGCGCCTGCTGACGATCGAAGCCCCCGAAGTGATGTAGCCGGACTTCGGAAGCTTTCACATCGTACCGCTCAGCGGTAAGATAGCATCCCGTAGCGAAGCGGAGGGACTTCCGAAGTCTTTCATTTGCCTAGAACTCGCACCCCTTATTCGGCGTGGAGCCCCAATCAACGAACGGCGTCGCGGACCCGGGGCCGGCCATGCCGAATATCTTCATCCAGTACCCAACGAAGGTGGGAAAGGCTCCCTCGGAGACCTGCACCCAGCCTTTTTTAGTATCCAGGAAAAAGACCCCCGGTTGGTCATAGCCGTGCCTTCCCCCGGTCCCGGTGGGTGTGCCATCCAGCCGGTGCCCTCCCCACACACAGGCGATCACATATTGAACGTGCGGATCGCTCCCATCGAAGGAGTTGGTCCCCGCGTAGATGACCTGGGAATCATCCGGGTTCACATAGCTCCTGGCGATCATGGCGCGCATCCCTTCGTCAGGGGTGGCATAGACGCCGCCCCGCTGCGCCGACAGCAGGACGATGAACGTCCACAGGAAAGAAACGACCACAACGGCGGCGAGGCCGCCCAGCACGACCCGGAAGATATCGAGGACCTGCTGGATCAAGGGTTTCGGTTGTTTCATGAGTGACTCCCTATCAACTCGCAGTTTATATTAGTCCCCCAGTTGATGGATGGCCCGGGCAATCCCGGCCCTGCCATGCCGAACACATCCATCCAGAACCCGATGAAGGTGGGGGAGAGCCCCTCGGGCATGAACACCCATCCCTTTGTCGTGTCCAGGAAGAAATGGCCCCGCTGGTCATAAATATGCCTGCCCCCGGTCCCGGTCTGTGTGCCGTCCAGCCGGCGGCCCCAGATGCATGCCACCACATAGGCGATATGCGCGCTGCTCCCGTCAAAGGAACTGTTCCCGGAGTAAATGACCGGGGAGTCCTCGGAATCAACATAGTTTTCCGCGATCATCGCCCGCATGCCCGCCTCCGGGGAGGCATACACCCCGTCCCTCGACATGAAAAAGAGGGCGAGGTTGGTGTACACGAAGCTGAGGGCCACCACAATGGCGAGGCCGCCCAGCACAATTCTGGCAATATCCAGCAGCTGTTGGCTCAAAGGCTTGCGTTGGAACATGGGATTTTCCCTCCCTCAGGCCGCCCCCGTTTGGCCGCCTGATGGTGAACGACAGCCAAAATTCCATTAATAGTATAGCACTCATACAAAGAGATTCAACGGTCGCGCCTTCCGGGAGTGCCCAACATCGAAAACAAAAAGCTGGGCGTTTTCCCTCTTGACAAACTA
>CAZSPX010000349.1:0-3174 GCA_964608885.1 uncultured Anaerolineaceae bacterium | reverse complement strand
CGGTGGTGATGAGTGTTTATAACGGCGAGAAATATCTACGTGAAGCGATAGATTCTATCCTAAATCAAACTTTTAATAATTTTGAATTCATAATTATTGATGATGGATCGACTGATAGTACGCTTGAGATAATAAAAAGCTATAAAGATCCACGCATTGCTTTGATAAGCCGAGATAATAAAGGTTTAGTAGCTTCGCTAAATGAAGGAATCGATCTTGCAAGTGGAAAGTACATTGCAAGGCAGGATGCAGATGACTGGAGCGTTAAGACGAGACTGGCAAGACAAGTTGCATATATGGAAGGAAATTCTGAAGCAGTAGTGGTTGGCAGTTGGATTACGGTTATTGATGATAGCAGCTCTAACAGGGGAGTACACAGACTTTATACAGAAGATATTGATATAAAAAGAGAATTATTACTAAGAAGCCCATTCGCGCATGGCTCAATTATGATGGCTAAAAGTAAACTTCCAGTAAGGGACGGTATTTATAATGATAAGTTCTATCCAGCAGAGGACTATGCGCTCTGGAGTGAGTTGAGTAAGTTTGGAGTGATGTATAATTTGGCTGAGCCTTTGTATTCATATAGGGATAACTTTCTCGGTATATCGCAGACTAATTCTGCAAAACAGAAAGAGGCTGCAAAGCTAATTAGTGAATCAAATATTAGAGATAGGGCAGAGTTATTCAAGCCTTACTCTTGGCGGCGCTACAAAGGTAATCTTGATTTACGATTACGTCAGTATAATGATTCTAAGCAATTTGTGTGGACCTTTTTGAAAAACAAAATGTATATGCAATCTTTTTTTGCACTTGGCATATACATTCAGAGTTTCAGTACAATGCTTCCAATCAGGAATTTTTCGGCTAAAATGAGGAGTCTATTAAATTGACTAAAAAGCCATCCATATCGATAATAATTCCCACTTATAACCGAGAAGAAGTCTTGGTTGATACTATTAAAAATGTACTTTCCTTAAAGGGTGACTTTGAGCTTTTAGTGATAGATCAAACCACCAGGCATAATAGAACTACTGAGGATTATTTACGAACGCATAAGGTTAACAAGAAAATAAGATATTTTCGAGTATCACCACCCTCGCTCACTCTAGCCAGGAATTTTGCTATAAAGAAGGCAAGGGCTGATATTGTCTGCTTTATAGATGATGATGTAATTCTTTCGCAGAATTTTATTCGCGAGCATGTGAATACGCATAGGCAAAAACCTGATGTGGCTGTTGTAGCAGGGAGAGTCGAGCAAGACGGATTTCCTACTAGTGGTGCAATATTAAAATTTAATGAACTAGGAATATCCGAGGGAGTATTTAGTACTGGAGAAGATGGCTATACAAATTCATTTCCTGGTGGAAACAATTCAATAAAAAAACATATATTTAAACATGCCGGTACATTTGATACTAACTTTCATAAAAATGCATTTCGTGAAGAGAGTGAATTTGCAAACCGCATAGTGAAGTCGGGGTATAAAATATATTACAATCATAAAGCCTCTTTACTGCATTTGCGTGCGCCCTATGGAGGGTGTAGGACCCCTCAAAAAGATCAGCAGGATAACCCAGATTTTTATGCGAATGAATTATACTTTACCATCAAGACTGTAAGGTTAAGTATGCTTCCTAAGGCGCTTTTCGTTAAGTTTCGATCATACTGTATTGTTGGCAAGAAAAAGACTGTATATCGTTGGGCACTATTTCTATACGGTTTGCTGACTGCCATTAAGAGATCCTTCTTTAGAAGCCAACTTACCGCAAAGGAGGTAAGCAAATAGTGAAAATCTCCATTGACTTACGGCCGCTTCAGAGCGGACATCAGCATAGGGGGATTGGTAAATATATTGCCAATGTTGTTCCTGCTCTTTTTAGGGTAGGTAAGCAGCATGAATTTTATTGCTATCATTATGGCGATGAGCCTCCAAAACTTTCTTATGTGTCTCCATCTGTAAAATTTATAAGTCTGGGTAATTATGATCCGGGTTCATTTAGCTCTAAGCTTTACAGAAAGTTATTTATGCATCAGCCTGGGCTCAAAGAGTCGGTGCAGGCAGATGTTTTTTTTCAACCAGATATCGGCTTTGGGCTCAGTAAAAATACCCCTACAGTAGTTACGCTGTATGATCTTATACCAATAATTTACCGTGAAAAGTATTTTGTGCCTAGGAAGAAGCCAGGTTTTCTGCGGCCTTTTTGGGATATGCGTAATGAGCAGGTGTTTCAGCAATTTATGCGCTTGAACGCAAGATACGCATTGGTAGATCGTATAGTCAGCATCTCGCAGGCTTCTATTGATGATTTACATAAAGTATTTCCCAACACATCTAGCGTGCCCTATACTGTAACTCCATTAGCCGCACAGGAGCTCCCTGCGCAGAGCAAAAAGAAAATGAACAAAAAGCCTTACATGCTCTATGTGGGCGGGACTGATTCCCGAAAAAACCTCATGCAATTAGTAGATATGTACGAAGAAGCACTTAAGCGCGGAGCTAATGTCGATTTAGTTTTTATTGGCTATGATTTTGAGCAGTCTAAATTATACGACACGGCTCGTTTGTTAAAGAACATAGACAAATCCCCAGTAAAGAAAAGAATAAAAGTCATTGGGTATGCGGATGATGCTGATTTGGCTACATATTACTCGCAGGCTCAAGCACTATTGTTTGCCTCGGAATATGAGGGCTTTGGTATGCCAATCTTAGAGGCGATGCAATCAGGCTGTCCGGTAATATGCTTTAAAAACTCGTCGATACCAGAGGTGGCAGGTGATGCTGCAATAATGGTTAGCACGGCAGATGATTTTATTGATGGTATTGTTGAGCTTGCTAAGTCTGAAAAGCTACACCAAGAGCTTGTTCGTAAGGGTAAAAAACAAGCAGCAGGCTTTACTTGGGAGAACACTGCCATGCTTACACTCAAAGCCCTGGAAAATTCAGCCGATAAAAAGAGTATTAACCGATAATGAGTTGGCAAAAAAAATGAGAAAGGCCGGCTTAATACAGGCCAAGAAATTTAGCTGGAATACAAGTGCCACTAAGATGAAAGAAATTATTAATTCAATCTTGTAAGTTAAAAACTATGTATGTCTATACTTTAGTATAAAGAGAGATAAAGTAAATATGCCCTCAATGAATCTGTAGAGTATATAATATTTACCCCATAT
>CAZSPX010000348.1:0-3211 GCA_964608885.1 uncultured Anaerolineaceae bacterium | reverse complement strand
CTGCTTGGTCCGGCGGGTAATTCCGGGAAGACGGATTTCTCTAAATGGAATGTTGCTTTTATTCCTTGCGGGGAAACCGCAATACCGGATCCGGGATTCAAACCGAAATGGGACAACGAACAAAACTGGGGGATATTCGGGCGATTTTACAGCGGCACCTACTATCCCTTTATGGGATGCCTGGAAGATTTTAATACCGGTTCGGTGAATGGAATTTGGACCTTGGCGGTGACCGACAACGAAAGATTCTATGAAGGGGCCATCCAGGGTTTCTGTTTGCTATTTTGCGACCAAACGGGGATAAATTGCTCCGATTGCAGTCCGAATGGCGGAGTCTTTGCCAACGCGCGGGATGAATTTTGTGAAGCCGATCCGGGGCTCAACATTGCAGACCGCGTGAGCTTTCCCTTATATCAACCCGATACGGCTTTATATGCCTTCACCTATCTGATCACCAGGGGAGACCAGATGATCAGGGTGGGGAATGACTTAAACATGCAGAACCTTCCAGAAGGGGATTATACCATTTGCGGGCTGTCCTATTTGAATTCGGATTCGGCCAAGCTGCCCAAACCGGGAGACTTGTATTCGATATTTCAAAAAGATCTGGTGGTAAATGGCAAAGGCTTTTGTGCGGAGCTGTCTAAAAATTGTTTGGATGTCACCATTCATCCGGTACACCCGAATACAAGCCTTCCCTTCCGGATTTGCCGGGGCGACCAATACGTTTTCGGTACGGATACCTTTACCATGGCAGGAGTCTATAGCCTTCCGCTAAAATCCGTGTTTGGATGTGATTCCCTGGTGGAGTTGAATCTGGATATTGTGGATCTGGTTATTCGGAAGGGAACAGTGGATACGATCGACTGTTCGACGCCTAGGGTGCAACTTGATATTTCGGGATCCGCATACAGCTCGAAATCCCGGATTCAGTGGACTACTCAAAACGGCGTTTTCAGTGATTTGACAGATTCCCTGAGACCCTGGGTGAGCGAAGGTGGAACGTACAAGGTTTATATTTCAGATGGCTTTTGTTCGGATTCTGCGGAATTCACGGTGATCAAAATCGACCAATTGCCCGAACTGACCATACTTGCAGACAGTTTGAATTGCGTTCAACGAACAGGACGGGTCTGGGTCCAAACCAGTGCCAGCTTTCCCCGTTACCGTTGGTCGGACGGCAGTATGGACATCGGTGCGGATTCGTTGATCAACATCAATCAGGCCGGTTCTTATTTTATTACGGTAACCGACCGGAACGGTTGTTCGAATATCGGATCAATTGAAATGAGAATGGATACCGCGATTCCGGTGATCCAATTGTCCTCCGGCACGCTCAATTGTCGGGACACCTTGGTTTCGTTGAATGTACAGTCGGATCGGACGATCCTCCGTTTTAATTGGAGCGGCCCCGATCAGTTTTCCTCTGTGCTCGGAAATCCCCGTGTCAGGACAGCGGGAATATATACCCTTACCGTGCAGGCGGATAATGGATGCGAGGCGACAGATATCATTGAAGTGATATCAGATGTCGCCGTTCCCGATTTTAGTTATGAACCGGATACTTTAAACTGCAGGAATGGAATGCAGCTCATGCTAAAGGCCCGGTCGACTTCTGTATTGGACACGATTCGTTATACGGATCCCAAAGGCAATGTCTATTCCAATTTAAATCCGGTGTTTCGCGAACCGGGTTGGTATCAGCTCCGGTTGGTCGATACGGGAGGCTGCACGCTGGACACTTCTTTTCAAATTGGAATGGATACGGCTTCGGTTCGTTTTTCAATTCAGTCCGATTCGTTGGATTGCTCCCGGGATAGCGTTCAGATTCGTCTCGACTTTTTGAATGCAATTCCTTTGGAAGAAATTGTGTGGACCAATCCTTCGGGCTTGGAAGTATTTGTGAAAGACCCTGTTGTCCGGGAATCAGGGTGGTACCGCTTGCGCGTCATGGCTTCAAACGGCTGTGTATCGGTAGATAGTATTTTTATTTTTCAGGATGATGACAAGCCTGATATTTCCCTGGCAGCCGACACCCTTGATTGCAATCATCCTGTAGTGACGGTTAATGCCCTGGTGAGCGGTGGGCTGAATTTTCTATGGACGGGACCGCTTGGATTTAAAGACACCGCCCGGAATATCCAGGTGCGGATTCCGGGTATCTACCGGTTACAGGTCACCGCAGCAAATGGATGTTCCTCGGAGCGATCCATCGACATCCAATTGGATACCATCCCGCCGATACAAGCTATACTTGCCGATACCATTACTTGCCTGAAAAGAACTGCGGATATCGAACTTATGGTCCAAGGTTTTGTGGATTCAATTTCCTGGAAGGGCCCGCAGAACTTTGTTTCTGCGAACCGGAGTATCCAGGTCGACCTTCCCGGATGGTATGTGGTGTTTGTACGCGGTGCCAATGGATGCGTGGCTATGGATTCTGCTCTGCTGATCGCCGATACCCTGCCTCCGGGTTATACACTGATTGGGGATACCTTGAATTGCTTCCGTCAGCAGATCGATCTTGAGGCTTCCTTTCGGGATAGCGTATCGCGTGTGGAATGGAAGTCTCCTTCAGGCGTTGTGGATACAACCTCCAGGATCACCGTAAGGGATTCCGGGTGGTATCGTTTTACTGCTGTTGGAAGAAATGGTTGCGTTTCGTCCGATTCCATTCAGGTCTTAACGAGGAGGGATATACCGCAAGTGGTTTTAACCGGTGATACGATAAGCTGCAAACAGATGTCAGCAACCCTGGGACTCCGCTCAACAGAGTCAGGTCTTGACTACGACTGGACGGGTCCGGGAGCGTTCCAATCCTCGGATTCGATGATACAAGTTAGTCGGCCGGGATGGTATCGATATTCGGTTACAAATAGATACGGGTGCTCCTACAGGGATTCCTTTCTGCTCCTGGATTTTTTGCAAAAACCGGTCGTTCTTTATTCCGATCATCTGATCAATTGCCGTACAAAAGTAAATCCGGAATTACGGGCAACTTCATCGGAGTCCCTGGTGAATTATGAGTGGATTCTGCCATCGGGGAACCGGGTCAGCGATACGGTCATCTCTGTGAGGGATACCGGTATTTATATTTTTATTGCCGAAAACCGTTTCGGTTGCATCCAGATCGATAGCATCCGTTTACTTTATGATACCACTGCACCTCGATTTGTCGATATTTTTTGGGATTCTTTAAGTTGTTTGAAAC
>CAZSPX010000347.1:0-3230 GCA_964608885.1 uncultured Anaerolineaceae bacterium | reverse complement strand
CATCGACCGGCTCATCATGCTCCTGGCGGACGAGCCCAACATCCGCGAGGTGATCGCCTTCCCCAAGAACCAGAATGCCCGGGACGTCATGGCCGACGCGCCTTCTACGGTGGACCCGCGGCAGCTTAAGGAATTACATATTCAGGTAAGCGAGTAGGGCGGAACACTGGCCCGCCGCAAGGAGGAGACTCTCATGGCAGAGATCATTCGGGTTGAGGAGATTTCGAAATATCCGGGCCGTGAAGTGCAGGTCCAGGGCTGGGTTTATAACCGCACCGACAAGGGCAAGCTCTGCTTCCTGCTCGTCCGGGATGGCAGCGGGTTTGTCCAGTGCGTTGCCTTCAAAGGCGACCTCCCCGAGGACCTGTTTGACCAGATCATGCGCCTGCCGCAGGAATCCTCGGTCATCATCACCGGGACCGTCCGGGAGGACAAGCGTGCCCCGGGAATCCCTGGCGGCTACGAGGTCGGCATCAAGGATCTGAAGATCATCCAGGCCGCGGAGCCGGATTACCCCATGGCCCTCAAGGATCATGGAGTGGACTTCGCCCTGGATAACCGGCACCTCTGGATCCGCATGCAGAGCCAGTGGGCCGTCCTGCGTGTGCGCGCCACGGTGATGGCCGCCACCCGCGAATGGCTGGATACCAATGGCTTCATTGCGATGGACACCCCCATACTCACGCCCGCTGCCGCAGAAGGCACCACCACCCTCTTCGAGACCCCCTATTTCGATGAAGGGTTCGCCTACCTGGCACAGACCGGCCAGCTTTACAACGAGGCCAACATTTTTTCGTTCGGTAAGGTCTATTGCTTCGGACCCACCTTTCGCGCCGAGAAGTCCAAGACCCGTCGCCATCTGACCGAGTTCTGGATGCTGGAGCCTGAGGTCGCCTTCTGTGATCTCGATCAGTTGATGGAGATCGAAGAGCAGATGATCACCCACATCGTCCGGCGGGTGATTCGCGACCGCGGCCCCGAGCTCAAAGCCCTGGGCCGGGACCTGTCCAAACTGGAATCCATCCGAGCCCCCTTCCCCCGCATCTCCTACGATGAGGCTGCAAAAATGCTGGCGGAGATGTATGCCAGCGAGTCCGATCCCGAAAAGAAGGAGCTGCTCCGGTTCGACTGGGGCATTGATTTTGGCGCGCCTCACGAGACTGCCATCACCCAGCAGTTCGATAAACCGGTCTTTGTATACGGGTATCCGACTGCCGTCAAGGCCTTCTACATGGAGCCCTGGCCCGGCCGTCCCGAGGTCTGCAAATCCGTGGACCTTCTGGCACCCGAGGGCTATGGCGAGATCTGCGGAGGTTCCGAGCGCATCAGCGACCACGACCTGCTTCTCAGGCGCATCCATGAGCAGGGGTTGCCGGAGTCGGCGTTCAAGTGGTACCTCGAGCTGCGCAAGTACGGCTCGGTCACCCACTCGGGCTTCGGCATGGGCGTGGAGCGTGTCACCGCCTGGATGTGTGGAATCGAACATATCCGCGAGGCGATTGCCTTCCCCCGCACCATCAAGCGCGTCTATCCATAAAAAGATCAGGCGGTCGTTCCTGGCCGCCTGACCCAATTTACTGGGGGATCTTCAGCACCTGCCCGACAATGAGGTGATTGACGTCCTTGATGTTGTTCAAAGCCGCCAGCGCCGTGACGGTTGTCCCGAACCGGATGGCGATGGCCGAAAGGGTATCCCCGGGCTTCACTGTGTAGGTCCTCCCTGTGCCCGGTGTGTCTCCGGGTCCCGCTGCCGCGGGAGGGATGTTCAGCTGCAGCCCCACCTGCAAAAGTTGGGCGTTGGCCGCGGCCAGGTCACGAACGGTGATCCCGTACTTTGCTGCAATGCTGTCGAATGTATCGCCGCCGGCCACAGTATGCGTAACGGGGCGGTCTGAATGCGCCGGGCTCCCGGCGAACTCGTACAGCTCCTCGAGCGAGCCATTGAAAAGATCCAGGTCCACCTTGTCGATGATCCCATTGACGCGGCCCTTGTCGCTGTACTGCCAGAACTTCCAGCGGGTCCATCCGTTTGGCAGCCCGGGCTGCGTGCCGGGGAGGTAGCGTTTCGGATACTGGGCCACCCACAGGGGATAGTCTTTCACCCAGGTCGGTGGACTGCCTCCCGGCTCGGAAAAATGGTCCTGCAGAAAATACTGGCCGGAGTAGATGATGGGGCGTTTATTGAAGGCCGATTGCACACGGTCCATCCAGGCCTTGGCCCGGCTGATTACCCGCAGGTTGGGCTGTCCGTCATTGGTCTCGAGGTCGATCGCAGGCGGCAGCTCACCCAGATCCCCGGTCGCTCTTAAAGCATTGATGAAGCAGTCCGCCTGCTTCCCCGGGTCAGCATTGCAGCGGAAAAAGTGGTAGGCGCCCCGCAGCATCCCTGCCGATTTTGCGCCCGCCCAGTTGCTCCGGAAGGTCGGGTCCTCATACCGTTCCCCCTCGCTGGCCTTGACGAACACAAAGCGCGGCCCGGCTGCCCGCACCTTGACCCAGTCAACACCTGCGTTCCAGTAAGACACATCAATTCCCGGTATGGTTTCCATGAGTTCCTCCAGTGCCGGCTCGCGCCGCCTGTTAAGAGTAGCACAGGATTAACACCTGGGCAATGGCGTTTAATGTAGCTCTTTCCATCCCCCTGCCTTTATGGTATAAGAATCATACCCTGCTGTGTTCGTGATGTTGCTGTCCCGTTTTGGGCCAACACCTGTAAGAGGGGCTCTTATCTCACAGAAATAACGCGATAGGCCTGAGCCAAGGCGGCGTTTCTGGGTCGGAGCCCGACCTGCCAAAAGCAGGTCCAAAACCTGGCAACACACGGCATCTGCGGGGTGTTTTTTTCCCGCTTGGCCTTCAAGGAGCGAAACCATGGTTTCCGCTCCCTTTATTTTTAAATCATGCGATCTGGTGGATGGTGAGCGCCGTCCGCAGCCCGGATTCGATCGCTCCCTGGATCCAGGCATGGTGCAGCGAGGCATGTTCGCCTGCAAAATGGATCCGTCCCTCCGGCCGGATGATCTCCTCGTAGAGCAGGCTCTGCTGCCCCGGGTCGAAAAGAGCAAAGGCTCCTCCTGCGAATGGGTCGTCGTGCCACATCCATGAGGTGCCCACCTCGAATTCCCGCCGCACCTGCGGGTGGATCTCCGCCACATCCTCCAGGGCCTGTTCGATGCGGTCCTGCGGGGAAAGCGAACCCCACCGCTGAGCATCCTCCGACCAGGTATAAC
>CAZSPX010000346.1:0-3243 GCA_964608885.1 uncultured Anaerolineaceae bacterium | reverse complement strand
CGCGTCAAGGAACGCAAGAAGCCCGGTCTCAAGCGCGCCCGCAAGGCCCCCACCTACACCAAGCGCTAGATCCCGGCTTTCTAGACACTGCTCGTGGTACGCAATTCGTGGGTACAATTCACGGATTGCGTATTACGCTTTTAATCCCGGAGTCCCAATGGATCTTTCCCTGGTCAAGTCCGCTTTTGAGTCCCTCCAAATCGATCCGCCTTCGCCGCTTTCACTGTTGGAGGCGCAGGGCATGATCGGCATGCACGTTCCGCCGGTCCCGGCCGACGTCCCCCTGATGGTCACCGGCCTCTACAGCGGGGAAGCGGCTGATGTGGTCCAGTCCGTCCTGGCAGCCAGCTACCCGGGGGATTTCCAGGTGCGCCTGGTGCATGCCGGTATGGTCGAAAAAACGCCTCTCTCCAGGTTCAATATGCGGGATGGCTGGGATGCCTCCACCTGCCTGTACGTGCCCGCTCTGCAGCGCGGCGCTTCCTTCGAATCGTTTGCCGAGATCGTGGCGCACCTGCGGGCCCCGGACGGCTGCCCATGGGACCGCGAGCAGACCCATGCCTCGCTGCGCCAGCATCTCCTGGAAGAGAGCTATGAGGCCCTCAGCGCCATGGACAGCGGCGATGCCGCGGCCATGCGGGAGGAGTTCGGCGACCTGCTGCTCCAGATCGTCCTGAACGCCCAGATCGGATTTGAAGAAAGGACGTTCTCCAGCGGCCAGGTCATCAAGAGCATTTATGACAAGATCATCCGGCGTCACCCGCACGTTTTTGGCGAGGTCAAGGTGGACGGGGTGAACGGCGTCCTTCAGAACTGGGAGAAGCTCAAGGAGCAGGAACGCAGGGACAAAAAGGAAGAAAAAGGCCTTCTGGATGGTGTTCCCTCCGCGCTGCCCGCCCTCAACCAGGCCCAGGAATACCAGGAGCGCGCCGCCCGGGTGGGATTTGACTGGCCGGAGATCACCGGTGTGCTGGAGAAGATTGCCGAGGAGATCCGCGAGGTGGAGGAAGCCAGCCAGCCTGAGGAGGTCGCGGAGGAGCTTGGCGACCTCCTGTTCGCACTGGTGAACCTTTCCCGCTGGAAGGGCGTTGACGCCGAGTCTGCGCTGCGAATGACCAATCGCAAGTTCAAGACCCGCTTCGCGCATATTGAGGCCGGCGCAAAAGAACAGGCGCGCAGCCTCTCCGACCTCTCACTGGATGAAATGGAAACCCTCTGGCAGGAAGCCAAAGGGAAGTAGATCAGCCCGCTGCCTCAGCCCGCTCCTCGTGAGCGCATCTCTTCCACCGCCTGTTTGGCCTCGGCCAGCCCGACGTTATATATTTCCCGATAGACCTTGATCGCCTCGATCAGGTTCCCCCGGCGCAGAGGTTCCATCACTCGCTCATCAGCCTCCGACGCCTCATCCCCGTAGGGAATGTTCAGATGCCTGTACAGGGCCTGGACCTCCCCCTCGAGGCGCGCCAATCGCATGCTCAGTTCCATTAATTGCTGCTCGACGGACATTGCTCCTCCTTTGATTCCTGTGCGCCTACCCGGTCTCAAGGGAACAGGCCATCAGATACTCGTCAACATACTGGCCCTTGTACCGGATCGCCTTCGGCCAGGTCCCTGTTTTGACAAAGCCGCAGCGCTCATAGCAGCGAATGGCGGGGTCGTTATCTGTGGAAACCCCCAGTACCGCGATGGTAACGCCTTTCCGCCGCGCCCATGCCAGACATTCCTCGATCAGCCGGTCAGCAATACGGAAGCCGCGCCAATCCGGATCCACATACACACCCCAGACCTGCGCAGTGTGTCGTGCCTTGGCTCCCTGCTCGCGAAAGATCCCGGTCATGCCGATCAGCCTGCCCTCGTGCTCGGCGAAGAAGAGCCCCTCGCGTTCATCTTCGGTGGATACCCGCTTTGTCCACTGCTCCTTGGGGTGCTGCAGGTTTTCCTCATAGTCTGCGCCGAACGCGGTGGGGTGATCTTTCAGCGCTTGCAGCCGTAGGGCCCGGTATTCTTCCCAATCCTCTGGCCGGCTGGGACGGATGCTGACCTCCCCGCGCGAGGTCTGAATGATCTGGATCATTTATTTTCTGCAGGTGAAACGGCGCAGAGCATCCTCGTAAAGTGCCTTTCCGGATCCGGTGTCTGGAGTGTAGACCTTCCAGGCGAAAGCGCGGTCTCCGCAGGTCCACGCGGCCGCCGCGCCAAAAGGCAGCACCGGGCTGGCGGTGGTCTGGATCGGCTCGAAGATGGTGATCAGGTCACCCGAGCGCCCGGGCGTGGCCTGTCCGCTGGGGGTGTCAAAATCCTTGTCCAGGATCAGGTCGAGCATGAACTGCGGGTCGGTGGCTCCGGGAGCGGTTTGCCAGAGCATCTGGATGAAGAGGTTGGCGTTGTAGGCTGCCAGGATGCCTTGCGCATAGGTGGACGGCGCGCCGGGATTGCGCTGGGCGCTCACATCAAAGAAGGCCATATCCTGCGGGTGACCGATGCAGAACTGGTATTCACAGAACAGGCCCACCAGGCTGAAGGCTGTGGGGGTGGGATAGGGTGTGGGCAGGCTGCCGCGCGTGGGGGTCGGAATGGCAGCCAGCGTCCCGGCCACAGCCTGGCGGATCTGCAGTTCCGGGCTGGGTTTGCGCGGTCCGCAGGCTCCCAGGAGAATGACAGGCACGAGCAGGGCGGCAATCAGAGAGGCTCTCATCGTTCTTCTCTTTCGTCCCCCGAGTATAAGGCGCATTCCGGGTTTGGGCAACCAAAAGCCCGTCCATGGGCGGGCTTTTGGTGGTTTCTTTTTCCGGATCTGCTCAGGGGATCAATGCCCGCTGCCCGGCGTGATGGTTGCGTCGAAGATCTCCTTGTTCTCGTCGCCGGAGACGATCAGGTATCCGGCCAGGCCGCGCTGCAGGCGGGAGAGGGAGTGGTCCACCAGGATGTAGCGTCCCGGCACCTGCAGGGCGAACTCGACCATGGTGGCGCCTCCCGGCGGGACCAGGGTGGTCTGCACGTCCGTGAGCGGGTTGGCCGTCAGCGAGGCCTGGTCATAGACCCGGTCGAAGATCTCGCCGATGACATGGAACGAGGAGACGAAGTTGGGGCCGCCCACACCGAAGAAAATGCGCACGGTCTCGCCCACATTGGCCTTCAGCGAGTGGGCATCCGTGGTCAGGGCCATGGAGGCGCCATTGAACACGAAGTACTCGGGGTTCTCGTCCAGCAGCTTGTTGACATCATCGGTCAGTTGGCCGGTCG
>CAZSPX010000345.1:0-3263 GCA_964608885.1 uncultured Anaerolineaceae bacterium | reverse complement strand
TAGGCGGTCGCACTTGGATACCACGTCTCACCGAAGCGCGCCAGCGAACTGCGGAACAGCAGCTCCACGTTGCCCACCGGTCCGTTGCGGTGTTTGGCCACGATGATCTCGGCGATGTTCTGCTTGGTGGTGTCCTTCTCGTACTGGTCGGGGCGGTAGATGAACATCACGATATCAGCGTCCTGCTCCAGCGAGCCGCTCTCGCGCAGGTCGGAGAGGACGGGGCGCTTGTCCTGGCGCTGTTCCACGGCGCGGCTGAGCTGCGCGGCGGTGAGCACCGGAACATTCAGCTCGCGGGCCAGAACCTTGAGGTTGCGCGAGATGTAGGAGACTTCCTGCACGCGGTTGTCGTTGCGCGTGTCGCCGCCCATGAGCTGGAGGTAGTCCACGATGATCAGGTCGAGGCCGTATTCCATGTGCAGACGGCGGCACTTGGTGCGGATCTGCAGGGGGGTGATGGCGGGGGTATCGTCCAGGTAGATGTGGGTGTCGCCGAAGACCTCGATGGCGTGGGTGAAGAGCGGCCACTCGTCCTCGGCCAGCTTGCCGGAGCGCAGGCGCTGCGAGTCGATGCCGGTCTCCTGGGCGATGAGCCGCTGGACGACCTGCTCGTTGGACATCTCCAGGGAGAAGATGGCAACGTGCTTCTTGTGGATGAGGGCGGCGTTCTTGGCCACGGAGAGCAGGAAGCCGGTCTTGCCCTGGCCGGGGCGGCCGGCGATGATGAGCAGGTCGGAGGAGTTCAGGCCGTTGAGGAGCTTATCGAGGTCGTAGAAACCGGTGGGTACGCCGAGGATGTCCACGGGGCGCTTGGCCAGCTCGTCAATGCGGTCGTAGTAGTCGCTGACGACCTGGCGGATGGGCTGGACGTCGTGCTTGAGGCGCCGCTCGCTGACATTGAAGATGGCCTTCTCGGCCTCGTCCATGACCGTATCCACCAGGTTGCTCTCGCTGAAGGCGAGGGTGGCGATCTGGTTGGCGGCGGTGATCATGCGGCGGCGGATGGCGTGCCCCTCGACGATGCGGCCATAGGACTCGGCGTTGAGGGAGGAGGGCACCTGGTTGACCATGGCGGTGAGATAGGCGGGGCCGCCGATCTCCTCCAGGCGCCCCATGCGGTCGAGCTCCTCGGAGACGGTGAGGAGGTCGATGGGCATGCGCTGCTCGTGCAGGGAGGTATAGGCCTCCCAGATGAATTTGTGGCGGTGGATGTAGAAATCGTCCGCGCCCAGGAACTGGGCGACGTCGTAGTACACCTCAGGGTTAATCAGCACCGCCCCTACAACCGCCTCTTCGGCTTCACGGGAGTGCGGTATGCTGGGGGCGGCGGCGGTCGTTTCTTCGGGATTCTGAAAATCGCTCATGGTCCTCAATTGGGCGTGGGCGGCTCGTCCTCGGGCTTGTCCTTGCCCTTGTCCTTGTCGTCCAGCTTGTCCAGGTTCAGCTTATCGATAAAGTCCTCAAAGATGGAGAGGCGGTCGCTGGAGACCTCGGGTGCGGGGCCTCCGGGCTCGCCCTCTTCGTCCCGGCCGGCGTCTTTGGGCAGGTCCTGCTCGGGGCGGATGCCGGCAGCGTCCATCACGGCGGGATTGACCAGGATCGGCACATGGGCGCGCACGGCGAGGGCGATGGCATCCGAGGGACGGGAGTCGACGTTGACCTCGCGCCCGTCCACTTCGGCGACGATGTTCCCGTAAAAGATGTCCTCGCGCAGGTTGACGATCTCGACGCGGGTGATGCGGGCATTGAAGGAGGTGAACACACTTTTAAGCAGGTCATGGGTGAGCGGGCGGATCATCTCGATCTCCTGGAGGGCGACCGTGATGGCCTCGGCCTCGTAGGGCCCGACCCAGATGGGGAGGTAGCGGTCGGTGTCGGTCTGGCGCAGGACGACGACCCGCTGGGGGGACATGAGGCTGACGCGCACGCTGTCAATGACCACTTCGATCATCTTTTCCATATAAAGCTCCGAGGCATCTATTTTAGCATATTTGGCCGCTGGGCCTCGTGAGCCTGGAGTGAGAATAGGAGGAGGAATGCGGTCTTCCATGCCAAGCAGGGAAAAGGCGGCCGATCCTGATGAATTTAAAAAATTCAAATACGCCTCAAATCCTGCCCGCCCGTAGATGTGGGATTTGGAACCCGAAAAATAGTGCATGAGCACCATATGTGGGGGGTTCGCGTAGAAGTTCAAATACACCCCAATTCCACCCCACCCCGCTGAACTCCGGCAGGGTTCGAGCCAGGCGGGAATATGTGCAGGCAGGGGATACGGTGAGATGCCATGGGGTGAAGGACCGGAATGGAAAGGAAGGGATAGAGACGCGCATTGAGAACTCCGTGCGGTATTCGGGCATGGGTATTATAGAACAATTGTTCTAGTTCGTCAAGGGGGGAATGTGGAGGCGGGTCGCTGCCAGGCGGAAATGGCCTGGAGGGAATCAAATTTGCAAGAATGGGGAAAGGGGGCTATAATAGCGCCTTGCTCGATCGGGGCGTGGCGCAGTCCGGCTAGCGCGCTTGCATGGGGTGCAAGAGGTCGGAGGTTCAAATCCTCTCGCCCCGACAGAGAGTAAGACAATGGTCCCGCCGGAGGGGCCATTTTGTTTAAGTCGTAGGCGGCGGTTTCCCCTCAGGGCCCATTCGCTGCGCTCAGGGTCCCTGACGGGATAATATGTTCACTCTGAGCTTTGCTCAGAGTTTCGCGAGGGATGATACAAATCCTCTCGCCCCGACCGGGTAGTACGACGACCACCCTGCCGGTTCCCTAACTCCATTCGGGATGCTTGCTCCGGTTTGCAACCGGAGCTTCGCGAACACGTGGTTTTGTTTTAAAGGGGCGATCTATAATTATCAAACAGTATAGAACCAGACTTTGGGGTGAAAGGAATGGGCATGGAAACCGAAAAGGTCAGGGATGCCCGGCTGCGCCGGCTTGCCAGGCGGCTGGGGTTTGGGCTTGCCAAGGTTGGGACACGCTATATCCTCCTGGACGGGAAAACTCACCGGCCGTACTGGGTTTCCATGCCCCAGCAAGAGCCGGAGGAGATCGAGAGATTCCTGACCCAATACCAGAAGAACCGCAGCGGCGAGGAAGATCAGTAAATTGTATCCCCCTGAAGGGGAACAGAGGCATCCATAGCCAGCCTCGCGACCCACTTGCTTCACCCGGGCCGCCCGCCCTTACCGAGGCTGCGGGAGATAATTTCCTGTGGTATATTTTTATCCTGTATGGATATACTCCTTGAGGCAAAGACCTTGCT
>CAZSPX010000344.1:0-3295 GCA_964608885.1 uncultured Anaerolineaceae bacterium | reverse complement strand
CCCCTGACCTCCTCAGTGCGATTGAGGCGCGCTCCCAACTGCGCTACAGGCCCTGAAAAACAGGCGAACCGTATTCTAACGTAGGGGGAGAGGACTGTCAAGCATGCAGGCAGCTTCTGGTAAAATACGCCTCGGACTGCCGGGCCTCTCCCAGATCCCGGAGATGTGAAAGCAAAATCAGATTGTGAGGAACCATGTATATTGATCCCAACACAGGAGGGGTGCTGTTCCAGGCCCTGGCCGCCCTTTTAGCCGTGGCCTCGGGCGTAGTGCTCGTCTTTTCAGGCAAGATCCGCCAGGGGCTGGCCCGCTGGCGCCGCAAGATGCGCAAGGACAAGGACGAGGAAGAGGACAGCGAGTAGATGCGCACCGTCATTGTGGGGTTTGATTCCTTCGATCCAGACACATTCGAAAAGCTGAACGGCGTGGGGCAGCTCCCCAACCTGGGGAGAATCGCGGAGGCGGGAGGCTACAGCCGCCTGGAGGTCTGCTCGCCGCCGCAAACCGAGGTCTCGTGGACGAGCATCGCGACCGGGGTGGACCCCGGCTCACACGGCATCTTCGATTTTGTACACCGCGACCCGGCCACCTACATCCCCTTTGTGTCGCTGCTGCCCACCAAGCAGAGCGCGGTGGGTGAGCAGTTCCTGCCGCCCTACACGACCCAGACGCTGTTCCATGCCGCGGCAGAGATGGGCTATCCCTCCACGGCGCTGTGGTGGCCGGCGCTGTTCCCGGCCCGGCCCGAGCTGCCCGTGGGGACCATCCCCGGGCTGGGGACGCCGGATATCCGCGGCCAGCTGGGGGTGGGCAGCTTCCTGACCACCGAGCCGGAGGAGAAGAAAAAGGTCAAGGTGGGGAAGCTGGAAGCGGCCGGGAAGGGTGTCTTTCATGGCCTGCTGGAAGGCCCGCAGACCAAGACCCGCGAAGGCATCCGCCCGGTGACCCAGCCGGTGACCGTGGAGGTCCTGGAGGGCGACCGCGCCCGCCTGACGCTCGGGAAGCAGAAGATCGATCTGAAACTGGGGCAGTGGAGCCCGATCCTCGAGGTGCAGTTCCCGGGGGGCTTCGCCTACACGGTGCATGCCATCACCCAGGTGATCCTGACCGAGGTGAAGGAGAGGGTAAGCCTGTACTTCCTGCCTTTGCAGATCCACCCCCTGCATTCGCCCTGGCATTATGCGACGCCTTCCTCGCTGGTGAAGGACGCCTGGAAGAACGCCGGGCCCTACCTCACACTGGGCTGGCCGCAGGACACCAATGCGCTGGAGGACGGCTGCATCAGCGATGAGCAGTTCCTCAGCCTGTGCGAGCTGATCTTCGAGTCGCGCAAGCGCATTTTCTTCCGGCGGCTGGAAGGATTCAAAGAGGGGGTGCTGGCGGGCATCTTTGACTGCCTCGACCGCGTGCAGCACATGTTCCTGCGCGGGCAGGCGGAGGCGGCGGAGGAATGGTACCGCAAGCTGGATGGATTCGTGGGCGAGGTGCAGAACCGGGTGAAGGCCCTGGGGCTGCAAAAATACCGGCTGCTGTTCCTCTCGGACCACGGCTTCAAGACCTTTGAGCACAAGGTGCATCTGAACCGCTGGCTGATCGAGAAGGGCTACCTTGTGTTGAAGGACCCGGCAGCGGGGACCGACCTGGGCCAGGCGGACTGGTCGAGGAGCCGCGCCTACGCGCTGGGCCTGAACAGCCTGTATCTCAATGTGGCCGGGCGGGAGGGGCAGGGGATCGTGAAGGCCGGGGAACTGGAAGCCCTGCTGGAGGAGATCCGGGCCGGGCTGCTGGAATGGAAGACGCCCGACGGGCGCAGCGTGATGGGCCGGGTGATCCCCAAGCATGAGGCTTTCAACGGGCCATACACCCGGCTGGGACCCGACCTGGTGATCGGATACGCGCCCGGTTTCCGGGCCTCTTCCGAGACTGGCCTGGGCCAGACCGGCGAGACCCCGCTGGAGGCCAACCACGACCACTGGGGGGCGGATCACTGTATCGACTCGCAGGCCGTGCCGGCGGTGCTATTCTCCAACCGGGATCTGCGCGGCATGCCGGGCGTATCCTTCCGGGATATCCCTTTCCTGGCGCTGGGCAAACACCTGGATACTTCCTACATCAAGCCGCCCTCGCAGACTGGTTCGCAGGGGCAGAAGGACCTGGAGGAACGGCTGAAGGGGCTGGGGTATCTCTAAATGCTGAAGCGCCTGTTCGGGAGGGAATCTACCCCGGTAAAGCGGGAGATCGTGGTGGTCTCGGGCCTGCCGCGCTCGGGCACCTCGATGATGATGAAGATGCTGGAGGCCGGGGGGCTGCGGATCGTGAGCGATGGCCAGCGGGCCGCGGACCCCGACAACCCCAACGGATATTACGAGGTGGAGGCAGTCAAGAGGCTGGCAGCGGGGGAGACCGGCTGGCTGAAGCAGGCGATAGGCGGGTGCGTGAAGGTCATCTCGGCGCTGCTGGAGTACCTGCCGGAGGAGTATCGCTACAAGGTGATCTTCATGGAGCGGCGGCTGGCGGAGGTGCTGGCCTCGCAGCAGAAGATGCTCTCCAACCGGCAGGAGAAGGCCTCCGCCGGGGATGCGGAGATGGAGGCTGAGTTCAAGAAGCACCTGGCGGCAGTCAAGTTCTGGCTAGCGCGCCAACCCAATATCCAGGTGTTGTATTTGGACTATAATATGCTTATACAGGCGCCCGGGGCGGCATGTGAGAAAGTGGCGGAGTTCCTGGAGGTGCCCCTGGACGTGGAGAAAATGCAGGCGGTCCCGGATGGCAGGCTGTATCGCAACCGGGCCGGATAGGCAGCAGGACGGTACCATAGGGGGAGTATCCCCTGCAGCCGCCGGTCGTTATAATTAATAACCTGCGATCGCCTTCCAGGCTGCCGGCGCTATTTTACGCAGCGCTTGTGTTTACTGCTCGAGGGCGGTCCCATTGAGGCTTTAATGGTGAGGACATAAGGAGCGACAAGGATGCTGATCAAGAAGTATGAACTGCTTGTGGGAGCGGGTCTTGCCCTTGCGCTTGGCTTATGCCTGCCGTATTTCATTTCCTATTACGTCTATGGTGATTACAATGGCCGGGGCCACGAGTCTGACGTGGTCATCCCGGTCAGCGGCGGGGGGCTGAACATCCCCGTCGAGCTGACCCCCACGGTGGAATCCCTGTTCTCGCCGCAGTTCGTGGTGATCGCCACGGACGGGCCGATCCCCACGGAGCTGGCGCCGGTGCTTCCGATCCTGGCGACGAGCACGCCCACGATCCGCCCGACCTCCACCCAGCCCACGTTCACGCCGAC
>CAZSPX010000343.1:0-3323 GCA_964608885.1 uncultured Anaerolineaceae bacterium | reverse complement strand
TATCCCGGGGATGTCTTCCGCGGCGTGAAGCACGAGGAGGAGATCAAGGCCGGGGACTGGCTGTACCTGCCCCTGAACGACCCGGCCCAGCGCCTCACCTACGATCACTCCTCCTTCGGGGTCATGCCGGGATATGAGAACCACCCGATGACCATGGTGACCTGGTTCGGCGCCTGGGGCTACTGCCAGTACAACGACGCCCGCCTGCCCTCCGCCCTGGAGTGGGAGAAGGCCGGCCGCGGCACGGATACCCGCCCCTTCCCCTGGGGAGATGAGATCCAGCGGACCAATGCCAACTTCTACGCCAGCCGCGATCCCTACGAAGACATGTCCTCCGCCGGGTCACGCACCACTCCGGTCGGCTTCTTCAACGGAAAAAAATACGGCAGCTACCAGACTCTCGACTCGGCCTCCCCCTACGGCCTGTATGACATGTCCGGCAATGTCTGGCAGTGGGTGGGCGATGTGAGCGAGGGCATGCACTACCGCTTCCTGCGCGGCGGCTCCAAGGACACCTACGACATGGACCTGCGCCTGTGGGTCCTGAACAACGCCACCCCCACCTATTTCAGTCCGGGCGTGGGCTTTCGCTGTGCACGCTAAACCCTATGCGAGGATGAAGCCATGAAATTCCTGCTGACCAGGGCCCGCCTCTACTGGCCGCTCATCAAGAGCCTGCAGACCGGTCTGCTGCTTTCGACCGGGCTGGCCGGTTACATGAGCGCCAGCTGCCCCGTGACCCATTGGACGACCCTGGCGGGCCTGGCCGGCAGCCTGTTCCTGGCCATCAGCGGCAGCACCATCCTGAACATGTGGTATGACCGCGATATCGACAGCCGCATGAACCGCACCCATAACCGCCCGCTGGCCTCCGGCCGCGTCCCGGCTGAAGAGGCGCTGCGCCTCGGGCTCGTTTTTTCGATCCTGGGCGTGGGCAGTGCAGTCGCCATGGCCCCTCTTTATGGGCTGGTCGTGTTCGCAGGGCTGTTCTTTGATGTGGTTGTGTACACGATCTGGCTCAAGCGCCACACCTGCTGGAGCATCGTATGGGGCGGCATCTCCGGCGGCATGCCCATCCTGGCGGGACGCGTCCTGGGCACCGGGGGCTTCGACTGGATCGGCGTCCTGCTCGCCCTCTCGGTCCTGTTCTGGATCCCCACCCACATCATGACCTTCAGCATGAAATACCACGCCGATTACCGGGCAGCGGGCATCCCCACCTTTCCCTCGCGCTACGGGTTCAATACGACCCGCGCCGTCATCGCCCTCTCCAGCCTGCTGGCGGCGGCCTCGATCGGCCTGGCAAGCTGGGGCATCGGCATGACCTGGGGATACTTGCGGCTCCTCTCCGTGCTCTCGGCCGGCCTGCTGCTGCTCGCCCTGACGGCGGTGATGCGGCCCTCTGAAAAGCTCAACTTCGGTCTGTTCAAATACGCCTCGCTCTATATGCTTTCCTCAATGCTCCTGATGATGATCTGATGAAAAGACTTCTTCTGCTCCTTTACAGACTGCGCCCGGCCGCGCGCAAGCACTGGCTCCAGCTTCTGGCGGGGCTTGTCTGGCTGGGCGTTGGGCTGATGCTCGATGATTTCGCGGCCCGCTGGCTTCAGCCCGTGGCGCTGCCGCGCATGCTCCCTCTGATCCTGGCGGGGCTGGCGCTGGCTGCCGCCATTTACAGCTTCGGCTTCTCCCGGCTGGCCCGCAAGAACATTCGCCGCATCAGTGACCTTCCCGGGACCCGGGTTTGTCTCTTCGCATTCCAGGCCTGGACCAGCTACCCGCTGGTGGCCTTCATGATCGGCCTGGGCCTCTATTTGCGCATATATTCCGGGCTCCCCAAGCCTCTGCTCGCCATCCTGTACCTGGGGATCGGGAGCGCCCTGTTCGCCGCAAGCCTCCACTACTTCGCCCATGTAGCTTTTCAGCTTCGCCCGGCCCCCGCAAGAGAATAGGACCCGCCATGAAGACCGCCATGCTCAACCGCCTGCTGCTCCTGCTGACCGGACTGCTGGCAGCCTACCAGGTGAGCGTGGGCATCGATGGATTCGCGACCCTGCCGGTCATCGCCTACAGCCTCGGTTTCGGCGTGCTGCTGGTGGCAGGGCTGCTGCTCATCATTCTCGGTATGGAGGTGCTGGACAGCCCCCTGGTGGTGGTCGTCTCATCCATCATCCCCCTCAGCCTGTCCTTGGGACTGGTGTGGCAGCACCTCCCCGGTTTTCGTACTTTTTACCTGGTCTTTGTGGTGCTTGCCTTTCTGGGAATCCTCGTGACCCGGCTGCTCCCCGCCCCCGCCAAACTGGCCACCCTGGTCCTGGCCTCCACGCACGGCATCGCAGGTCTGGTGCTCTTCCTCCTGCCGGTCATCCTGGCTGTGCAGGGAGCCATGCCGCCTGCCTTCTCACTGGTCGGCGTGGGCGGCGCGTTGATTGGCCTGGGCGGCTTACTGCTGGCATTCCTGAAAGCCGGCAGGCCGCTGCTCTCCAAGGAGACCATCTTTACCCTGCTGCCGGTCATTCTTTTCCTGATGACCCTTTGCCTGGTAGCCGGGTTCCGCTACGCATAGACCGGGACAGGGCGGCAGCCCTGTTTTCTTTTCCATCCATTCAAAGGAGAATGCAATGTCCAATACCAGTTTTACGGCCCGCCTTCTGCGCTTTCTCGGCATCCTGCTGATGGCGCTGACCGGCGGCTTCACCCTGTTGGGCGGAATAGGCACAAGCTGCGTGGCCTTCAACCCGAAGGGCTTCGGCGAGAGCATGGCCAGGCTTGCGCCGATGCAGTGGCTGTACATCCTCTTCGTCCTGGTGGGGATCGTCCTCGGCGTGCTGGGCATCCACGCCACGGTCCAGCTCATCAAGGGCCGCCAGGGCTCCTATAATAATGCCCTGTGGGTCCTCGCTGCCGGGGCAGTGGTGGGATTCCTGCACATCTACGTCTCGCGCCTGCTGCGCGGCAAATCCATGCCCGTGGATGCCATCGTGTACACCACGGCTCTCACCCTGGTGGTCTTCCTGATCTTCAAGATCCCGGCCATCTGGCAGGGCGTGGATTTCACCCGGGCTCCTCGCAATGAGAGCCGCAAGGCGGGCGGCGCGGCGGCCATCCTCCTGGGAGCTCTCGCCCTGACCATCCAGTTCACGATGGGCTCGACTCACACCTGGGATGGTGTCAATTATGCGAACGCCTTCTACACGACCATGACGGTTGCCGGGAGCGCCTGCCTTCTGCTGGGGATCGGGCTCGTCGCCGGAGCCAGACTCCCCGGGATACCGGTCCACCGGCTGAACCCCTCTGAAACCTGAGTCTCTACCCTTCACTCG
>CAZSPX010000342.1:0-3327 GCA_964608885.1 uncultured Anaerolineaceae bacterium | reverse complement strand
AGCTTGCCGAAGCCGGGGATAAGGAAGGCCGCGAACAGGTCCACCAGATAGCAGGCGGCAGCCGCAACGAGCACGATACCCAATGCTCTGGGGAACAGCCCGGACCGGTACACCAGATAGCCGAGCGGCGCCAGCCACAGCCCAAAGAAGACCTGCGCGCTGAGCGTCCCGTAGTGCTGGATATCGAGCAGGAGCAGCGCCAGCGCGTTCGATCCCGCCGCGCCGAAAGCCGCCGCATAGTCGCTGTTCCTTGCGACCTGCAGGCCCTCGAACTGGAAGACCGCGTTGAGCGTGGTGATACCGGCCGAGAGGGCGACAAAGACCAGCATGGCCCTCGCGATGCTCTTGTGCACGTGCTCGAGCAGGAGGTAGAGGGCCATGGCTGTGCAGATGAAGAATACCGCATTCACCAGGTGGGCGCTGACGATCACGCGGACCAGCCTGGGGTTCGCGAGGATATTCGCGGCGGTGGCGGCTGCGTCGCCAGCCGCGTACAGCTTGGGATCGCCGTAGCCTTCGGCAAAGCCGCCGAAGATGGCCACCCCCAGGTAAAAGAGGCCGGCGATCCTCGCCAGGCTTTTGGGGGAGGTAAACCCATCGATTTTTGTGTTCATTCTATTCCTTATTCAGGCAGTATCGACATGCGCCGAAGGATGTTCCGGGAGGCACTTGCAAGCGCCTTGCCTTTCACGACCGGGGACAATTTCATATGGATTCCCATTCATGATTCTCCTCTTGAAACGTATGGATGGGATGTAATGATCGATCCTCAGCCAGATAAGAAATACCCGGCTCCCGAGAGCATCCACCAGACGGGAGGGTTGGCTGAATCCACTGGAACAGATTGTGATGACCCGCAGTAAAGACGTTGCTTCCATATCCCCGCTGGCGTTGATAGAGAGGGCTGTGCCTATCTGGATAATTTATATCATATTTATCCGGATATATTCAATCCATGCAATTGTTGCTGGTATCCACCGTAATGGATGAGAGGGCAGGCCCATGGATGGTAGAATCTCCTCAAAGGATTGACCGCCATGACCCCTCTCAAACAACTCACCCGCCGCGAGTGGGAGGTGCTGGAGCATCTCCTGCAGGGACGGAGCAACAAGCAGATCGCCCTGGCCCTGGATATTTCCATCCGCACGGTGGAATTCCACCTGAAAAATATCTATACGAAACACGAAGTCGCCTCCCGCGTCGAGCTGATCCTCAAGCTGGGACAGCCCACAGGTCTCGTGGAGAGCGAAAAACCGGGGGAATCCACAGTTGCGCCTCCCCTCCCCTCCGCCGAAAATGGAAGCAGGCCTGCTCCCTTCCGGGGCCGTGCCGCAGCCTACAAAAACGCGGAGACATACATGAAGAACCTCTTTACCAGATATTCAGCCGTGGGAGTGACCGCTGCCCTGCTGGCGGGCCTCCTGTGGGTATTGTTCCTTCGGAGCGTTGGGAATATGTCCCCGGAGGAGGTCAGCCTGTGGATCGTGCCGATGCTGATCGCCTGGACGGGGATCGGCGCGGCGGCCGGTTGGGCCGGGAAGCGCTTCGGCGGCTCGCTGATCCGCGTGGCCGCCAGCGCCCTGGCCGCCACCGCCATCAGCCCGCTCGCCGTCCTCCCGCTGATGGGCTTCGTCGTCGTGCCGGTCGCGAAGCTGCTGGAGCAGATGGGCCTGTTCGACGCCTCGACCATGTCCCGCGAGACCGGCTCCATGCTGGCGGTCATCGCCATGCTGCTCCTGTGGCTGGTGCTGGGGGCCGCCGCCGCGGGCCTGCTCTCCATGCTCACGCTGCGCCGCCCCGGGCAGGAATTGCCCAACACCTCCGCGCAGACATAGCACAAGTCGCTGACCTGACCCCACAGACTTCCGAAGTCTTGAAGACTTCGGAAGTCTTGTTTTTTAGGGTGTTACAATCTCCTGCGCGGCGTTCGTCACGGCTCGCGTGGCAGGGGACGGGCAGGATCGGAAGGTACATATGAACAGCATAGGGAAACGAGGCTTGATCCTTTTCATCGCGTCCGTCCTGTGGATGGCAGGCTGCGCCTCCTCCTCGCAGGGCGCCCCGGATGCCGGACCCACCGGCACACCGACTCCCGACCCGCTCTATTCCATTCACTGTCTCCGGGAACAGGGCATCAACCATTTCTGTTATCCCGGGAAGGCGCTGCTCGGGGATAACGAACGGCTCGAACAGGCCGCGTGGGAGTACTGTCTATCCATGGGCGGTTTCCTGTGTTCCATCCATCTATGGGCGGATGAGGCCAGCGTGGCACAGGCTATTCCCCTGACCGAGGCGGAGAACGCCTCGCGCATCGCAAGGTTTTCCATCCAGCCCATGGGCACGGCGTGCTTTGTGGTATATGACAAAGGGGAGGTCGTGTCTACCTCGGGGGATTGCACGAAATAAAGCCAGCGGCCCGCCCCTACAGACTTCCGAAGTTTTAGAAACTTCGGAAGTCTTGCATTTAACCTGAGCAAACTCTCATTGACCATTTATGCGCCTTTCAGGAAAGGTGGAACAACAGCCTTCCAAAAACGTTCTAATTTAATGCACTTCTGGCATCATTCATCGCTGTGATTCCACGCCGGGAATCAACGAGGGGGACGCAGCGCATCCGAACCAAACGAGGAAGGAGGAGCCTTATGCACTTGCTTGCCGGAGTGATCGGGTTGATCTATCTTGTCGTGGTGGCCTGTCTGGCGCTCTACGGCCTGCACAACCTGCTCACCACTTTACTGTATCTGAGCGCCCGGAAGAGGGCCCGGCCGAAAACGCCTGCGCCGGGTCACATGGATTACTGGCCGCCCGTCACGATCCAACTGCCCGTTTTCAACGAGAAATACACCGTCGCCCGCCTGCTGGAGGCCGTCACCGCGCTGGATTACCCGGCCGGGAAGCTCCAGATCCAGGTGCTGGACGATTCGACCGATGACACCGCGGCCCTTGTGCGCGGCCTGGTGGAGGAGCACGCCGCCCGCGGCGTGAACGTCCAGTTGATCCACCGCACGGACCGCCAGGGCTACAAGGCCGGGGCGCTGGGCAACGGGATGAAGCAGGCCACGGGCGAGTTCATCGGCATCTTTGACGCCGATTTCGTCCCGGATGCCGACTGGCTGAAGAAGACCATGCCCCTCTTCCAGAACCCGCGCCTGGGCTGCCTGCAGACCCGCTGGGGCCACACCAACCGCCACTACAACTCCCTGACGCGCGCCGAGGCGATGGGCATTGACGGCCACTTCCTGGTGGAGCAGACCGCCCGCTCCAGGAACGATTTCTTCCTGAACTTCACCGGCACCGCCGGGCTATGGCGGCGCGAGTGCATCGAGG
>CAZSPX010000341.1:0-3359 GCA_964608885.1 uncultured Anaerolineaceae bacterium | reverse complement strand
CGCCAGGGTGTCGTGCTCGGTGAGGGAGGTGTAGTTCGTCATCATGGCGCGCGTCACCGGGATACCGCTCAGGGAGTTCTTCATTTGCACCATGCTGGCTTCCTGCGAGGCCCCGATCCACACGAAAAGGGCAATGAACACCAGGAAGGGATTGCTGAACAGCCCGATCAGCCCGAAGAGCAGCGCGATCCCCTGCCCCACGGTCGCGGCGATCTGCGTGGCCCGAACATAATCCATGCGCATGCCGAGGAAGGCCCGCAGAACACGCCCCCCGTCCATGGGGAAGGCCGGGATGAGGTTGAACAGCGCCAGCCAGAGGTTCACCGCCATCAAGCGGGTCAGGAAGGAACCCGAGGCCACGCTCATGCCGGACAGGGAGACCGAGCCACCCGTGACGAGCAGCCAGACGAACAGTCCAGCTGCGATGACCACGTTCACAGCTGGGCCCATCAGCGCCACCCAAAGTTCCTCAATGGGCTTCTCGGGCATGCGCTCCAGCCGCGCCACTCCGCCGATGGGATACAGCGTGATATCGCGAGTCCTGATCCCGTATTTTCGCGCGGTCAGAGCATGCCCATACTCATGCAGTACCACGCACACGAACAACGCCAGGATGAACAGCACACCGCTGGCCACCTCGCCCCAATTCCGGTTCTGCAGCCAATGACTGTACCCCACCCATCCGATCAGGAGAAGGAAGGTGGCGTGAACATATACATCAATTCCCGCAAAGCGCCCGAGTTTCCATTGCCATTTCATTCTTTATCTCCATCCATCCTGCTTAACGAAGTTCCACCGTAATAATTCTGCCGTTTCTGAAAAGGATTAAAGGCATTCCTGCCTTCCATCAGGTAGCAGAATTCTAACGGACAATTGTTAGAGCAATATTTATGTCTTATCAGCGGAATGTGTAGAAAAAGCGCCGAATCTGTCGATTCGGCGCTTAAAAGCGAAGGATCGCGTGGTTTTAGTGGATCACTCCCAGCTTTTTGCCAGCGGTGGTGATCACATCCATGGCGCGGTCGATCTCGGCAGGCTCGTGCGCGGCGGTGACGGTTGCGCGCAGCCGGGCCAATCCCTCGGGCACCGCCGGGGAGACGACGGGCAGGACAAAGACATCATGGCGCTGGCCCTCGCGGGTCATCTCAAAAGCTTTTTCATCCGAGCCGCACACCACCGGAACGATGGCCGTCTCGGTCAGCAGCGTGTCGAACCCGGCAGACTTCAACCCGCCGATGAACTGGCGCGTGTTGGCGTTGAGCTTTTCGATGCGCCAGGGCTCGTCCAGGATGACCTTGAAGGCCTCGTTGGCAGCCGCAGCCTGCGCCGGGGGCAGCGCCGCGGAGAAAATGTAGGCCCGGCTGGCATGCCGCAGATAGGTGATGATCTCCCGGCTGGCGGCCACGTAGCCTCCCACCGAGGGGATGGTCTTGCTCAGCGTGCCCATCTTGATGTCGATGGCGTCCTGCATGCCAAAGTGCTCCTCGATGCCGCGCCCCGTCCTGCCGAGCACGCCTATCGAGTGGGCCTCATCGATCATCAACCAGGCCTTGTACTTGCGGCACAGCTCCGTCATCCGGGGCAGGTCGATGATATCCCCGTCCATTGAAAAGACCGAATCGGCGATCACCAGCCGCGAGACGCCCTCCGGCAGGTTCTTCAAGCGGTTCTCCAGGTCCTGCATATCGTTGTGCTTGAAGCGCCGGAACTCCGCCCCGGACATCAGGCAGCCGTCCACGATGGAGGCGTGGTTGAGCTTGTCGGATAGGACGTAATCGCCGCGGCCCATCAGGGTGGAGACCACCGTCAGGTTGGTGGCATACCCTGAGGTATAGGTGATGGCGGACTGGGTGTGCTTGAAATCCGCAATGGTCTCTTCCAGCTCGTTGTGAATGGTGAGTGTCCCAGCCAGTGAGCGGACCCCGTTGGTGCCGGTGCCATATTTATCCAGCGCCTTGCGCGCCGCCTCGTCAATGCGCGGATGCCGGACCAGGCCCAGGTAGCTGTAGGAGGCGTACATCCCCATCTCGCGGCCGTGCACCAGCACCTTTGCCCCGCCCAGGATCTCCTCGATCGGTTGATTGTAGAAATACAGATCCTGAGCCTTCACGCCGCGGATGCGGTCGTTCATGGCACAGATCCTGCGGGTTACGGCATCGTCCAGGTTATCCAAATCCATCAGTCACTCCTCAAGGGGATTCGTCCAAGTATAGGTCAGGCACTGGCATCTGTCCAGTTGTCTACCCGCCCGCCAGCTTGCGCAGCTCTGCCTCCCCGATGACCTTCACGCCCAGGCTCTGCGCCTTCTGCAGCTTGGAACCGGGGTTCTCCCCCAGCACCAGATAATCCGTCTTCTTGCTGACCGAATCGACCGATTTGCCACCGTGAGCCTCTATGAACGCCTTGGCCCCCTCCCGGCTCAGCGTGGGAAGCGTCCCGGTCACGACGAAGGAAAGACCGGTGAACGGGCCTTCCTTCCGCGCCGCCGCGGCCTCCGCCTGAGGCCAAAGCTTTGCGGCCTTGAGCTTCTTCAGCACATTCCGGTTGGCCGGGCGGGCGAACCAGTCCACCACCATCTCTGCAATATGCGGACCCACCCCTTCCACCGACTGCAGCTCCTCCAGGGAGGCGGCGGCCAGCGCGTCGAGGTTCCCGTAGGCGCGCGCAAGGTCCTGTGCGGCCACCTCCCCCACGCCGCGGATGCCGAGTGCAGCGATCAACCGCGCCAGGGGACGTTCCCGTGAGGCGTTGATGGAGGCCAGGAGGTTGTCGGCCAGCTTGCCAGGCGGTTCCTTCGTGGTCTTGCGGTCTTTGCGCGTCACTGCCTCCAGGATGTCCGCCCGCTGGAGGGTATAGAGGTCGGCCACATCCTTGACCTTGCCGGTCTCGATCAGCTTCTCCACAATGCGGATGCCCAGCCCCACGATGTCCATGGCGCCGCGCGAGACAAAATGCTCCACATTGCGGATGAGCTGGGCGGGGCAGGCCGAATTGACGCAATACCAGGCCACCTCGCCCTCGAAATGTTCCACCGGCTGACCGCAGGCGGGACAGGTTTTTGGCGGGATATAGCGCTTCTCTTTACCGGTGCGTGCATCCACCACCGGGCCGATGACATAGGGGATCACCTCCCCGGCGCGCTTGACCAGCACGCGGTCGCCGATGCGGATGTCTTTTTCGGCGATATAGTCGAAGTTGTGCAGGGTGGCGCGTTCCACCACCACGCCGCCGATCTCCACGGCCTCAAGCACGGCGTTGGGCGTGAGCACGCCGGTGCGGCCCAGATTGATGCGGATATCCTGCAGCAGGGTGGTGACCTCGCGGGCGGGAAACTTGAAGGCGATCGCGCCGCGCGGGTC
>CAZSPX010000340.1:0-3362 GCA_964608885.1 uncultured Anaerolineaceae bacterium | reverse complement strand
CCCGGCGATGATGGTGAAGGTCCCGCCCTCCCCCGGTGTGACGATCAGCGGCTGGATGATGCCATGCTCGCGGATGGAATCCGCCAGCTCGGAAAGCTGGGCTTCGTCAAAATGGACGCGCGGCTGGCGCGGGTTGGGCCGGATCAGCTCCAAAGGCACCTGCATCACGCCGCCCGAGGGGGCGCGTGCGGCCTCCCCCGTGGGAATGAGCGCTTCGAGTCCTTTGCCGAGACCGGAATGTTTGGGCATGAATGGCTCCTTAAGCCTCTGCCTGGACGGGCATCCCGTCCCCGGCCAGGACCTCGCGCGCCAGGGCCTCATAAGCCTGGGCACCCATTGAGTGTGGAGCATAGACGGCAATGGGCAGCCCGTAGGAGGGAGCTTCGGCCAGACGGATGCTGCGCGGGATCACGCTTTTAAAGACCTGCTCGGGAAAGAATTTGTTCACCTCGGCCACCACGTCGGCGGAGAGGCGGGTGCGCGGGTCGAACATGGTCAGCACCACGCCGCGCACACGCAGCTCGGGGAAGAGCGCTTTGCGGACGCGCTGCAAGGTCTGGGTCAACTGGCCAAGGCCTTCGAGGGCCAGGTACTCGCACTGCACAGGGATGATGACGCCCTCGCGGGCAGCCACCAGGCCGTTGATGGTCAGCAGGCCGAGGGAGGGCGGGCAGTCGATGAGGATGTAATCATAGCGGCCGTCGAGGCCTTCGATGGACTTCTTGAGGCGGGATTCGCGCGCCAGCTCATCCACCAACTCCACTTCCGCGCCGGCCAGGGCAGGCGAGGATGGCAGGAGCGACAGGTTGAGCCGCTCGTTCATCAGGATGCTCGAGACGGGCGAGGTCAGGTCAATCAGCGATTCGTAGGTGCCGTTCTGAACGGAATTCTTGTCCACCCCCAGGCAGGAAGTGGCATTGGCCTGCGGGTCGAGGTCGATGACCAGGACGCGCTGTCCCAGGCGCGCCAGATAGGCCGCCAGGTTGATGCTCGTGGTGGTCTTGCCCACCCCGCCTTTCTGGTTGACAAAGGAGTAGATACGGGTCAATACAAGACCTCCATCCGGCACGCCTGGATCTCCTTCTCGTTGGGGATCCCCTCCAGGCCGGGGCGGGTGACGGAATACGCCGCGAACTGCGTGGCGAACCGGGCCGCCTCCCAGGGATCGCGGGTGGCGTAGAGGCGGGCGAAGAAGGCAGCGGCGTAGATATCGCCCGCGCCGGTGGCATCCACCTCCTGCACTTTCGGGGCGCGGAAGCGCCGGCGGTCGCCATTCCAGTACAGGATCGAGCCGGCCGCGGCGTCTGTCACGGCCAGCAGGCGGGTATGGTGCGCGAAAAACTCAACCTGCTCCTCGTCACCGCCTACATCCTCCAGGCTGATGACCATGGCGCCGATCTCCGGAAGGATCTCTTCGGCGTTTTCGAAGGGAACGGGATGGACACGACCATCGGCATCCCAGCCGCGCATCCAGCCCTGCGGCGTCAGCCCGATGAGGGAGGCGCTCACATTGGAAGCCAGGTGATGGGGAAACTCCTGGGCCAGGGGGGCCAGGTGCAGGATGGGAGCCTTGCTCCACTCGGGCGGGATATGCTCGGGCATGATCGGCTCGGCGCGGTGGTGCAGGATCTGCAGGCGCTCGTGGTTCGGCAGATAGATATTCTCGAAGGTGGTGGAACGAGACGAAGGGATCATGACCATCTGGATCCCGGACAACGCCTCCAGCGGGGCCTCGGGGCCGCCCGAAGTGACGATGCCGACCCGCAGTCCCAGGGCGTGCGCGGCCAGCGCGGCATAGGAGACCGTCCCGCCCAACCGCGTGCCCGAGGGGGTGAGGTCCACGGCCAGATGTCCGAAGACCAGGTAATCCACAGGCTGGAGAGGGGCGGTCATGCGTATATTATAACTGGAGAGGAAAACCTTAGAAGCACGACCCCTGACAAGGAGACGCTCCGGCAGAGACATAAAAACGAAAAGCGCTGCGGGGGGCGCAGCGCTTTTGAAGCTCAGGAGTCTTTGGGGATGATCACAACCTTGCGGTGGGGCTCCTCGCCGGTGCTTTCGGTGGTCACCGCGGGGTGACCGCGCAGCTCGATGTGCACGATGCGGCGCTCACTGGGGGGCATGGGCTCCAGGCTCGTGCGGCGCCCGGTCTTGACCACCTGCTCGGCCATGCGGCGGGCCAGCTGCTGGAGCTGCTGCTCGCGGCGGCTGCGGTACCCCTCCACATCCACGATGAGCTGCACCCACTGCTGGGCTTCCTTGCCCACCATCAGGGAGGCTACGTACTGGAAGGCGTTCAACGATTCGGCGTGCCGGCCGATCAATGCGCCCAGGTCCTCGCCGCGGATATCCACGTGGATGGTGCGGCGGTCGTCGCTGGATTGGTCGGCGTAGTGCGCCGAGACCTGCGCCTGCATCTTCATCAGGTGCAGGAGCTTCGAGATGAGCGCCTCGGTCTTGTCAAGCAGCTCGTCGTGCCCGGGGATCTCCAGGGATGTCTCCGCGGCGGGGGCGTCCCCGACAGCTTCGACGGGCTTTGGCTCCGGTTTGGGCCGGGGGGCCTTGGGCGCACGCGGCGCACGCGACGCGGGGGCGGGCTTCTCAGGGGCGGGAGCCTCGACGGGCTTCGGGCCTCCGGGAGGGGTCACCGTGAGGCGGACGCGCACCTGGCGCCCGCCCAGCCCGAACAGGCCTTTGGTGCCGGCATCCAGCACTTCCACGGATACGGCGTCGGCAGGCAGGCCCAACTGTGCCAGGCCCTGGGCCAGGGCTTCCTCCACAGTGGGGGCAATGATCTCGAGGGTGGTTCGCTCATTCATGGGGTCTCTCCCTGGTCACTTCTTGCCGGCGGAGGCGGCCTTCTTTTTTGCGCCGGGGAGCAGGTTGCTCCAGTTGGCGCGGCCGGTCATGGCATATTGGAGGATGCCCAGCAAGTTGCTGGTGATGAAATAGACCGACAGGCCGGAGGCAAAGGTCAGGGCGAACCAGCCCAGCATGAGCGGCATCGTGATGGCCATGGAGCTGCTCATGGCGGCGGTCTGATCGTTGGGGTTGGTGGAGGGCGGCATGGTCAGCTTGGACTGGACATACGTGGTCAGCGCCACAATGATGGCCAGGGTGGGGACGGCAAACCCGAGCATCTGCACGGATTCGGGCCGTCCCAGGTCCATCCACAGGAACTTGCTTTGCAGAGGGATGATGGATTCCACGTTGAGGAAGGGGAAGATGCTGCGCCCGAGCTGCATCAATCCCAGCGGGGTCGTGGCCAGCGCCCGGATGATGGACTGGTACAGGGCGATGATGATGGGGAACTGGATCAGCGTGGGAAGGCAGGAGGAGAAGGGGCTGATGCCGCGCTC
>CAZSPX010000339.1:0-3390 GCA_964608885.1 uncultured Anaerolineaceae bacterium | reverse complement strand
GCGAGGGTCCACCAGATAGACAGATACGTTGTCGTAAACGAAGCGATGGCGAAGGGCGCCCAGAAGGGTGTCCAGGGCAACTTTCCAGTTGCTCTGGTGCTCCACGCTTTGGAACAGTTTTTGCAGCGCGCTGAGGGTCTCGGGGTCCATGGCGGCTCACCCGCTTTCCGGCAGCGCCAGGAGGGGAAATTTGAAGGTGGTGCCGCGGCCTTCCACCGATTGGACATCCAGCATGCTTCCGTGGGCCTCCACGATCTGCCGCACGAGCGAAAGGCCGAGACCGGTGCCTCCGTAATGGCGGGTGGGAGAACTGTCGAGCTGGTGGAAGGGTTCGAAGATCTCCTGCATGCGGTCCAGCGGGATGCCGATGCCCGTGTCAGTCACGGAAAGCATGAGCAGGTTGGGAGACTCCTGGCGCAGGCTGACCACCACGCGTCCCTGCGCCGGGGTGAACTTGATGGCGTTATCCAGAAGCTGGTTGAGAACCCAGGCGATCTTCTGAGGATCGGCCTGGACATGCGGGAGACCGTCATCCACGACTGCGTGGACGTCCACGGCGCGCGACTGGGCCCGCTCGGCCGCCGATTTGACGGCCAGGTTCACCAGGCGATCCAGCTCCACGGACTGCAGGTTGAGGCTGAGCTGGCCGCGGGCAGACATTGAGAACATGATCAGGTCCTCGATCAGGTTCTCCAGCCGGCCCGAGGCACGCTGGCTGACCTCCAGGGCGTGTTTCTGCTCGGGGGTGATGGAACCCAATGATTCGGTGGACAACAACTCCAGGTAACCGATGATATGGGTAAGAGGGGTGCGCAGCTCGTGCGAGACGTTGGCCACAAAATTGGCCTTCATCTGGCTCAGCTCGGAGAGGCGCTCCAGGGCGGACTGCAGCTCGGCGGTGCGCTCCTCGACGCGCCGTTCCAGGTTGCGGTTGGCGGTCTGCAAGGCTGAGCGCAGCTGGATGATCTGCTCGGTGACCGCCTGATCGAGCGTGGCGCGCTTGAGAAGGTCAAGGTCGATCAGGGCCTGGCCCAGCAGGCAGGTATGGCCTGCCAGGAGCTGCTCCTGCTGATAGGCCAGCGCCTTTTCCAGGTCGGCCGCCGTGATGTGGCCGCGCGCGATCAGATATTCCCCCAGCCGGGGGACTAGCATTTCAGGGGAGAGTTGAGGCTGGGCCATTATGAGACCTCTCTGCGCCAGACCCACTCACCGCCCAGCATGGTAGCCGCCGGGCGCAGGGTGAGCAGATCATCGGGATGGGAGGCAAAGGGATCCTGATCCAGCAGGATCAGGTCGGCAAGATAGCCGGGAGCCAGCCGTCCGATGCGGTTCTCGGCATTGGCGGCAAAGGCTGGACCGAGAGTATAGGCCTCGAGGGCCTCCGCCAGGGTCAGCTTCTGCTCGGGATACCAGCCCTCCGGGCCGGGGGAGCCATCCGGCTGGCGGCGCGTGACGGCCGCATGCAGCCCCAGGAAAGGATTGGGGGATTCGACTGGCGCATCCGAGCCGAAGGCCAGGGTTGCCCCCTGCTGGAGCTGGCTGCGCCAGGCATAGGCCAGGGCGGAGCGGGCGCCCCAGAAACGGTCCGCGACGGGCATGTCGGAGATGGCATGGATGGGCTGCATGGAGGCGATCACCTGCAGGGCCGCCAGACGAGGGACGTCATCAGGGTGCAGAACCTGCACATGCTCGATGCGATGGCGGCGGGCGGGCAGCCCTCGCTCGCGCTCATAGCCGCGCAGATGCTCGAAAGCCTCCAGCACCTCATGGTTTGCGCGGTCGCCAATGGCATGCACGGTCATGGCAAGTCCAACATCGGCCGCGCGCCGCCCGAACTCGAAAAGCTCCTCTGCATCCATGTTCAGGATGCCGCGGTTCTCCGGCTCGCCGGCATAGGGCCGGAACATGGCGGCGGTGTGCGGTCCCAGGGCGCCGTCCATGAAGGCCTTGACCGAGCCGATCCACAACATGTCATCGCCAAAGCCGGTGCGCAGACCGAGGGCTGAGGCGTGGTCCAGACTTTCCACCGGGATATTCTTGTTGACGCGCAGCTTAAGCCGGCCGCGCGCATGCAGCTCCTGCAAGGCCATGAAGCTCTCCCGCCGGTCGAAGTCGTGCACACCGGTCAGGCCCATGCTCCAGAGAACGGGCTGGGCCTGCTCTACGGCCTGGACCGTCTCCTCCAGGGTGGCCTGGGGGAGGCAGGCGTTCATCAGCGACATGGCGCTCTCGAGCAGGATGCCAACCGGGCGGCCGGAGGGGTCGCGCAGGATGCGGCCATCCCGGGGGTCGGGCGTATCCGCCCCGATCCCTGCCAGGCGCAGGGCAGCAGTGTTGCCCCAGGCGGCATGCAGGGATTTGGCGGTGAGATAGACGGGATTCTGCGGGGTGATCGCATCCAGTTGGGCAGCGGTGGGAAAGCCCTCCGCCCCGGACAACTCCCAGCCGTTGTGATTCCAGCCGTGGCCCAGCACCCACGCTCCCGGTTCGGAGGAACCCACGCGCTCCCGCACCCGCTCCAGGCATTCCTCGAGGGTGGAGGTCTCGCAATCCACCTTCTGCAAGCCCAGGGAGTAATGCTGCAAGTGCAGGTGGGCGTCGGTCAGCCCGGGCCACACGGTGCGCCCGCCCAGGTCGAGGGTCTCCTCCAGTCTTCCGGTGAGCCGGGAAAGCTCGTCTTTCTCTCCGCAGGCGCGGATGCGGTCATGGTCAATGAGCAGGGCGGAAGCGAGAGGCCGGGCTGCATCCATCGTGCGGATGCGGCCGTTGAAGAGCAGCTTCATATCAGAGCAGCTTCCCGAGCAGGGCGTCCAGCTCTTCTGCAGAATAATAATAGATGGTCACAGAGCCGCCCTTCTTGCGGTGCCGCAGGGCGACCTTGGTCCCCAGGCTCGTCTCGAGGCGGCGCTGGAGGTCGCTTTCATCGGCACTGCGGGAAGGCTTCCGCTTCGAGGCGGAGCGCGCCCCGCCCAGGCGCTTGACCAGCCCCTCGGTCTGGCGGACGCTCATGCCCAGCTGAAGGACCGTGCGCAGAGCAGCCTCCTGGGCGCGGGCCGTGGTGAGACCCAGCAGAGCGCGGGCATGCCCCTCGCTGATGCGGCCGTCGGCCAGGGCCTGCTTGACCGCGGCTGCGGCATCCAGCAGGCGCAGGGTATTGCTCACCGCAGACCGGCTGCGGCCTACGTGCACGGCCACAGCCTCGTGGGAAAGCCCGAAGTCCTCGGTCAGCTGTCGGTAGGCCTCGGCCTCTTCAAGCACATTCAGGTCGGCGCGCTGGACGTTCTCGATGAGTGCCAGCTCGAGCATCTCCAGGCTGCTGGCCTGTCGCGAAATGACCGGGACGGTCTTCAGGCCGGCGCACGAGGCGTAGCCGGGGTAGTTCGCGTAGTA
>CAZSPX010000338.1:0-3413 GCA_964608885.1 uncultured Anaerolineaceae bacterium | reverse complement strand
ACGAAGATCCGGTTGGGATTCGGGATCTGCGGGTTGGCGGCGATCAAGTCCTGGAGGTTGACGCCAAACCGGTCGGCGATCTTGCGAAGTGTATCGCCGCGCTGGACAGTGTAGGTTCCACCGGTGGGAACGGGTTGAGGCTGCGGGTCGGGGACACCATAGCCCGAGGGCACCGTGAGGCGCTGGCCTTCATAGATCACATTGATATCGAAGATCTCAGGGTTGGTGCTCTTCAGATACTCCATGCTGGTTCCAAAGCGCTCAGCCAGGGCCTTGAGCGTATCGCCGCGGGCGATGATATAGGTCGCATAACCATTTCCCTGGTCTATGAAGGCACCGGGCAGGAGCAGGACCTGTCCGGGGTAGATCAGGTCACCGCCTCCGACGGCGGGGTTGGCGCGTCTGAGGGCGTAGACAGTGGTCCCACAATTGGCAGCGATGATACGCAGAGTATCCCCGCTCACCACCGTATAGCTGGTCCCGCAGGACCAGGCAAAGGCAGGTTGGGCGCTCATAAAAGCGCCGGCGACGACCGCAATAAGGGTAAACAACTGCAAAAACTTCCGGGCGAACATTCTTCCTCCTGGCTCTCTGAGCCATTTCCATTAGTTGCTCACCTGTGGATGCTTTTTAGGATAAAAAAGTTCCCGGAACCGGGAGGTTTGTCCCCTTGACGGGAAGGACCCGGAGGACTATAAGTACGCCGCAAATCAAAGACCTCGTTAGGCCAGGCGGCTGCGTGAGACACAGGCCATTGTCCTGAAACGTCGAAAGACGCCAAAGGGTAGACCAGGTGGAGTCGGATTAAGGCTTCACTCGAAGTGGCTGGGTGCAGGATCCCTACGGTCCGCAGTGCTGAAGCTCAACCAGGAGGCGACCCACCCATGTGCGGGGTATGACTGCTGTGCGCCTCCTGGAACAACCGGGAGGTTTTGTTTTGCCGGCGCATGAGGCTTGAGAGCCAATCCAGGCATGCGCACGAGAAGGAGGTACCTGCGTGGATACGGATAGTGATAGACGATCCCTGCTTACACTCTGGCGAAGCAGCCTTTGCGCGCCCGCCCTCTCCTGTGCAGCCCTCCTCCCGGGAAGCAATTCCTGAGTTGACAGCTGCAGGGGGGAGACCCACGGGAAAACGAAAGCCGCCGCCGGAGACGAGGCGGCTTTTTTGCCGCCTCCATTCCCTGGTTAGGAGGTTTGAATGGCTTTTCTCAGCGAGATCTTTGACAAAACGGTAAGTGACCTGGAATTGATGATCGAATCGCGCGAGTTTCTGAAGCTGCGCGAACAGATCGAGAATTGGACTGCGACCGACATTGCCGAGCTGATGGAACCGCTCCCGGTGGAGAAGGAGGCTGTCCTCTTCCGGCTGCTGGGACGCGACCAGGCAGCCAAGGTGTTTTCCTATCTGGAGCCTGAGCGGCAGGAACAGCTCTTAAAGGCCATGGCGCGCGAAGACGTGGCGGCCATCCTGAACGCGATGTCACCGGACGACCGGACATCCCTGTTGGAGGAACTGCCTCCCACGGTGATCCAATCGCTTCTTAACCTGCTCTCGTCTGAGGAACGCAGGGTGGCGGCCCAGCTCCTGGGCTACGAGGAGGACAGTGTTGGAAGACTCATGACCCCGGATTTTGTCCGGGTCCGCTCGCAGTGGACGGTGGCCCAGGCTATGGAACACATCCGCCAGTACGGGCGGGACAGCGAGACCATGAGCATGATCTACGTGATCGATGAGAATGGGAAGCTGATCGATGACCTGCGCATCCGCCAGATCCTGCTGGCCCCCCCTGAAGCGCTTATCTCCGGGTTGATGGATTCCCGTTTCGTTTCGTTGAAAGCCACCGATCACCGCGAGGTCGCGGTGGAGGCTTTCAAGGAAACGGACCAGATCGCCCTTCCGGTGACCGACAGCCAGGGAGCCTTGATCGGTATCGTGACGGTGGACGATATCCTGGACGTAGCCGAAGAGGAAGCCACAGAGGATATCCAGAAGATCGGCGGCTCAGAGGCCCTGGATGAGCCCTATATGCGCATCGCGCTGCCGCGCATGGTGCGTAAACGCGCTGGCTGGCTGGTGATCCTTTTCCTGAGCGAGATGCTGACCGCAACCGCGATGGGAAAATTCGAAAACGAGATCGCAAAGGCGGTCATCCTGTCGATCTTCGTGCCATTGGTCATTTCCAGTGGCGGGAACTCGGGATCACAGGCCTCGACCATCATCATCCGCGCCATGGCCCTGGGGGAGGTGCATCTATCGGATTGGTGGCGGGTGATGCGAAGGGAGTTCCTCTCGGGTCTTTCGCTGGGGCTGATCCTGGGGGTGATCGGTTTCGTGCGGATCACGATCTGGGCCAATGTGTTCCATGCCTACGGCCCTCATTGGGCCCTGCTGGCGTTGACCGTGGGGCTGGCCCTGGTGGGGATCGTCCTATGGGGTACGTTGGCTGGATCCATGCTGCCCCTGCTTCTGAGAAGGCTGGGGGTGGACCCGGCGACATCCTCGGCTCCCTTTGTTGCCACCATGGTGGACGTCTCCGGGCTGGTCATTTACTTCAGTGTTGCAGCACTCATCCTGCGCGGTACACTTCTATAATCAAGAGGATGAAAAACCTCCCGCAGGTCTTGAGGTGCTTGCGGGAGGTTTTATTTTAGGGAGCCGGCCAGGGAATGGGCTTCCCTTTGGAGTAACCCTCCTTGGTGACGGTGTAAATGGTCCCGTAGGAGGCCTCCGAACATCCGGCCTCATCCTTGACCGTATAGGTGGTATTGAACTGGTCCGGATAAGAGAATGTCCACCACAGGTAATTTCCATCCTGGCAGACAAAGGCTTCGATAAAGTACCCGCGATCCTGGTCGCGCGTCATTTTTACCTGTTCCCAGGAGATCGTCACCTGTGCTCCGTCGCGCAGCGCGGTGACATTTTTGGGAGGACCATAAAAGCTCTCACCAATGGTTTCGATGTTCGGTTCCTTCACGCGCAGGGTGGATACATCCCCGACAACATCAACGACAGAGGGGGCCACCCAGCAAAAGTAGTCGATCTTATCAGGCTTGATGTAGAGCCAGGAACTATACTCGGCGCGGCCGCGTACTGTGCCTGTGTCACCGGCATACAGGTCGGCAGCGTGCAGATAGGCCGCGGAGGGACCGTAGCGGCAGTGCGCCTGCTTGTTCACGGTGACGGTCGGAAAATCAAATGTAGGTGTGGGGCTGATGGTGGGCGTCAGGGTCAGGGTGGGCGTGGGGGTCCGGGTCGGGGTGAATGTGATCGTGGGGGTGGGTGTAGAGGAAGGAACCGGAGTACGGGAGGGGATCAGTGTGGGGAGCGGGGCCGGCGAAGGCGAAGAGCCAGCCGTACTGCAGGCAGACAGCATGGTCAAGCAAGCAAGGAGGAATAGAAGCCGCTTCAT
>CAZSPX010000337.1:0-3424 GCA_964608885.1 uncultured Anaerolineaceae bacterium | reverse complement strand
CTGCCGATTCAAATCTATCAGTGGACGACCCGCGCCCAATCCGAATTCCATGCCATCGCCGCAGGCGCGATCATTGTGTTGCTGGCGCTGTTGCTGACGTTGAATGCGTCCGCGATTTTGATGAGGAATCGGTTTCAGAGGAAATATTGATGTTCTTCGTCATTGCGAGGGTGGACGAGTAGGCCGAGTGTTTTTCGAGGCCGCATCGAGACCACCCGAAGCAATCTCCTCCTCTCATGGGGTTGCCACGTCGCAGTACGCTTCGCGCGCTGCTCCTCGCAACGACACGGGTTATAATTGCCCGTTGGAGGCTCCTTCATGGAAATTACCTGGTACGGACATTCCTGTTTCCGGCTCACCGAGCGCACCTATGCCACCGTGGTGACGGATCCATACGACAGCAAGGTCACGGGCTACGAGGCGCTGAAGCTGAAGGCCGAGATCGTGACCATCAGCCACGATGCGGCGGGGCACAACTTCCTGCCGGGGGTCAAGGGCGCAACGCTCACCATCGACGGCCCCGGGGAGTTCGAGATCGGCGGGGTGTTCATCACCGGCCTGCAGACCGACGGCCCGGGCAAGAAGAAAAAGGATGGCGGGGTGCGCAACACCCTGTACGTGTTCGATTACGACGGCATCACCGTGGCGCACCTGGGCGACCTCCAGCAGGTCCCCACGCAGGCGGAGATCGAGGCGCTGGGCACGGTCAACGTGGCGCTGGTCCCGGTGGGGGGCGGCGGGGGCCTGAACGCGGCCAAGGCTGCCGAGGTGATCAGCCTGTTCGAGCCGAACATCGTCATCCCGATGCACTACGCCACGCCGGATTCGAAGATCACGCTGGAATCGCTCAACAAGTTCGTCAAGGAGATGGGCCTGAGCAAGCCCGAACCGCAGCCCTCGCTGAAGGTGACACGCAGCGGCCTGCCCGACGAGACGCGCGTGGTGGTGCTGGATTACCAGAAAAGCTGACCCCGACATGCCAGTCAAGATCCTCATGACGTGGGACATCGCGGCCGAGCACGAGCAGGAGTACTTCGAGTTCGTGATCGGCGAGTTCGTGCCCGGGGTGCAGCGCCTGGGACTGCAGCCCGCGGAAGCCTGGGCCACGCTCTACGGCTCGTACCCGCAGATCCAGGTGGTGCTGGTGGCGGAGAACGCTCCGCAGGCCCGCACCGCCCTGGAATCGGGCGACTGGAGCCTGCTGCAGGATAAACTGTTCGGCTACATCAAGAACTACTCCTATAAGATCGTCCCTTCGCGCGGAGGCTTCCAGTTCTAGCTGTGGACCCTGAGGCGATCCGAAAATTACGGCCCTGGTACTTTCTGGCGGCGGCTCTCGAAGCGGGGGCCGCCGTCCTTGCACTGGCGCTCATCCCCTCGGAGGGCCTCTCCGCGGCGCGGCTGGGGATGCTGGCCTTTCTGGGACTGGCGGCCGCGGCCGGGCTGTACTTTGCGCTCCGCCCGCCTCGATGGATGGAGCGGCTGGAGCGGCCGGGGATCGCACTGCTCGCAGGGCTGCTGGCGCTGGCTCTCGCCGCGGGGCTGTTCCTGCTGCGCTACACAGACCCGGAGCGGATGCTGCCGGTCTATGTGCGGCTCAGCCCGCTGCTGGTCTTCCTGCTGCTGCTGGCGGCGCAGACGAGCCTGTACCTGCTGACCGCGGCGCGCGGGCTGCACCCGGACAAGGCTGCAGGTCACGCCCGGGGGCTGCGAGGGCCGTGGCTCTTCTTTGTGCTGGCACTGCTGGCACTCCTGATACTGGTGGCGGTCACGCGCCTTGGAGTGACGCCTGACCCCGCGTACTGGGGGGAGCCGGGCATCGCCATCCAGGGGTGGCAGTTCGCGCTCGCGCTGATCCTGGGCGGGGCGGCCTTCCTGGCGGGGAGGCGGCTGCCGCGCGAAAGCAGGCTCCTTCCGGTATTGATCTACCTCGCCGCGCTGGCGCTCTGGCTGAGCGTGCCGAACGAGGTGCTGAAGAACGCGTTCTACATGACCATCGGTCCGCCCGCAGAGCAGCCCTATCCCTTCTCGGACTCGTACTACTACGACAGCATGGCGCAGAGCCTGTTCATCGGGCAGCCCTACCGCGGCGAGATCCCGACGCGGCCGCTGTACATCACGCTGCTGGCCTTCCTGCACCTGCTCTTCGGGCAGCGCTATGACCTCATCCTGGTGGGGCAGACCCTGGTGCTGGCGCTGATCCCGGTGCTGTTCTACTGGCTGGGGGAGAGGCTGCACTCACGGGCAGCGGGGGTGACGGCGGCGTTCCTCTTCATCTTCCGCGAGCTGACCTCGATATGGGTCTCCTCGGAGACGCGCACCTCGAACAGCCGCATGCTGCTGGTGGACCTGCCGACGCTGCTGCTGGTGCTGCTGGCGTGCCTGCTGGCGTTCCGTTGGATGCAAAGGGAGGATTCGCGGGCGGCATTGGCGGCTGGAGGCGGGTTCGGGCTGCTGCTCCTGCTGCGGACGCAATCCCTGCTGATCCTGCCCATCCTGCTGCTGATCGCGGCGCTCACGCTGAGGCCGTTCGTCAGGTCTTTCCTGAGGTCTTCGGTCTTTTTCCTGCTGGGGTTCGGGCTGGCAGTGGTCCCCTGGCTGCTGCATAACTACCTGCTGACCGGGCAGGTGAGCTTCGATGCGGCCTTCCAGTACAAGGTGATCGCCAGCCAGTACGCCTACACCGGCAATTTGGATATCAACAACTTCGACTTCGAGGGCAAGGGAGTGGGGCAGGTGCTGCTCCAGTTCCTGTTGAAGGACCCGGGGTTCGTGCTGGGCTTCATCGCCAACCACTTCCTGGCGGGCTGGATCGGGGGGCTGCTGGCGCTGCCGCTGATCATGCCGTTCAACGGCCTCTTTGCGCCCATCAACCTGTACTGGACACAGTGGGGCGGCCATCTGGCATGGTACAACGTCGCGCTGGTCGTCGTGTACCTGGGCGTGATCGCGCTGGGATTGGCGGCCGCGTGGCGGCGCTGGCGCTGGGCGGGACTGCTGCCGCTGGGGTTCAGCCTGGGCTATGCGCTGGCGACCGCGGTGGGGAGGTTCTCGGGCTGGCGCTATGACATGCCGGCCGATTGGATGCCGTACTTCTACCTTGCGGTCGGGTTTATCGAGGCGCTGGGGATCGCAGGAGCGCTCTTCGGTGCAAAGTCGCAGGAGGTGAAGGCCGCAGAGAGCATGGAGAGCGCTAAAGTGCGGTGGGGGAGCCTGCTCCCCCTGGGAGGACTGTTTGTCCTGCTGGGGGCACTTCCGTGGATCGCGACGCTGTTCTCCACGCCGCAGTTCACGGATCAAACAGCAGAAGCTCTCCTGCCGCGGCTTGCAAGCGTCAGGGAGGCGCCGGAGCAATCCCGGATGGAGACGTTCCTGGAGGACCCCGCGGCGGTGGTGATGGATGGGAGGCTGCTGTACCCGCGCT
>CAZSPX010000336.1:1557-3449 GCA_964608885.1 uncultured Anaerolineaceae bacterium | reverse complement strand
CACCGCCTCCAGCGTGATGGGCGACTCCCGCAGGATCTCCATGAACGCGAGGCGCGGGTAGGTCAGCAGCTCCACGGGCGCCTCCCCGGCGCGCACCTCGGCCAGCGAGAGCCCTTCCTCGAGCATCTCCATTTCGCCAAAGAACTCCCCCGCCCCCAGCCTTGCGCCCGGCCCGCCGTTCCGCACTTCCACCTCGCCCCGGGCGATGATGAACAGCCGGTCCACCTCCGCATCCCTGTGCAGGATGACCTCGCCGGGCGAGGCCGTGCGCCGCGCGGCCTTCTTCGTCATTTCCAGCATGTGACGGTGCCGGAGCGTGGGCAGGGCCCGCGAGATGGACTCGTCGATCAGCTCGCCGTCAAAGATCACGATGTTGCGCGTGGTGCGCGAGGTGAGCGAAGGGTCGTGTGTGACCATGACGATGGTCTTGCCCTGCTTCGAAAGGCTCTCGAACAGGTCGATGATCGCCGAAGCCGAGCGGGAATCCAGGTTGCCCGTGGGCTCGTCCGCCACCAGCAGCGGAGGGTCGCAGGCCAGCGCGCGTGCGATGGCCGCGGACTGCTGCTGTCCCGTGGAGACCAGCGCCGGTAATTTGCTGGCGAACTTCTCGAGCCCCACCAGCCTGAGCAGCTCCAGGGCCCGCTGCGGCCTCTCCTCGAAGCCGTACATCCCGGCGTAGTCCATCGGCAGCATGACGTTCTCCAGCAGGGTCAGCATGGGCAGCAGCTGGAAGAACTGGAACACGATCCCCAGGTTTTTCCCGCGCCACCGCGAGCGCTGGCTCTCGGTCACGCCCGCGTAGATGTCGGTGCCGCCGATCACCACCTGCCCGCCGGTGGGATGGTCGATGCCCGTGATCATGTTCAGCAGCGTGGATTTTCCGCTGCCCGATTTCCCGACAATGGAGACGAACTCCCCGCCTCCGATCGTCAGGTCCAACCCCTTGAGCACCGGGAACTCCCCCGCCGCATTGCGGTAGGTCTTCTCGATGCCGCGCATCTCGATCATGCCTTGCGAAGCGCTCACGCCGGCCTCGCTTCCGCTTCGCTGTCGGCCACGATCTCTCCGTCCGCCAGCGTCAGGTGGCGGGAGAAGCGCGGGGCCAGGCTGCTGTCGTGCGTGACCATCAGGATGGTCTTCTGCTGCTCGACGGCCAGCTTCTCGAAGACCTCGAAGATGTGGTCGGCGGTGAGCGAGTCCAGGCTGCCGGTGGGCTCGTCCGCGATCAGGATGGGCGGGTCATTGGCCAGGGCGCGTGCGATCGCCACGCGCGGCTGCTGCCCGCCCGAGATCTGCGCGGGGAGCTTGCGGGCGTGCTCCTCCAGCTCCACCAGCCGCAAAAGCTCCAGGGCCCGCTCCCGGCTCTGGCGCGCGCTGTACAGCCCGCACAGGTCCATGGGCAGCGTGATGTTCTCCACCAGGTTGAGCATTGGCAGCAGCTGGAAGGATTGGTACACGATCCCGAGGGTATGCCCGCGCCACAGGGCCAGCGCATCCTCGCTTAGCTCATGTACCGAGACCGATTCCCCGCGGCTGTGGATCAGCACCTCCCCGCTCGTCAGCCGGTCCACCCCGTTGACCATGTTGAGAAGCGTGGACTTGCCCGCCCCCGACTTGCCGATGATCCCCAGGAACTCGCCCTGCTGCACCTGCGCGTTGATGCCGCGCAGGGCCGGGAATTCTCCGGCTGCGCTGGAATACACTTTGACCACATCGCGCAGCTCGATCTGCGCGCGCGGGGCGGAACCTTCGATGGACATTAAGGAGACCTGTGGTGCGCGCCCCCCCATCCTCTCTATTGTTGCCTGCTCAGCAAAAACGGCCGCCGGGCGGCCGGTATGGGGCGTGCCTTCCTGTGATTATTTTACCCCGCGTGCCATCGTTAATGAATG
>CAZSPX010000336.1:0-1457 GCA_964608885.1 uncultured Anaerolineaceae bacterium | reverse complement strand
TTTCCTCCGATGCATGGCCTCACCGGCTGTGAACGGCGGGGCTGCAGGCGTAAGGCATGCACACCCCCATCCTCCAGCCGTAAAGCAAACCAATGCCGCATGGATTGAACCAAAGGAGCGAATATGTGGATCGTACGTGTGAACATGACGGATCAGACCTACAAGGTGGAGGCTGTCCCCGAGGCCTATAAGTACCTGGCCGGGCGCGCCATGACCTCCACCCTGGTCGCGGATGAGGTCCCCCCTCTCTGCCATCCCCTCGGACCCAACAACAAGATCGTCTTCTCGCCGGGCATCCTCACCGGCACCTCAGCGCCGACCTCCGCCCGCCTCTCGGTCGGAGCCAAGTCCCCGCTGACCGGCGGCATCAAGGAATCCAACGCCGGAACCTCCTGGGCGGCGGACCTTGCCCGCCTGCAGGTCAAAGCCCTGGTGCTCGAGGGCCAGCCTGTGAAGGATGGCAGGTTCTGGGGCATGCTGATCAAGTTCGACAAGGATGCCGGACAGCCCCGCATCGAGTTCTTTGACGCCACCGAATACAGCGGCAAGCCGCTCACGGAGATCTTCCCGAAGGTCTATGACCGGTTTGGCAGGGTCTCGATCGGCGGGATGGGCCTGGCCGGGGAACATGCCTACGGCAACGCGGGGGTGGTCTTCAACGACGAATCCAAGCGCGCCACCCGCTATGCGGGCCGCGGCGGCCTGGGCTCCGTCCTGGCCAGCAAGCGCGTCAAGCTCATCGTGCTGGACCGCAAGGACGCCCCTCCCGTGGAGATCGCCGACAAGGCGCTCTTTGAAGAGGGCCGCAAGAAGATGACCCAGGCCCTTCAGACCCACGATATCACCAAGCCCAAGGGCGGGCTGAACTCCTACGGAACGGCCGTGCTGATCAACATCCTGAACGAAGCCGGCGGTCTGCCCACCCGCAACTTCTCCAGCGGGCGCTTCGAAGGCGCCGCCGACATCGCCGGGGAGGCCATCTTCGAGGGCAACAAGAAGCGCCTGGGCAAGGAGCTCTATAACCATGCCTGCAGCCCCGGCTGCATCGTCCAATGCTCCAACACCTGGCACGCGGAGGACGGCACGGAAGTCGCCTCCTGCGTCGAGTACGAATCAGACTGGTCGCTGGGCGCGGACTGCGGCATCGACAACCTGGATGACATCGCCGAAATGATCCGGCTCTGCAACGAGTACGGTCTCGATACCATCGAGACCGGCACGACCATCGGGGTCGCCATGGAAGGCGGCGTGCTGCCCTTCGGGGACAGCAAGGGGGCCATCAACCTCATCCACGAGATGGGCAAAGGCACCCCGCTGGGCCGCATCCTCGGCAGCGGCACCGAAGGCACCGGCAGGGCCTACGGCGTGACCCGCGTGCCCACCGTCAAGGGCCAGTCCATGCCCGCCTATGAACCACGCGCCGTGCGCGGCATCGGCATCACCTATGCCACCACCAC
>CAZSPX010000335.1:0-3459 GCA_964608885.1 uncultured Anaerolineaceae bacterium | reverse complement strand
AGGTCATCCTCATCGTCATTATCCTCGTTGGGATTACGAAAGAGGTCGTCCGACGTGTGTCTCTCCGGCAGGAGATTGCGACGCTCGAGCAGCAGATTGCTGAGCTCCAGGCGCAGAACCGTAGCCTGGGTGAGTACGTTGCATCTATTAATACGGATAGCTTCCGTGAACGGGAAGCTCGGAAACGGCTGAACCTGCAACGTCCTGGGGAGACGCTGCTCATCGTTCCAGACTCAAATAGCGCATCGCTCGTGGCAACGACTACGACGACGGAAACGCCTGGGACCACGAATGCGCAACGGTGGTGGCACTACTTCTTCGCTCCGAATTCTTAACCCTCGCACCTATGCCTGAACTGCATCCTGATCATGAAGCTGTACGTGCTGCTATTACGCAGATGCCACCACTCGCCGATCCTGAGCACCACGACCTGAAGCAGCTGCCACCCCCGCACGTACATTGGCTGAAGCGAATCGCACTCTACGTCGGTGGGGTACTCGTAGCCACGGTGCTCGTCTTCGTCGTTGGGTTCCTCCGTTTCAGCTGGCAGCGACCGTCGTTGCTCTGGATTGCGAGTACGCTGCACCTTCCGGTTGCCATCGTCGGGGACCAGTGGCTCTCGTACGTCGACTACCAGAAGGACGTACCGAACATTGCGTCGTACTTGCAGCGCAACGAGCCACCAGATGCAGCCAGCCAGCGAACGCTGAGCATGGATCTCTACACCCGGAAGATCATCCTCAATAAAGTTATCGGTGAATCGCTCCTGTCGATTATTGCGAAAGAGCAGAAGGTAACCGTAGCCGCCGCTGACATCCAGAAGACGTACGATGGGTACGTGCAGCAGTCAGGGAACGCGGCAGATGTGGAGCAGTACATCAAGACCCTCTACGGTTGGACCGTCGAGCAGTTCAAGCTGAAGCTCAGCAAGCCGCAGGTCATCCAGGAGAAGCTGGCAGAGAAGTACTTCGCAGATGTGAAGAGTCAGGTTACTGCTATTCGCGAACGGGTGACCGCCGCGACGTTCGCTGATGTAGCTGGCAAGGAGAGCCAAGACGCACCGACCGCAGTGAAGGGGGGCGCAATTGAGCTCAACACGAAGACGATTGCTACCGAGTACACAGCTGAAGCAGTGAAAGCCATTACTGCGCTCGGCGAGAAGCAAGTGAGCGCCGTACTCGAAACGAGTCGGGGGTACGAAATTGTCCTCTTGGAGAAGAAGGCAGCGGCGCCGAAGAAAGCAGATGGAACGGTCTACACGCTACGGCGCATCGCGAAGACGCCAGACTTCAACACCTGGCTCTCTGATCTCGTTACAGCGAAAGCTGAGAAGCTGCACGTGTACCTCTTCGAGCCACGCTTCCGCTGGGAAGCAGCCTGCGGCGTACTCGCGAAAACTGAACCGAGCTGCAAAACGGCTAGTACGAACGCGAACACGAATCAGTAGGTGAGTGAGGCTGGAGCCGATGAGAGGATTCGAACCTCCGACCCATGCTTTACGAAAGCATTGCTCTACCAGCTGAGCTACATCGGCACATCACATTTCAAGTCTTCCCTAGGGTCCCCTCGTACGAGGCGCGCACGAACTGGCTGCGTAGTACGCGTCGCGGGGGATAGCGAGTAACGAGCTGGAGCGGGTAACGGGAATCGAACCCGTCTCTCATCCTTGGGAAGGATGCATACTACCACTGTACTATACCCGCCTGCAATACCTCCAATCGTCATAGAGTGTACCTAATGACCCACCCCGTGACAAGAATGTACCGTCTCCTCGCGCTCCTCGTCCTCGCTGCCTGCTTCAGCGGGGTGCGTGCGACCGCTGCTGCAGAGCCAACAGTCGTTGACTTAACCGATGCTCGCACTGGAGGAGAAATTCGTACTGCTGATGGTTTCCTCGTTAACGTTCGTGATGGTGCGGTCAGCGTCCCAGCGCGAGTTACCGTTGCACCTGGCGTTGCAGTACCCGTACCCCTGCCGACACGCTACAGCCAAGCAGGCACCGCGTACCGCCTTGACATTGATACCGAGAATGAGACCGATCTCGCCATGAAGTCGCTCTGGCTGAAAGTGCCAGCGACGCCGCTACCAGATACCGCAACGGTACTCCTCGGGTACGATGAGGTTGGGCAGTCGTGGGGCGTCATCGGCGGGAAGATCGATGCGGCGAACTTGCTCACTGGTTCGACGTTACGGCTGCACACCGTCCTCGTCCCTGCTGCCGACCTCGCGACGAAGCCAGGCACGTTCGCCGATGGCATGACGGTCACGCCCATGAGTACCGTCGTGGATGTTCCAGCTGGCGGCTCAGGCTCGGCGTTTTCGATTCCGAACTACACAGTGACCCTACGCGCGCAGGCACTCGCCCAAGCTGCGACCTTCTTGCTCACACCAGACGCGCCACTCCCAGCGCCACTCCCAGCGCGGTACAAGCAGCGAGCAAGCGTACTCCAGGTTGGCCTACGCGGTGCTGACGGTTCGCTCGTGCGCATGGCGAAGGGCGTTACGATTTCACCCAAGGTGGCAGGGCATGGCTTCTACCCGCAACGAGTGCTCTTCTACAATCCAGCGGTGAAGACCTGGGAGGTGGCGCAGGGGAATACAGCCTACGTGATGGGCTACGCAGTCGCTGCTGATGACCTCGGAGAGGAAGTCGGCATCGCGAGCTGGTACAGGAGTAAGAAGAACCCGGATGGCGTAGCGCACAATCGGTACCCCATGGGGACGAAGCTGAAGGTGACGAACGTAGAGAATGGCAAGTCCACGATCGTGAAGGTCGTGTCACGTGGGCCCTACGTACGTGGCCGTGTCATTGACCTCGTGTACACAGCCTTCGTGAAGATCAAAGGATCGAACGGCGGCGTCGCCAAGGTACGCGTTGCCGCAGTTAATCCGAAAGTTCTCGGCGACGCTGTCACGCAACCTGACGTACCTGCAGCGACGAGCACCGGTGCGGCTGCACCAGTAGCACTACCCGTGAGCAGCACAGCTGGCATTGCCTTCGACGTTGAGAGAGATGCGGTCGTTGCCGGGAAGAACGTTGACGAACGTCACCCCATTGCGAGCCTGACGAAGCTGATGACAGCGCTGGTGTACCTCGATCGCAAGCCAACGTTCAGGAACTCCGTAACCTACCAGAAAGCTGACAGCGCAATTTGCGCCTGCCTGTACGTCTCGCCCGGTGAGACGATGACTGCCAACGATCTCTGGAACACGATGCTCATTGGCTCGGCGAACAACGCTACGCGCGCGCTCGCGCGGTCAACCGGATTGAGCGAGGCAGCATTCGTCAAGCTCATGAATGAAAAGGCGAAGGCGCTCGGGCTCACCTCCCTGACATTCGCCGATCCAACTGGCCTAGACCCTGCGAACCAAGGTTCGGCACGAGACATGGCGAAGCTCGCGGCGATCGCGTTCAAGCGACCAGAGATTGCCAGCGTCGCTGTGAAGGAGAGCTACACG
>CAZSPX010000334.1:0-3481 GCA_964608885.1 uncultured Anaerolineaceae bacterium | reverse complement strand
TGCGGCCCTCCCCATTCTCCTGCGAGCCGAGGACATGTCCGGAGTCGTCATACGCGCGGCGGAACCATTCGCCGTCCCAGCCCGCGGCCCAGACCGCATCTTCCATCTGCGCGGCGGCGCGGGCAAGGAATTCCGCCGGCTGGATGGGAAGTGGGGCGGCGCTGGAGGGATAATGGCCGGCCAGGTCATGCATCTCGCGGGCGGCCAGCACGAACAACCCGGCGATGAAGACGCTCTCCGCCACCTTGCCGTCCTTGTTCGTGGTGGTCTGGAAGGACTGCCCGGGGGTATCCGAATAGCAGTTCAGGTTGAGGCAGTCGTTCCAGTCGGCGCGGCCGATCAGGGGCAGGCCATGCGGGCCGAGCCGGTCAAGCGTGTATTGGATCGAGCGCTGGAGATGCTCGCCGAGTGCGGTCTCGGAGCCGGGCTCATTATCGTAGGGGACGGGCTCCTGGAGGATGCCCCAATCGCCGGTCTCCTTCAGGTAGGCCGCTGTGGACAGCACCAGCCAGAGGGGATCATCATTGAAGTTGGAGCCGATGTCGTTGTTGCCGCGCCGGGTGAGGGGCTGGTACTGGTGGTAGGCCCCTCCCGTGGGGAGCTGGGTGGCCGCCAGGTCCAGGATGCGCTCGCGGGCGCGTTCGGGCGAGAGATGGACGAAACCGAGCAGGTCCTGGTTCGAATCGCGAAAGCCCATGCCGCGCCCGATCCCGCTCTCGAAGTAGGAGGCCGAACGGCTCATGTTGAAGGTGATCATGGTCTGGTAGGTGTTCCAGATGTTGACCATGCGATCGGTATGGATATCGGGCGTGGAGACCATAAACCGTCCAAGAAGGTCATCCCAGTAGCGGCCCAGCTCGTCAAAGGCCCTCTCCGTTTCGGCCGGGTCGAGATAATGCTGGAGGATGGGAAGCACCGTTTCACGGTTCACGTGCTGCGAGTGAGGCGGGGCGAATTTGGCCTCCCGCGGATTCTCGTGGTATCCCAGCAGGAAGATGATCTTGCGCCTCTCGCCAGGCTCCAGGTGGAGCTTCAGGTGATGGGCTCCCACGGGCTGCCAGCCGTGCGCCTCGGAATTTGACAGTCCGCCGCGCTCCACTGCCAGAGGCGCATCCCAGCCGCGGTTGGGGCCCAGGAAGGCTTCCCGCGAGGTGTCCCAGCCGGAGGTTTTCTCGGAGCAGGCGAAATAGGCGAAATGGTCACGCCGCTCGCGGTACTCGCTCTTATGGAGAATGGCGCTCGCACCGGAGGGGAGGTCCGTCCAGATCTCCACCTCGCCCACGGAATAGTTACGCTGGAAGTTGGTGCCGTCCTCGTGGGCGTCCCAGAGACAGAACTCGACCGCCGCGAAGACCGATAGATCGGCGGGCTGGGGGCGCTGGTTGGTGATCGCCAGCTCCCAGACTTCCAGGTTCCCGCCGGGCGGCACGAAGCAGCGGAGCTCGGATCCCATGCCTGCCTTTTGAGAGCGGATGGTCGTATAGCCCATCCCGTGGCGGCATTCGTAGGAATCCAGGGGGGCCATGACCGGCTTCCAGGCAGGCGACCAGATCAGGGGCGCTGCCAATGCCGGGTCGTCATCCCGAAGGTAGAAACAGCGGCCGCCCGTATCCAACGGAGCGTTGTTGTAGCGGAAGCGGGTGAGGCGGCGAAGGCGGGCATCTTTGTAGAAGGAATACCCGCCCAGGGTGTTGGAGATCAACCCGAAGAAATCTTCACTGCCCAGGTAGTTGATCCAGGGAAGGGGGGTGTCGGGCCGCGTGATCACATACTCGCGCGCGGAGTCGTCAAAATAACCGTATTTCATTGTGTCCTCGACAGGCTCAGATCATGACCGTTTTTTCGTCATTGGCGTGGGCCCGGGCGAGCATCTCCCGCAGGGTGTCCTCTGGCGAGGGGAAGCGCGGGCCGCCCAGGAAGTAGATCACGCCTTCCAGGGGCATATCCATGAAAAAGCCCAGCGGATCCATCCCGGCGTGCTCCTCGCTGGCAAAGGAGGACCGCATCGGGGCGATGATCTGCTCGTAGAGCGGGCCGCAGATCTCCCTGCCGCGCGAGTCGGCCATCCACTCGCCCAGAGTCGATTCGTTGTCAAGGATGCAGGGCAGGGCCATTGTGGATTTCAGGGTCACCGTCTGTGAGCAGCGGATCTCCGCGCTGGAAGCCCCGAAGAGGATATCGAACTCACCATCCTCGGTGATCCACTGGTGATAGGAGGGGTGGTAATAAGCGAAGGCCCGCAGGTCAAGCGACAGGCTCACGGTTTTGGTCTCGCCGGGGTTCAGCTCCACCTTGGCAAAGCCCTTAAGCTCCTTGGGCGGGCGGGCCAGCGCAGATCTGTGGTCATGTACATAGACCTGGACCACTTCCCGGCCGGCCACCGTACCGGTATTGGTCACGTCCACGGATACGATCAGCCCATCCACATCCTTGAAGGTGGAAGCCGAGACCCTTGGATTCGAAAAGGCAAAGGTGGTATAGCTCAGGCCGTAGCCGAAGGGGAACAGGACGGGCATATCCTTCATATCATAATAGCGGTAGCCGATGAAGATGCCCTCGCCATAGCGCACCACCCGGTTCTCGCCGGGGAAATTAATATAGGCCGGGGTGTCAGACAGTCTGAGCGGGAAGGTCTCGGACAGGCGGCCGGAGGGGTTGACCCTGCCAAAGAGGATGTCGGCGATGGCCCCGGCGCCTGCCTGGCCCATCATCCAGGCCTCGAGGACGGCCGCGGTGCCGAGGATCCAATCGCTCATCACCACGGGCGCCCCGTTGTTCAGGATGACGACCGTGTTGGGCTGCACTGCCGTGACGGCCTTTATGAGTTCGACCTGCTGGGCTGTCAGGTCCAGGTCCGGCCGGTCATAGCCTTCAGATTCCTTGGAGGCAGGCAGCGCCAGAAAGAGCAAGGCGACCTGCGCCTCACGGGCGTTTTCCACACCCGCCTCGATCATGGCCTGGTCCACGGCGCCGCCCTCGGGGTAGCCCTCGGAAAAGGTGAATTCGACATCCGGGGCGGCCTTCTTCAATTCATCCAGGGGGTTGTCCACGCGCGTCGGGTTGATGTGCGAGCTGCCCCCGCCCTGGAAATGCGCCTCCCGGGCGGCGCGGCCAATGACGGCAATGCGTTTCTGGTCCTTGAGGGGAAGGAGGCCGTTGTTCTTGAGAAGGACCATCCCTTCGGCAGCGACCCGGCGCGCCAGGTCATGGTGTGCATCGACATCGAAGGGCTTTCCCTTGGAAGTGCGGGCGGCCAGAAACACGATCCGCAGGATGCGGCGCACGGCTTCATCGAGGAGACTCTCCTCCAGCTCACCCGAGCGGACGGCTTCCACAACCGCCTTCACGCGCCGGTCGCGCGGCCCGGGCATCTCCAGGTCCAGGCCGGCTTTCAGGGAGACCACACGGTCATGGACCGCGCCCCAATCGGAGACCACGAAGCCTTCAAAGCCCCACTCCTCCTTGAGGATCTCCACAAGCA
>CAZSPX010000333.1:0-3489 GCA_964608885.1 uncultured Anaerolineaceae bacterium | reverse complement strand
GGCCAGCGTCCTGCTCACCATCAAGCAGGATCAGCTCCGGCGCGAAGGCAAGCCCGCCCTCAACGAGCAGGAAGCCCGGGCCTTCATGCAGCCGATCCTGGATAAATATGAGAACGAAGGCAACCCCTATCACTCCACGGCGCGCCTGTGGGATGACGGGGTGATCGATCCGGCGGACTCCCGCCAGGTGCTGGGACTGGCCCTCTCGGTGGCGCTCAACTCACAGGTCGAAGAGCACCCCTTCGGCGTTTTCAGGATGTAAGCCATGTCATTCTCCACCTCCCATGGTTCCCCCCATCACAGGCTTGCCGGGCTGGTCGGCGGCTGGACCGGCACATCGAGCATCTGGCTGGAGCCCGGGGCCGCGGCCATGCAGGCCCCCATCCAGGGCAGCATCCAACTGGTGCTGGACGGGCGTTTTGCGCTCTTCCTCTACCAGAGCTCGGTGGATTCAGAACCCCAGCACGGCATCTTCACCTTTGGTTTCAACACCCTTTTGGAACGCTACGAGGCCAGCTGGATCGATTCCTTCCATAACAATACGGCCATGATGTTCTGCACCGGAGCGGAGCTGGAGAACGGCTTCTCGGTGCTTGGCTCTTATCCCGATCCCTCCGGCGGCCCTGATTGGGGCTGGCGCACGGAGGTCCGCAGCCCCGACCCTGACCACCTGGCGATCCTCGCCTATAACATTGCTCCGGAAGGTCAGGAAGTCCCGGCGGTGGAGATCCTGCTTGCCAGAGTGAAGGCATGAAGATCCTCCTGATCGGCGGCACCCGCTTCATTGGCCGCCACCTCGTGGAGCAGGCGCTGAAGCGCGGCGATACGCTCACCCTGTTCAACCGCGGCAGGACCAACCCGGGGCTTTTCCCTGGCGTGGAACAGATCCGCGGCGACCGCGAGCGGGACCTGGACAGGCTCTCGGGCCGGGCCTGGGACCTGGTCGTCGATACCTGCGGGTATTACCCGCGTTTGGTGGAGATGTCTGCGCGGCATCTGAGCGATTCAGTGGCCTGCTATCTATTCATCTCAACGATCTCTGTCTATTCGGATTTCAGCCGCCCCGGCATGGACGAGGACGGGCCTCTCGGGAGCCTCGCGGATGAAACGGTCGAGGAGATCACCAACGAGAGCTACGGTCCGCTCAAGGTCCTCTGTGAGAGGGCCGTGCAGCGGGTCTATGAAGAGCGCGCACTGATCGTCCGGCCCGGGCTGGTCGTGGGTCCGCACGACCCAAGTGACCGATTCACCTACTGGCCGGTCCGTGTGGGGCGCGGGGGAGAGGTGCTGGCTCCCGACCGCCCTGAAGCTCCGCTCCAGTTCATCGATGTGCGCGACCTGGCGGCTTTCCTGCTCACCCTTGCAGACCGGAAGACCCGGGGGGTTTTCCATGCCACCGGCCAGCCGCTCGGCATGGGGACGCTTCTGAATGCCTGCAAGCAGGTCAGCGGGAGCAGTGCCGTCTTCCGCTGGGCCTCTGTGGAATTCCTGGAAGAGCATTCGGTCATTCCATGGGTGGACCTGCCCGCCTGGAGCCCCGACCGGGGCGAGGAGGCCGGCGCGGCCCTCCTGGATATATCACGGGCGCTTGGAGCCGGGCTGGAACTGCGCCCCCTGGAGGACACCGTTCGCGATACGCTCCAATGGGCGGGAACGCGCCCGCCCGATCATGTCTGGAAGAACGGCCTCAGCCCGGAGAGGGAGCAGGAACTTTTGAAGGCGCTGGGATGACAGCTTCCCCGCCGCCCTTCTCGAAGGTGCTGATCGCCAACCGCGGCGAGATCGCCGTGCGCATTGCGCGCGCCTGCCGCGAGCTGGGCATCCTCAGCGTGGGGGTGTACTCCTCTGCCGACGCAGAGGCGCTTCACACTCGCATCGTGGACGAGGCCGTGCTGCTGGGTCCGCCGCCTCCCGCCGAATCGTACCTCAATATCGAAAAGATCCTCCAGGCCGCCCTCTCCACGGGAGCGGAGGCCATCCATCCCGGCTATGGCTTCCTCTCGGAGAATGCGGCTTTCGCCGGAGCCGTCCGGGAGGCGGGACTGGCCTTCATCGGGCCGTCCGCCGATTCCATCCGCCGCATGGGTGATAAGGCCGGGTCGAAGCTCAGCATGCAGCAGGCAGGCGTGCCCACCGTTCCTGGGGCGCAGGGATTGGAATCGCCCGAAGACTTTACAAGCGCAGCCCAGGCCATCGGCTGGCCGGTGCTGGTCAAGGCCGCGGCAGGCGGCGGCGGGAAGGGCATGCGCATCGTCGAGGACCCGGCTTCCATGCCCGAAGCCGTGGAAGGCGCCCGGCGCGAGGCCCTCAATTCGTTTGGGGACGGCCGCCTGCTGCTGGAAAAGTTCCTCCCTGCTGCCCATCACGTGGAATTCCAGGTCCTTGGCGACCTGCACGGGACCCTGCTGCACCTCTTCGAGCGCGAGTGTTCGGTGCAGCGCCGCCACCAGAAGATCATCGAAGAGACGCCCTCGCCCCTGCTCACCCCCGAACTGCGGGGGCGCATGAGCGCGGCCGCCCTGGACGCGGCGCGGGCCGTGGAGTACTTCAACGCCGGGACGGTTGAGTTCATCGTGGACCCCGGCACGCTGGACTTCTATTTCCTTGAGATGAACACCCGCCTGCAGGTGGAGCACCCGGTCACCGAATTGGTGGTGGGGCTGGACCTCGTCCAGGCGCAGATGCGCATCGCGGCGGGAGAGCCTCTCCCCTTCGACCAGGCGCGTTTCAGCCAGCGCGGCCACGCCATCGAATGCCGCATCTATGCCGAGGACCCTGCGAACGGGTTCCTGCCCTCCACCGGCAGGCTTCTGCGGTACATCGAGCCGCGCGGGCCCGGCATCCGCGTGGATGCAGGTTTCGAGGCGGGCGGCGAGGTGGGGCATTACTATGACCCGCTGCTCGCCAAGCTGATCGTCCACGCCGAGGACCGCCCTGCCGCCATCCGGCGCATGCAGGCCGCGCTGCGCGAGTTCGTGATCCACGGGGTGACCACCAACATCGACTTCCTGCAGGATGTGCTGGCGCAGCCGGATTTCGCCCTAGGGCGCGTCACCACCCGCTGGGTCGAGACCCTCTTTGAGGCTGTATCCCCTGGCCCCTCGCCTGAGGCGCTGATCGCGGCGGCCCTTTCGGAGCTGTCCATGGCTGAGGCCGCTCCGCCCACCTCCACGCGCGGCGAGGATCCCTTCAGCCCGTGGAAGTCCGCGCGCGGGGGCCGTCCATGAAGCTGACATTGAACGAGACCCCCGTGGAGGTGATCCCGCGCGGGGAGGGCTTCGCCGTGACCCTCAACGGGCGCACCTTCGAGGTGGAGCTTTTGGGCACGGGCGAGGGCTGGCTGGATCTGCGGGTGGACGGCCGCCGGGTGAAAGTGCAGGTCTCCGCAGAGGGGGAGCAGCGCTGGGTGAGCATCGGAGGCCGCACCTGGCATCTGAAGCGGTCCGGCGGGGCAAGTGGCGGGCGGGGCGCTCACCACCACGCTTCCAG
>CAZSPX010000332.1:0-3492 GCA_964608885.1 uncultured Anaerolineaceae bacterium | reverse complement strand
GGAATCCAAAGGCGGCGGCGCATTCGGGAGCCAGGATGACCGCGTCATCATCCCCTTGACCAGCGCGCAGACACGCCTGGTGCGGCGCGGCGGCCGGGATGAAGTGGATATCATCTTTGTGCAGGCTGTCAGCGCGGAACAGGTCCCTGCGGCGGCTCAGGAAGTAACGGACATCCTCAGCCAGCGCCACCGGACCGAGATCGGCGCGCCGGACTTCACGGTCTTCAGCCAGCAGGATTTCCTCTCGACCGCGGCGACCATCACCGGCGTGCTCACGATCTTCCTGGGGGGCATTGCCGCCATCTCGCTGCTGGTGGGAGGGATCGGCATCATGAACATCATGCTGGTCTCGGTCACCGAGCGGACGCGCGAGATCGGCCTGCGCAAGGCCCTGGGCGCGCGGCGGCGTGACATCCTGGTGCAGTTCCTGACCGAGTCCTCACTGCTCAGCCTGATCGGGGGGATTATCGGCATCCTGTTCGGCTGGCTGATCGCAACGATCGTGGGCAAGGTGGCAGCGGCCTCCGGCACCGCGTTCTTCCCGCGCGTGGGGATGGATTCGGTGCTGCTTGCCACGCTCTTCTCGGCAGCGGTGGGATTGTTCTTCGGGATCTATCCGGCCAACCGGGCCGCAGCCCTGGAACCCGTGGAAGCCTTGAGATATGAATGATCCCATATGAGATAAAATCCCGGATGGAAATAATCAACCCGCCATGACCCCCGATCGAACTCTTATTCCCTCAGGAGCAAGATGAGCGAGAAACTGCAGCAATTGAAGGAAATCCTCGGAGAGGTCTCTGACCTGCAGACGGCCTCCTCCGTGCTTGGCTGGGACCAGCAGACCTACATGCCATCCGGCGGGGCGGAAGCCCGCGGCCACCAGCTTGGTACGCTGGCAAAGATGGCGCAGATCCGGTTCACCTCTGATGAGGTGGGAAGGCTGCTGGAGGACCTGAAAAAAGAACTCGGAGGCGACAAGAGCCTCAGCACGTTGGACTCGGACGAGGCAGCCCTGGTGCGAGTAACCTCGCGGGATTATGACAAAGCCCGCCGGGTTCCCCCGGAGTTCGTCGTGGAGCAGGCGCTGGTCTCGGCGCGGGCGTTCGAAGCCTGGCGGGAGGCCCGTGCGAAGTCGGACTTTTCACTCTTCCAGCCGCACCTTGAAAAAGTGGTGGAGCTGGTGAAACGCTATATCTCCTTCTTCCCCCCCGCGGAGCATCCCTACGATACGCTGCTGGACAACTTCGAGCCGGGGATGAGCACCCGCGAAGTGCAGGAGATCTTCACAGCGCTGCGCCCCAGGCAGGTGGCCCTCCTGCAGGCCATCGCCTCCCAAAAGCAGGTGGACACTTCCATGCTGCAGGGCGCCTACAACGAGAAAAAGATGGAGAAGTTCAGCGTGGAGATCGCCACGCGCTTCGGCTTCGACTGGACCCGCGGCCGGCAGGACCGCGCGCCGCATCCCTTCCAATCCACCTTCAGCATTGACGATGTCCGCATCACGACGCGCTTCGAAAAGGAAAACCCCCTCACCATGCTGTTCAGCACCATGCACGAGACGGGGCATGCGCTGTATGAGATGGGCGTCAAACAGAAATACGAGCGCACTCCGCTGATGGGCGGGGCTTCGTTTGCCGTTCACGAATCGCAATCGCGCCTGTGGGAGAACCTGGTGGGAAGGTCCATGCCTTTCTGGCAGCATTTCTTTCCCGAATTCAAGAAGCTCTTCCCGGCCCAACTGGATGGAGTTGGCCTCAAGACTTTTTACAGAGCCATCAACCGGGTGCAGCCCTCGTTCATCCGGGTCAATGCGGACGAAGCCACTTATAACATGCACATCATGCTGCGGCTGGAGCTGGAGATCGGCCTGATCGAGGACAGCCTGCGCATCCAGGACCTGCCGGGGGTCTGGAACGAAAAGATGAAGGAATACCTGGGGATCCGCCCGCCGTCGGATGCGGCCGGCGTGCTGCAGGATGTGCACTGGTCGGGCGGGTCGCTGGGCTATTTCTCAACCTATGCACTGGGCAACCTGATCTCGGCTCAATTATGGGAGAAGATCACCGCCGATCTGCCGGACCTGGGGAGTGAGATCTCCAGAGGCCGGTTCGAATCACTATTGGAGTGGCTGCGCAAGAACCTGCATGGCTACGGCCGCAAATACGAGCCGCAGCAGCTGGTCAGGATGATCACGGGCTCGAAGATCAACTCCGAGCCTTACATCCGCTATCTGAGCAACAAATACGGCGAGATCTACGCCCTGTAGAATGCGGCCTGCCCGCGCCCTGTCCACCGGGCGCAGGCGGGCTCCCAGGACCCCATGCTGAGAAAGACACTGACCTTCCTGTGCGCCGCGCTGGTCCTAAGCGGCTGTGCCGCGCCGGGCGCAAGCCCGGTGCCCACCCTGCTGCCAGAATCGCTGATCCCCACGATCATCGCGATGACGGCTGATTCCGGGCTTGCCACCGCGCAGGCGCTGACCCCCACGCCCCTGCCTCCCACCCCCACGGAGACACCCACACCGCTGCCGACGGTGGATTTCCCGACCCAGACCTTTACGCCTCACCCCTTCATCCCGCCGGCGCAGATCCAATTCCTTTCACCCGGGCCGATGTCCAAATTCATCTCCCCGGTGCAGATGCAGTTGATGATGATCTCGGGTGATAGCAATGTGATCCAGGTGGATCTGTATGGCGAGGATGGCCGGCTGCTGGGGCGCAAGGTGGAGCGGATGAACCGCATCCTTTCGGGCGTATATCGCACCTATAAGATCCCGTTCGAGATCCGCGCGGCGGCCGAGAAAGGTCTGATCCAGGTCAGCAGCAAGGACAAGGAGGGGCGTATGCAGATATTGAACTCGGTCCCGGTGGTGCTGCTTTCCAGCGGCCGGACCGAGACCAATCCGCCCGGCAATTTCCTTTATGAGCGGGCCGTCTTCTACAACCTGGAGGATGGAGCAGAGGTCACGGGCGGGGAGATGGTCGTCAAGGGGCGTTACTGGCCGTTCAACAACCAGCCATATTTCCTGGAGCTGATCCTCCCGGATGGGAAGATCACAGGGGTGCGGGTCCTGACGGTCGAGGGCGTGGAGCCGCAGGAGTTCACAACCACCGTCCCGTATAAAGTGACCGAACCCACGCTGGCGCGTCTCTCCGTACGGCAGATGGACCCCATCCTGAACGCGCCGATCTATGTTTTCACCCGGCAGGTCTGGTTAAAGCCGTGAGGCTTGCCAAAGACCAGGGAGAGGGATATAATCCGTCCGCTATCGGGGTGTGGCTCAGACCGGTAGAGCGCACGGTTCGGGTCCGTGAGGTCCCGAGTTCAAATCTCGGCACCCCGACACAGTACGATGTAAGGAACGCAGGCGCACCCGACGCCTGCGTTTTGTTTTGAAGCAGGTCCCGGTTTCCCCCATGCGGGGGATTCTACAAATCTCGGCACCCCGACACAGTACGATGCAAGGAACGCAGGCGCACCCGACGCCTGCGT
>CAZSPX010000331.1:0-3495 GCA_964608885.1 uncultured Anaerolineaceae bacterium | reverse complement strand
CCGGTGCTCAGCATGGGCAGCGGCAGCCCGGGCGCCTCCAGGGAACGGATGCGCTCCAGGGCTTTCGCTCCCAGCGGCAGGACTTCGCCCTCCCGCGAGAGATACCCGGCGCGCACCAGCCATGCGCCCCCCTGCGTGCGGGCGTTGTTGGGGGCCTCCCGTTGGGTCTGGATCATCAGCTCGCGGTAGCGCATAAAATAAAACAGGGCAGTTCAGGAACTGCCCTGTTCATCCTTCTTCTTCCTTCGGGATACCCGGGTGGTTCCCCCGGTGGGGCCGTTGGCTCCATTGGGAGGCGGCTCGGAGGCTGGCGCCGGGATGGGTGGCTGGACAGGCGGAACGATCAGCGGCGTCTGCGCCACCGATTCGGCCTGGGCGGCCTCGCTTGCTTCGCTCGGTGTGGTCTCGGGGGCCGGGCCCAGGTCCAGCTCCACGGTCTCCTCCATGCGGATCTGTCCCCGCAGGAAGGCGCCCTCCTCGGTCACGAAGGCGGTGGTGATCACGTCCCCCCAGACGCGCCCGCTGGAGCGGATCTCCAGCTTCTGGGTGGTGATATTGCCGCGCACTGCCCCCGCCACGATGACCGTGTTGGCGCGCACGTTCTGGCAGGTGACCCGCCCCGTCTCGCCGACGACCAGGATGCCCCGCAGGGCGATCTCCCCTTCGAAGGCCCCCTCGATGCGCACCCCGCCGCTCCCGTTGATCGACCCGTGCCAGACGATGCCCGGGCCCAACACCGAGGTGATGCGCTCCACGGACTGGATGGCTGGCTGCGCCGAGGGGAGGGGGGTGGAATTGCGCTTGAACATGGCGGGATTAATTCTACCCCATAAAGCCGTGTGTCGTTACAGGCGCCGGGAAACATCCCCCAAATCAACCGGGGAGACCTGTGGGGTCTGCGGCCCCTCCCTCCCCGGACCCGCCCGGCTCCTCGTCGGGTGCTACAATTTGGCCACCATCTGGGAGCAGGGTCCCTATCGTTTCTTTTTCTATTCCGGCGATCGTGATGAACCGCCGCATGTACACGTGGAACGCGAAAGAAACAAGGCCAAATTTTGGCTGGACCCGGTAAGGTTGCAGAGCAGCGGCGGATACAACCGGAACGAGATCAATCGCATCCAAAGATTGATCGAGGAGAATCAGGCGATGTTATTGGAGAAATGGAATGACTTCTTTAGCGATTGATCTTCGAATGGTCTCAGCCCGGAGCGTTACCGTGACCGACGAGGCGTTGATCGTTGATCTGAGCGATGGGCGCTCGATCTCCGTTCCACTGGCCTGGTTCCCGCGTCTTTTGCATGGGACCAGGAAGGAACGCGACGAGTGGCGCCTGATCGGCGAGGGCGAGGGGATCCACTGGCCTACCCTGGATGAAGATATCAGTGTGGAAAACCTGATCCTGGGAAAACCTTCGGGCGAAAGTCAAAAATCCCTCAAGAAGTGGCTGGAAGCCCGCAAATAGAGAAAACCCGGCAGGTCTTCCCTGCCCGGATCTCATCACAGCAGACCAGGATCGCTTGCCTCCAACCGCGCAGCGATCCCTGTTCCCCTATGCCTCCGGTCCGCTGCTTCCCTACCCTTCCTTTGGCCCCAGCTGCACGCCCATCGTGTTGAACCCCGAGTCCACATACAGCACTTCCCCGGTGATGCGCCGGGACAGGTCCGAGGCCAGGAAGACCGCCGCGTTGCCCACATCCTCGATGCTCACGTTCTCGCGCAGCGGCGACATGTCCGCGAAGTGCTTGTACATATCGCGAAAGCCGCCCACCCCCGCCGCTGCCAGCGTGCGGATCGGCCCCGCCGAGATGGCATTGACGCGGATCTTCTGCGGGCCCAGGTCATAGGCCAGGTAGCGGGTGGATGATTCCAGCGCGGCCTTGGCCACGCCCATCACATTGTAGTGCGGCGCCACCTTCACCGAGCCGTAATACGTGAGGCACATCAGCGAGGCGCCCGGGTTGAGCAGCGGCACGAAGGCGTTGGCCAGCGCCACGAACGAGAAGACGCTGATATCCAGCGCAGTGCGGAACCCCTCGCGGGTGGTCTGGTAATAGGGCTTGCTCAGCTCCTCCCGGCCCGCAAAGGCGATGGAATGCACCAGCACGTCGATCTTCCCGAAGTGCGCCGCGGCCTTCTCCGCCACCGCCGCGAGATGCTCATCCTTCGTGACATCGCACTCCTCCACCCACTGGCAGTCCACCTGCGCGGCCAGCGGGCGTACTCTCCGCTCCAGCGCCTCCCCGGCATAGCTGATGCCCAGGTTCGCCCCCTCGCGTTTGAAGGCCTGCGTGATGCCCCAGGCGATGGAGCGTTCATTGGCAAGTCCGAAGATCAGCGCGTTCTTCCCATCCAGTAAACCCATGACTCCTCCGTTTGGCGTTCCACAGGTCATCCCTGCGGTGTGATTCTCCAGCCTTTCACCAGGAACCTCCACGGCATCGAGAGCCAGGGTTCCGGCGTAGTATTTAAACCCACGCGCGGGCCAATCGTCACGCTCCCCTCCGGGACCGGCACGCCGGCCTCGATCCACAGGCCTCCCGCCCGCTTCGTGAGGTCCGTCCCGTTCAGCGAGCCGTCAATGCCCAGCGCCTGGCACAGCTTCCCCGGGCCGAAGGTGTCCCGCCCGCTGCGCCGCTCCAGCATCCGCCCTTCGCCCTCCACCGGCTGGATGGCGCGGATCAGCACCGCCGCGGGGTGGTCCACCGGCTCCAGCACCACGTTCAGCATCCAGTGGTTGCCATAGGTGAAATAGACGTAGGCATGCCCCGGCGGCCCGTACATGACCTGCGTGCGCTTCGTCCGCCCGTGGCTCGCATGGCAGGCCAGGTCCTCCTCCCCGAGGTAGGCCTCGGTCTCCGTGATCAGCCCGGCGAGGCGCTCCCCATCCAGAATGCGCACCAGCCGCGTCCCGATCAGCGCGCGGGCCGCGCGCAGCGTGGGCTGCTCATAGAATGTGCGGGGGAGAGGTTGGGGTCTCAAGCGCGTGGGGGTCAGCGGAACCGCGGGTCTCTTTGCAGGGTGAGCCGCAGCCCCTCCTCCAGGCGGATGGAGGGCTGGAAGCGCAGCTTCTCGCGCGCCAGGCCCAGGTCGGCGCGCATGCGTGAGACGCCCCCCGAGGACTGGGCGTTATAGACGACGTTGGCCTTGCTGCCGGTCACGTGCAGCACCTCGCGCACCAGGTCCTTCACCGAGCATTCCTCGCCCGACCCGACGTTGATCACCAGCCCGTTGATGCGCGGGGCGGTGGCCGCCGCCACCATGGCCGCGATCGCATCGTCCACATAGATGTAATCGCGCGTCTGCGTCCCGTCCCCATGGGCCACCAGCGTCCCGCCGCGCAGCGCCTGCTTGAGGTAGTGCGGCACCACCGGCGGGTGCGAGGGCGGCAGGTGCTGCCCCGGCCCGTAGGCGTTGAAGATGCGCAGGCTTACCGTCTCGATGCCCCACAGCGACCCGATCGTGCGGACGTAATACTCCGCCGCCAGCTTGGAGACC
>CAZSPX010000330.1:0-3496 GCA_964608885.1 uncultured Anaerolineaceae bacterium | reverse complement strand
GCCGATGCCGCTGATGCCCTGCTCGGCCTTGAGGTTGACGGTCACGAAGGCCATTGCCAGGCCCATCAGCGCGCCGACCAGCATGGCGGCAAGAACGCCCAGCCACAAGTTCCCGGTGGTGAGCGCCACGAAGAAGGCCGCGAAGGCGCCCAGCAGCATCTGCCCCTCCACGCCCAGGTTGAGGACGCCGCTGCGCTGGCCGAAGGTCTCGCCGATGGCCGCGTAGAGGTAGGGCGTGGCCAGGCGGATGCCCGAGGCCAGGATGCCGATCAGCACCGTGACGGAAAATAGATCCTGGATCATGCGGCTTCCTCCTCCGCGGGCTTGAGCCCCGTCCCGGCAGGCTGCGGCGGGCCTTCCTCGTCCCGGACGGCCGCCATGCGGCGGCGCTGGCGCTTGCGCCGCCAGATCTCACTGCTGACCACGAAGACGACCACCAGCCCGTTGAGGGCGATCACCAGGGCAGAAGGCACCTGGACCACGCGCTGCATTTTGTTGGCGCCCACCAGCAGCGCGCCGAACAGGACCGAGGCCGGGATGGACAGCAGCGGGTGCAATTGGCCAAACAGCGCGGCCACAATCCCGTTGAACCCGGCGCTGCCCGTGAAGCCGGAGGCCGAGCCATCCGTGATCATGCGGTAGTTCACACCATAGACCTGCACCGCCCCCGCCAGGCCTGCAAACGCCCCGCTCAAAAGCAGGGAGAGGACGATATAACGCGGCACCTTGATCCCGGCATAGCGCGAGGCAAAGGGATTCTGACCCACCGCGCGGATGCGATAGCCGAGCGTGGTCCGCCAGAGAAGGATATAGACCAGTACCGCCAGGACGACCGCGATGAAGATCCCCAGGTGCAGGCGGGTGGGCGCCAGGCGCGGGAGGCGGAAGGCTTCGAGCAGGCGGGCCGTCTGGGGGATCTTGGAGGCGAGGCGCTCCTGGGCGGGGTCGATCATCGGGCCGCGCAGCAGGAAGTTCATCAGCTGGACGGCAATGGCGTTCATCATCACCGTGCTGAGGATCTCATTGACCCGGAAGTAGGCTTTCAGCAGGCCGGGGATGCCGCCCCACACCGCTCCACCCAGGAACCCTGCCACCAGTGCGATCGTGACAACCAGCCAGCCAGGCAGGCCGGTGAAGGTGAGGCCGACCCAGGTGGCGAGGATGGCCCCCATGATCATCTGGCCCTCGCCGCCGATGTTGATCACATCGCCGCGGAACGAGATGCAGATGCCCAGCGCGACCAGCAGCAGCGGCGTGGCCTTGACGAGCGTCTCGGCAAAGGCGTTGGTGCTGCCAAAGGCGCCCTCCCAGAGGGCCTGGTAGGCAACGATGGGATTGACCCTGAGGAGCAGCAGCATGACCGCTCCGACCGCCAGCGCCGCCAGGGTGGCGAACACAGGCAGGAGCGCATCCACCCCTTTGGAGAGCCAATCGCTTTGAAAGAATCGCTTAAGCATCCACCAGTCTCCGTGATCAGGATGCCGGGTCTGCACAAATAAAGGAACCGTTCATATGCAGGCCGGTTGACTTGCCGGAAAATTCACGCTTCTCAAAAGACCGGTAACAGGATCAGGGATAATCGCCGGTAAGAAATGCTCTGCTATTCCGATTCAAAGGGCACGCCCAGGGCCGCCGGAGGCGAGGCCCGCATGGCGCGCAGCAGGCGCGCCAGGAAGCGCCGCGTGGGCGCGGGTAGGGCAGCCAGAGTCCTCTCGACCCATTCCGCGTTGCCAATGTTGACCAGCAGCAGGGTGAGGATCATCAGCGGAAAGGGCGCCACCTGCAGGACCTGCGAGGGGATGTTGGGCATGCTCGGCTGAAGGACGATGCCCAGCCACTGCAGGAGGACGAAAAGGTATGAGCCGAAGGCCGCCCGCAGCGGGCTCCAACCGCCGAAGATCGTGATCGAGAGGGCGATCCAGCCGATGCCGTCGAGGCCGGAGATGGTCCCCTTCCAGCCCGCCTTGACCGAGAGCGAGTAGAGCGGGCCCGCCAGTCCGATCAGCGCGCCGCCGACCAGGGTGTAGATGTAGCGCAGCCGGTTCACGTTCGCGCCGCGCACGAAGGCTGCCGCGGGCCGCTCCCCGATGCCCTGCAGCATCAGCCCCGGGCGCGTGCGGAAGATCCACAGCCAGGCCAGGAAGATGAGAAGGTAGCTGAGGTAGGTCATCACATCGTGCTGGAAGAGCAGCGGCCCAAGGACGGGGATATCCGCCAGCAGCGGGATGTTCCAGGCGGGCAGGCGCGGCCCGGAGAGGCCCATATACGGGTTGCCGAGGAAATACGAGAGGTCCCGCGTGACAAGCGCCAGCACAAAGCCCACTGCCACCTGGGACTGTTTCAACGTGATGGAGGAGAAGGCCACCACGAGGGCGACCGCCGCGCCGATCAGCGCGCCCGCCAGAAAGCCCAGCAGGATGCTGTCGGTCTTCACCGCGACGACAAAGCCACCCATGGCAGCCAGCAGGATGGTCCCGTTCATGGAGAGGTTGATCACGCCCGCCCGCTCGGAGATGGTCTCGCCGATCACCGCGAAGAGGATGGGCGCCGCCGCCACCAGAACTCCGGCCAGTCCGATCAATAGAGTGTTTGCATCCATATGATTTCAAGCCCGGCGAAGCAGTCGCTGGCGCACGCCCTCGACCATGACGACAAAGAGGACCAGCATCCCCTGCAGGACGCCGGAAAGCGAAGAGTCCAGTTTCAGAACGATCGGAAGCTGGATGCTGCCGATGTTCAGGGCGGCGAAGAAGAGCGCCACAGGCGCCGCCCAGATGGCCTGGTAGTTCACGAGCATGGCCACCAACAGGCCGAGAAAGCCGTAGCCGCTGGCGATGGAGGGAATCAACCGGTGATAGACGGCTGTCACCTGGACCGCGCCCGCAACGCCCGCCAGCGCGCCGCACAGCAGGAAGGAGATCATCATGTACTGCCAGGTGGGAATGCCCAGCAGGTACGCAGAGCGGAAATTCCTGCCGACCGCCTTCAGGCGCAGGCCGAAGTAAGTGCCCTGAAGCATGAAATAGACGATCACAATGACAACCACCGCGATCACCAGCGCCCAGGTACTCAAGCGCAGGCCCGGGATCATGGGCAGCCAGAGCTGCTCGGGAAACGGAACCGTCCCGCTCATGGAGCCAACGCCCGGACGCTTCCAGGGGCCGAAGATCAGCCAGATGGTGAGGGCGGTGGCGACAAAGTTCAGGCCCAGCCCTCCGAAGATCTCGTTCACGCCGCCGAAGGTCTTGAGGGCGCCGGCCAGCGCCGACCAGAAGGAGCCGAAGAGCATGCCGGCGAAAAAGCGCAGCGTGGCGTAAACGGCATCGACCGCCGCGGCGTCGAACTGGCCGCGCTCGTAGAGGAAGCTGAGCAGCGGCTGGCCCAGCAGGATCAGCCCCACGGCCGCCGGCACGGTCAGCGCCACCACCGACCGGACGGTCTCGGCCAGGGTGCTGCGCAGCCGGCCGAGATCGTGGCGTGCGGCCAGCTCGGCCAG
>CAZSPX010000329.1:0-3543 GCA_964608885.1 uncultured Anaerolineaceae bacterium | reverse complement strand
GGTTGATGATGAACTGGGCGATGATCTACCAGGCGCATGTCCTGGGCAAGTGGTGGGCCTACTTCCCCGTGCTCATCACCATCGCCATGATCACGTTCTCGTTGAACCTGATGCAGACAGGTCTCGACCAGGTGTTCAACCCGGCATTAAGGGATTAGGAGTTCAAAATGGCTGATCTGATGTTGGAGGTCAAAGACCTGACGACCAGATATGTGACCCGATTCAACGAGAATGTCTACGCCGTCGACCACGTTTCTCTTAAGCTGGAGGAAGGAAAATCGCTGGGCATCGCCGGGGAATCGGGCTGCGGCAAATCGACCCTGGCGCTCAGTCTGATGGGCTATTACTTCCCGCCCCTGCACTACACCAGCGGCGACATCTTCATCCACGGGAAGAATATCTCAGGGATGAACCCGAATGAGGTGCGCAAGTCCATCCTGGGGACCGAGATCGCCTACATACCCCAGTCTGCCATGAACGCCCTCAACCCCACCCAGAAGATCATCCACTTCATTGAGGATGTGGTCAAGGCGCACGAGCTGTACCAGACCAATAAGGAGATCTATGCGCTCGCGAAGCGCTGCTTCGACACCCTGAACCTCCCCGAAGAGGTGCTGCACAAGTACCCGGTGGAGCTTTCGGGCGGTATGAAGCAGCGCGTGGTGATCGCCGTCTCGGTGCTGCTCCTGCCCAAGGTGCTGATCGCCGACGAGCCTTCCTCCGCACTGGATGTCTCCTCCCAGAAGATGGTCATCAAGATGTTGAGGCAGTTAATGGAGGTGGGCTTCATCAGCTCATTGATCTTCATTACGCATGAGCTCCCGCTCCTCTATAACGTGACCGATGACATCATGGTCATGTATGCAGGACAGATCGTGGAGAAAGCCAGCACCCGGGAAGCCGTCTTCGACCCGCTGCACCCTTACTCCAAGGGACTGATGGGCTCGATCATTGTCCCAGAACAGGGGTTGCGGGATATCAAGCTGGCAGCCATACCGGGCACGCCGCCCAACCTCAAGAACCCTCCGACCGGGTGCCGGTTCGCCGCCCGCTGCAAATATGTCCGGCCGGAATGCACTCTGCATTCAAGCATCCCCTTGAAGGAGTTGAGCGGAGGCCGTTCTTATCGCTGCATTTTGAGTGAAAACGAGCTGCGCGAGACCTATGCCCGGGAGGCTGAGAAAAATGCCCGCCGATAATGACATTTGCTTAAAAACGGTCGGTCTCACCAAGGTGTTTGGTTTTGGCCGCCTGAAAACGCTCGCTGTGGACCATGTGGATATGGAGCTCCGCCAGGGCGAGGTTGTCTCCATCGTGGGCGAATCCGGCAGCGGGAAGACCACCCTTGCCAAGATGCTGCTGGGATTGATCAGCGTCACCGAGGGTGAGATCTATTTCCAGGGGCAGAAGCGGGATATCAGCACCCAGTGGAAGAAAAGGGAGTATTGGAAGAACATCCAGGCCATATTCCAGGACCCCTTCTCCTCATACAACATCTTCAACAAGGTGGATGCTGTGCTGATGGACTGCATCCATATGCGCGGCGGACGCGGGCTTTCGCAGACCCAGAAAGTGGAGATGATGTCCGAGGCCTGCAGCTTTGTCAATCTGAAGTTCGAGGAACTTACCAACAAGTATCCCTTCGAACTTTCCGGCGGGCAGATGCAGCGCTTGATGATCGCCCGCATCTTCCTGCTCAAGCCGAAGATCCTGTTCGCCGATGAGCCCACCTCCATGATCGATGCCTGTTCCCGTGCCACCATCCTGGATGAGCTGATGCACCTGCGCAACCAGACGGGTATGACCGTGATCTTCATCACGCATGACATTGGTCTGGCCTACTACGTATCCGACAGTGTGTACATCATGGAACACGGCCGGATCGTGGAAAGCGGGCCGCCGGACAATGTGATCCTTCATCCGAGAGAGGCTTACACCCGGCGACTGATCAACGATGTCCCCAAGATCCACGAAGAATGGGATCTCTCCTGAAGCGTTTTTCCTGATCTGGAACCCTCATGAAAATTCAACCCTTGACCCGAAACTGGCAGTTTCGGCAGGCGGGGACGGATGCATGGCTGGCAGCCACGGTACCCGGCAGCGTCCACCTTGACCTCCTGGCGAACGCCTGCATCCCCGACCCCTTCAGCGGCGATAACGAGAAGCGCGTCCAGTGGGTGGCTGAAGCCGACTGGGTCTATCACCGCACTTTCAGCTGTTCTCCGGAGCTGCTCTCACAAGACCGGGTCATGCTGGTCTGTGATGGGCTGGATACCCTGGCCCTCGTCACCCTGAACGGGCACGAGCTCGGGCGCACAGACAACATGTTCCGGCGTTATGAGTGGGAGGTCCGCCAGCTTTTGAACCCCGGCGCCGCCAACGAGCTGACGATCACCTTCTCTTCCCCTGTGAAATATGCAGCAGAAAAGCAGGCCCTGCGCCATCTGGCCGGCGTCCCGCAGGCGCTGCCCGGTGGGCCTCATCTGCGCAAGGCCCCCTGCCAGTTCGGCTGGGACTGGGGTCCCCAGCTTCCGCCCATCGGCATCTGGAAGGACATCCGCCTGGAGGGCCGCAGCCGCGCCCGCTTCGAGGCGGTCCACCTGCGCCAGGAGCACGAGGGTGGAACCGTGACGGTCAGTGCCCGGGCACGCATCCAGCGCTGGGCAGAGTCGCCTCTCAACGTGCGCATGCTCGTCACCGCACCGGGCGGCGAGGTGCTCGAATCTCAGGTTTCCCTCCCGGCCGAGGAGGAGGCGCTCCTGGAACTGTCCATCCCCAACCCCAAGCTCTGGTGGCCGAACGGGTACGGCGCGCAGCCGTTGTATCGCGTGGAGGTCCTACTCCTGGAGGAAGGGAGTGCAGAGCCTCTCGACCGGGCTCGATACCAACTCGGCCTGCGCACCATTGAGCTGCGCCAGCAGCCAGACGAATGGGGCCGCTCCTTCACCTTTGTGGTCAACGGCGTGCCGGTCTTCGCCAAGGGCTCCAACTGGATCCCCGCCGATTCCTTCCCCACCCGTATCACGGATCAAGCCCTTGAGGGCCTGATCCGCTCAGCGGCTGAGACCCACCAGAATATGCTGCGCGTGTGGGGCGGCGGGTTCTACGAGGAGGAACGATTCTACGATCTCTGCGACCGCTACGGGATCCTGGTCTGGCAGGAGTTCATCTTCTCGTGCAGCATCTACCCGCTGGACGATCCCACCTTCGTGGAGAATGTCCATCAGGAGGCTGTGGAGAACCTCCGCCGCCTGCGCCACCGCGCCAGCCTGGCGCTCTGGTGCGGCAACAACGAGATGGAATGGGGCTGGGTGGACTGGTTCTGGGACCGCCCGGATATGCAGGCTCTGAAAGCTGCGTACGACCGGTTCTTCCACCAGACCCTGCCCGCCTGGTGCCTGGATGAGGACCCCGATCATTCCTACTGGCCCAGTTCCCCTTCTTCCAACACCCCGTTCGATGACCCCAACGGCCAGGCCCGGGGCGATGCCCATTACTGGGACGTCTGGCATGGCCGGAAACCCTTCAGTTTCTACCGCGACC
>CAZSPX010000328.1:0-3544 GCA_964608885.1 uncultured Anaerolineaceae bacterium | reverse complement strand
CCTGCCTCCGCCGCCTGCCGGATGCCCATCCGCAACGCCACGTTGGCCGAGAGCTTTTCCATGAAGACTTCCGGGAACCCGCCCCCGAGATAGAGCGCATCCACAGGAGGTAGTTTGCGGTCTTCCAGCGCGTTGACAGGGACCAGCTCCGCGCCGGCTTCCTCCAGGGCCTCCAGGTTTTCGGGGTAATAGAACGTGAAGGCGCGGTCGCGCAGGATGCCGATGCGCACGAGAGGCAGGCCAGTCCTCCCGGCAGCTTCCTCCCCGCGGATCTCCACCATCAGCCCCGGAGCCGAGCCGGCGATCTCCAGCACCGCCTGCAGGTCAAGATATTTCTCCACGGCCTGCCGGCAGGCCTCGATCGCCGGGACCAGCCCCTCCCCCTCGCCGCGCGGGACCAGCCCCAAATGCCGGTCCGGGATGGCGAGCTGCGCATCCCGCGGCAGGGCGCCGATCACCGGGATGCCGCAGGCTGACTCGATGGCGCTGCGAAGGCGGCCCTCATGCCGGGATTGGGCCACGTTGTTCAGGATCACCCCGGCGATGGGGGTATCCGGCTCGAAGGCCTGGCAGCCCAGCACAATGGCAGCCGCACTGCGGCCCGTGCGGGCCGTATTGACCACCAACAGGATGGGCGCCTTCAAGAGGCGCGCCACCGCGGCAGTGCTGCCCGTCCCCTCCTCGTCGAAGGAATCGAACAGGCCATGATTCCCCTCGATGAAGCACAAACCCGCCCTTTGAGCGGGGCGGCTGAAGGCCCCCAACAGGGACTCGGGGGTATTGTAAAAATAGGGGTCCAGAGAGCGGCAGGCTTCTCCCGCGGCCTCGCTCAACCACGAGGCATCGATATAATCCGGCCCCTTTTTGAACGGCTGCACCCGCAGACCGCGCCGGCGCAGGGCCGCGCACAGTCCCAGGGCTGCCGTGGTCTTGCCGCTGCGTCCCTGCGGCGCGGCAATCACTATTCGGGGGATGCGCAGGCTCTCCAAAGGCATGGCAGGACTTCCGGTCCGTTCTTCGCTAGATCTCGGTGACCGTCACTGCGTTCTCTTCGCAGGTCTCGCAGGACAGGCAGCCGATGCAATCGTCCGGGCTGCCTGTGAAGAGGGCGTACTTCTTGCCATCCTCTTCGAACATGGTGATGCCCTGGATGGGGCAATTCTCCACGCAGTCACCGCAGGCTTTGCACTTCTCGGTATCGATCGTGATCAGGAACATGAAACCTCCAGGGTCAGGCCGGCGGGCCGGGCTAGAAACTCAACACCAGGTCAGACTCCAGGCCTTTCTTTGTCAGGAATATGCTGCTCACCAGGTTGTCGGCCTCCTCGATCAGGTCGGCCTGGGAGATGTCGTTCAGCTCCAGGGAAGCGGAGCAGATATAGAACTTCACACCGGCATCGAGGGCATTTTGGATGAACTGGCTGATGGGCCGGCCGCCCTGCCTGGCGCAGATCTGCTCGGCCACCCCGCGCTTGAGGAGCTGCGTGGCCTGCATGGTGAAGAACAGGGTGACCTCATGGCCCATCTTGGCGGCCCCGGTAGCGAAGAAGAACGGTGCGGCGCAGCGCTCCGGCGTCTCCGGCCCGGAGGTCAGCATCATCAGGATCTTCTTCGGCTCGACAGGCATTTCATCCGCCTTCCGCCTTGCGGGACGGCCAGACGATGGCGTTGGCGACCAGCTCGCTGAGGTTCTGGATCTTGACCTTGAGCTTGTAATGCCGCTTGACCTCGTCCAGCTGGTCCAGGCAGTTATGGCAGGAGGTGGCCACGATCTCGGCCCCGGTCGCCAGGATCTGGTCGGCCTTGGCCTTCCCGGCAGCCTTGCGCTCCGCGGCGAATTCCGTCATCGAGAGCATGCCCCCGCCTCCGCCGCAGCAGTAATTTTCGGCGCCGTGCGGCTCCATGTCCACGAAATCCATCACCGAATGGCGCAGGATGTAGCGCGGCTCGTCGATGATGCCGCCGCTGCGCGCCTGGTTGCAGGGATCGTGGTAGGTGACTCGCTTGGTGTTGCGCGTGGGGTCGAGCTGTATGCGGCCCTCGCGTATGTACTGCGCCTGAAGCTCGGTGAAGCTGATCACCTTGAAGGGATAGCTGCGCCCCAGCCAGTTCTCCGCCTCCCAGCGCTGGGAGCGGTATCCGTGCCCGCACTCCGCCATGACCAGCGTCTGCGCGCCCAGGTGATTGACGGAGGCCTCCAGGTTGGCGGCGATCTGGCGGGAGGCGTCGTCATCCCCGGAGAACAGGCCGTAATTCGTGGCATCCCAGCTCTCGGTGCTCAGGGTCCAATCCTCCCCGGCCGCATTGTAGATCTTGGCCGCAGCCTGGATCAGGTAGGGGAAGTATTTCACCTCGCGGGGATTGAAGGTATAGACGTAGCGGGCATTCTTTTTGTCGATCGGGATGACTACGCTGGAGTCCTGGAGCTCGTTCTGAAGCTCCTCCTCCATCCATTTCACGGTCTCGAGGTAATCCTCCGGGGTGACGCCCATGTTGTTGCCGGTCTCGAGGTGCACATGGACGGTGGCCTTCAGGCCCTCCGGGGTCATATCCATGGCGGTGAGCATGGCGCGCGCCGTCCGGATGATCTGGCGGGTATCCACTCCCATGGGGCAGTTCAATACGCAGCGCCCGCACATGGTGCAGGAGCCGAAAGCCGCCAGCAGGATCTTCTCCACCATGCCCTCGTCGAGCGGAGCAGCCCCGGTCCAGCCGGGTGCCACCTTGCTGGCAGGGTCGAACAACTGCCGGTACACCTTGCGGAGCTGCTCGGCGCGGTAGGCGGGGACATATTCGGGCTTCGGGTTCGAAATGTAATAATGGCAGGATTCCGCGCACAGCCCGCAGCGCACGCAGACCTCCAGCGAGGCCTCGAGCTGGCGGTTCAGCCGCTGGCGCAGCACCTCGAGCGCGGCGGCGGCCTTTTCATCGGTCAAATGATAGCGTTCGTCCTGGAATCTTGGGTCCTGCATCCCGCACCTCTACTCCGAGTAATCGCCTTTGGGCTGGCCGATCACGCCGCGCCGCCCAAAGTTGAATCCAAAAAAGAACTTTGAATAGAAAAAATATACACAGTGCCGGATCTTGCTCAGCGGCACGTAGGCCAGCAGCAGCCCGGCCGCCACATAGAAGGCCGGCAGCACGGCGGGCCAGACCAGCACAGCCGCGGCCAGTGCAATGAAAAGTGAGGTGAGGAACACCGAAGCATAATCATCGGGCAGGCTCAACAGCCGTTCGTTGGGCCCGGCCAGCCGCATGAAGATACCCGCAAATCCGAAGAGGGCGCCCAGGCTCGTAACGGCAATGGCGATCCATACCAGCCAGCCGGGCAGCAGCTTCAGCCAGGGGCTGGCCGCCAGCACCGCCAGCGCCGTGAATATCCCCACGTGGAACAGGATGCCGCGGATATAGGCGATCCAGTGCAGGCGGGTGGATTCCTTCTCCCACGGCGCCATGCCCAGCGTGAAGGCGAACAAGATCCCCCGCCGCACCGAGCCGCGTTCGCGCGAGAAATCCTTTTTGAAAGGGCGGTTCATGATCTCCC
>CAZSPX010000327.1:0-3556 GCA_964608885.1 uncultured Anaerolineaceae bacterium | reverse complement strand
ACTCCGCCGCCAGCTTGGAGACCGCGTAGGGCGAGCGCGGGTTCGGGGTCATATCCTCGTGCAGGGGCTGCCCGGCGATATCTCCGTACACCGCCCCCGAGGACGCCAGCACCACCCGCTTGATGCCCACCTCGTGGATGGCCTCCATCAGTGAGACCGTCCCGCCCACGTTGACGGCATTGTAGTCACGCGGGTACAGCACCGATTCCGGGACCGAGACGCGCGCCGCCAGGTGATAGACCACGTCCACTTCCTGCAGCAGCGTCCACAGGCGCGGGCGGTCGTTCACATCCCCACGCGTGAAGTGCACATCCGGCGAGAGCGTGCGCGGGTCGCCGGTGGAGAGGTCATCCAACCCCCGCACCTGGTGGCCTTCGCGCGCCAGCAGGTTGGCCAGCGAGGAGCCCAGGAACCCGGCCGCGCCGGTGATCAGGAAGTTCATGATGGGGGATTATATCAGCCCGGGCCTCCCGCCCCTCCTTCCCGCGCATGGTACCTCTGGGGGTGGTGCACGGATCGCCGATTTGTGCGCAAAGCGATATACTAGTTCGGATTATTCCTATCCAATTTAGTAAGATGTGAGGGTTTATGGGTAATATGGGTTCGCTTCCCCCTCGTCCCGGCATCCAGGAGGGATCGCGGCCTCGGCCGCACCGGGTAAAAGCTCAGCACCTCATTTCTGCCATCATCATACTGGGGTTGGTCCTCAGCCTTTCCTTTGCCTGGGTCTCGTCCGGCTCGGCCCAGGCTCCGCAGCCCGGCATCTGGCAGATGCGCGTGCTCCGGAGCGACCAGACCGGCATCCAGAACCCAGTCGGTATCGCCTATTCGAGCAAGGCCGGAACCTTGCAGGTGATGGAAGGCGGCCCCTCCGCCGCCGCCTCGGTCATCGCCATGACCCAGTTGGGCGATCCTGCCGGGACGAAGACCATCTCCGCGGCGGTCAAGGACCCCATCAACCTCGCCTTCGATAACCGCCAGGGCCGCCTGCTGATGCTGGGCGGCGCGGCAGGCCAGGTCGTGGATGTCCGCCAGGGCCCGGATGGCAGCCCGAACCCTGCCGCGCTGGTCCGCAGGAACCTCCCGGCTCTCGCGCCGCAAAGCCCCGAGGGCATGACCATGGACGAGGCCGGCGGCACTCTCTACGTCCTGGACTCCTCCGGCCCGCGCCTCTTCAAGGTCCGGCTCGATACCGGGGGCGTGACCGTCCTTGGCCTGGGCAAGACCGGCATCACCGCGCCGCGCGGCCTCGCCTTCGACCCGTCCACCGGCCACCTGCACATCCTCACCCCCGCCGACCGCAAGCTGTATGAGGTGGACCAGAATGGGATGCTCGTGGCGGTGCGCGACCTTTCCGGCCTCGACCTGCACAACCCCCAGGGCCTCACTTTCGCCCCCAGCGGCGACCAGACCGACCTCGCCTCGCAGATGAACCTCTACGTGGCCGATGCCGCCACCCCCCAGTTCTCCGGCCAGATCGTGGAGCTGACGCTGGTCGCCCCGGCCACCCTCCCCGCCGGGACCTCCCTCCTGCCCGCCACGCTGGTCAACACCTTCCTGACCGCCAGCTGGACCAATCCCGCCCCCGACCCCTCCGGTATGGACTACTGGCCTGCGATCGGCGGGCTGGTCATGAGCGACTCTGAGGTGGAGGAGACCGTGGGCGGCCATCCGCCCGCCTACTGGCACGGCTACAACGTCTTTTTCTCCACCCTTACCGGCAGCCTGACTGGCAACTGCACCACCTATACCAGCAACCCCAACCGCGTGGTGTGGAACGATTTCACCGGCGAGCCGGCGGGCTTCGCGATCAATACCGCCAACGGGCATTTCTTCTTCTCTTCCGATGGCTCCAACAGCAAGGTCTATGACCTCGGTTTCGGGCCGGATGGCAAGTATTGCACACCCGATGACACCGTCACGCGCGTGCTGGCTTCCCAGACCTGGGGCACCAGCGATTCCGAGGATGTTGCCTTCGGCAATAACACCCTCTTCATCTCGGATGGGACCAATGCCGAGGTGTACAGCATCCCGCTCGGCCCGGACGGCGTGCTGGGCGGCGGAAATGACGGCCCCGTCACCCACTGGGACACGGCCTCGCTCGGCTTCCATGACCTGGAGGGCATCGCCTTCAATCCCGATGCCGGGACCCTCTTCATCGTCAGCACGCAGGGCAGTGAGAACTATCTCGGCGAGACCACGCTGAACGGGACGCTCCTGCGCGCCTACGACCTTTCATTCATGGGCACCCAGGGCAATATCCGCTCGGATGTGGCCTATGGGCCCTCCAGCACCAATCCCAACGTCAAGAGCATCTACATCGCCAGCCGCGGCGTGGACAATAACAGCAACCGCCTCGAGAACGACGGCAAGATCTGGGAGGTCAATATCGGCCCCGCCGGCCCGACCCCCACGCCCACGAACACCAGCACTCCCGGGCCCACCTCCACCCCCACGCCCACCGCCACCATCGGTCCCTCCCCGACGCCCACCAACACGCCCACTCCCACCAGCACGCCCTCCACTCCGGACCTGATCTTTGCGGATGGGTTTGAATCCGGCAATTTGTCGGCCTGGAGCTCCAGCTCCACCGATTTTGGCGACCTGAGCGCCAGCCCCTCCGCGACCATCATGGGGACCCAGGGCATGCAGGCCGTCATCAACGATAACAACACCCTCTTCGTGACGGATGACCGCCCCGCTGCCGAGAGCCGCTACCGCGCGCGTTTCTACTTCGACCCCAACTCCATCAGCATGGCCAGCGGCGATGTGCACAATATCCTGCTCGGCTATTCCGGCGGGACCTCCTTTACCGGCGTGGTGAAGGTCGTCTTCCGCTTCTCGAACGGGGCCTACCAGCTGCGCGGGGCCCTGCTGACCAATTCCTCGGCCTGGGTGAACTCCAACTTCTTCACCATCAGCGACGGTCCCCATTCCGTGGAGCTGGACTGGCAGGCCTCCGCCCCCGGCGCGAGCAGCGGCTCCCTGACGATGTGGATCGACGGGAACCAGGTCGCCAGCCTGGCGGGCGTGGCCAATGACGCCTGGCGCGTGGACCGCGTGCGCCTCGGCGCCGTCTCCGCGGTGGACACGGGCACCCGCGGCACCTATTACTTTGACGCCTTCGAATCCCGCCGCCAGACCTATATCGGCCCGTAATGTCGTTGCGACCGGAATCGCCAAATTTGCGACCCGCCGGGACCCCTTTTAGACCCCATTGCGACACACAAAAAAGGGGTGGGGTGCTATTATAAGTGCAGAAAAAGTGGGGTTAGACAAATGGGAACAACTCACGCTGCTGCCGGCAGCGTGAGTTGTTTTAACGGCCAGTACGAACCGTAGGGGCGGGTCTGGTGAAATTTAGCGCCTGCTTCCGCTCCCTCATCTGGAACCATTGCTCGTGACCTTTCTCCCTCAGCGACCCCCCGGTCATCGCTGGATCGTTAATCCAGCAGCAGCCTCTTCAGCGCATCGCTCAGCCAGGCCACATACTCCTCCTCCGTCCAGCCGCGGTCGGTGCGCAGCAGGGTGAACATCTCCCCGCTGGTCAGCGCCC
>CAZSPX010000326.1:0-3578 GCA_964608885.1 uncultured Anaerolineaceae bacterium | reverse complement strand
GCCCGGAATCCGTTAGAATGTGTGAAAATCGTCCGGATTTTGTGAAAAAACAGTTGCACTCTCCTGACAATCCCGTAAGCTCCGTTGACCTGCAACCAGCCGCCTGATATAGTATAAAAAGTGAAACCATAGAGATCGGGAAATGAAGAATCACAAGGTTCTCCCCCTGTTGTTCAAGCGCCAGCCCAGCCTGCGCGACAAGCGCGCCCAGGGCCTGGTGGAACTGGCCCTGCTGCTGCCCGTCCTGATCCTGATCCTGCTGGGCATCGCAGAATACGGGTTCATGCTCAACCGCTATCTCAACCTGCTGGACTCCGCCCGTGAGGCGGCGCGCTTCGGGGCCAATGTCAACCCCTTTGATGACAGCGGTTTTTTGGATATGAACTTCTTCGTGCGGCCGGATACCACCAGCCCGCCTTCCTTCCCGGATAACCCTCCCGGTCTTGCGGATTACACCGAGGATTTCATGAACCCGGTGGTCCTGAACCCGGCGGTCGGCGATGATATCGTGATCTCCTTTTTCAGCGTCTCGGGAACTTCGGTGGTGCGCTTTCCGGACATCGATGGCTGGAGCCGCTACGGGAACCACGTCTCGAATTTCACCAATGCCCAGATCTCGGCCCGTTTGGAGGGCGGCGCGCCTCCCACGGGTGTCCTGCTGATCGAGATCTACTACAACTACCCGCAGGCCATCAAGGCGCCGTTCTTCACGCAGGTGATCCCCGATCCCATCCCGGTGTACGCCTATGCCATCATGCCGCTTTCCGCGGCTGAACCGACGGAAGTTCCATAAGAGGAACCTGGTATGCGAAACATTTTCCGGAAGACATTCTCACGCCTGCAGGGGCGGCGGCAGCAAAGAGGCCAGGTGCTGGTCATCGTGGTGTTCGCGATGATCGGCCTGATCTCCGCCATCGGCCTCGTGGTGGACGTGGGGATCACATTTATCCAGTACGGGCGTCTCCGGCGCGCCGTGGATGCGGCCGCTCTCTCAGCTTCGCTCCAATTCCGCGAGGGCGTCCCGATCGACCAGCTAACCATGGCAGCCACCGAGTTCCTGGTCCTGAATGACATTAACGATCCCACGGCAACCGTTACCACCTGTGAGCAGGATGCTTCCCTTTGCGACAAGAACGGGAACGGGGTGACGGACCCGGGCGAGAACCGCAAATTCGTGCATGTAGTGGCAAACTCCAATGCCCAGCTTGCTTTCATGCCCATCCTGGGCATACGGACCGTTCCGCTGACCGCCGAGGCCGTCTCGGAAGCGGCCTCCCTGGACGTGGTGCTCGTGATCGATATCTCCGAATCCATGACCAACGACGCGCCCAACTATCCTGATCCGGGTAGCGATATGCGCGACCCCTCGGTCTGCAATGCGGCGAGCTCTGGCGGCCCCTATTCCGGGGATTGCTCCCCCTTCATCGATGTCAAGATCGCGGCTTCCAGCTTTGTGGACTACCTTTTCCTGCCTTATGACCGGGTGTCGGTGGTCACGTTCGACAACCATTCTCATCTGGAGCTATCGCTGGACCATTGCGAGGTCCTTGGCCTCGACCAGGCGACCTGTTACAACCAGGTACAGAACACCATCCGAAACCTGGAGGTCACCCAGGTGGGCGGCGGGACAGGTCCCGGCACCGATGGGGCCTGTGATTTCAGCATTCCCGCCTCCGGACCCTGCCGGAAATACGATGTCCCCGCTCCGCCAGGCGACAGCCACTATGTCGGATTCGACTGCCCGATCTACCACGATACCGGCGATCCAGCTTCCTGCGGCACAACCAATATCGGCGGCGGGCTGCTGGAGGCTGGCAATGAATTTGGTTTCAATGGAAGGGAGGAGGCGCTTTGGGTGGTCATCCTGCTCACCGACGGCGCGGCCAATTCCTCCACCGACGTGACCATGACCAACCCGCACGGATTCTGCCCTGCCTCAACCCACACCCAGCCTTTCTGCCGGGATGCACTGGTCACGACAAGGCACTGCGCGGACGCCGATACCCGGGATCGCTGCCTTGCGGAAGGCGGTGTATGGGACCCGGAAAATTATGACGCGGACGATTTCGCCCGCGATATGGCTGACTTTGCCGGAAAAGACCAGCAGGCGCTGATCTTCACGATCGGCCTTGGAAACCTGGTTGTGAACGCCCCCGCAGGAGACCCGGACGCCGGCGAGAAGCTTATGCAATACGCTGCCGATGCCGGGGGCGGACTCTATTACTTCGCGCCTTCCGGTAACGAGCTGCGCGATATTTTCAAGCAGATCGCCGATAATATCGCGGTCCGACTGACAAGGTAGAGGGTCATATGTCAAAGAATCACAACGCTTCCAGAGGGGGATGGTTCAGAAGGGGCCGGTCTCCGGCGCAAGCCCTGCTGGAGTTCGCCCTGGCGCTGCCCATCCTCCTGATCATGCTCTTCGCCATTATTGACTTCGCCCTGCTTTTCCAGGCCTGGCTCACGGTGGAGAATATCGCCCGCCAGACGGTGCGCTTTGCGGTCACCGGGCAATACGATCCTGCTCTGTGCGTGGACGGTCCGGATGACGGCGTGGAGGCCTGCGGGGGGGACGGCAAGGATGATGAGGTGGACGCGGCGCGCCTTGGGACCATCCAGAACGCTTCCCTGCGTTGGACGGTGGGTCTCTTCCGCAGGGATCCGAACCCGGCCTACACCGAGGCAAGCTTTTACAAGCTCACCATCTGCTCCACGCGCGACCGCAATGGGGACCTCGTGCCGGATTATGATACGGTGATCCCGCACATGGGCTCGAACTACGCGGCCTGCCTGAATAGCGCCGGAACCGATACGAACGATGCCGGGGGGCCGGGCGACCACGTTTATGTGATGGTGGACTTCAACCATCCCTTCATCACCCCGCTGGCGCGTTTCGCTCTGACGCTGGCCCAGAACCTGCCGCCCTGGATCCACCTGGCTTCCTATCGTGACGGCATCGTGGAGGATTTCCGCGTGGCGCGCGTGATCGCGGTGCAGCCGCAACTGAACGTTCCCACCAGCATACCGCCCACAGAAACCCCGACGGCTACCAATACCGGCACGCCCTCGCCTCTGCCGACATCGACCAATACCTCCACGCCCACACCCAGCAATACACCCACGCCGACCAACTCGCCCACGGTCACCGCGACCCCCAACTGCGCCCTGTACTCCTTCACGGGCGGCTGGTCGCAGACGACCTGGACCAGCGGCTCGACGACGCTGCCTCGCGTGAACATCTCGATCCGCAATGCGGGCACCACCACCTCCACACAGACCTATATTCAGAGCCTGGTATTCACCTGGCAGGCCTATGATGTCAACTTCCCCGGCCAGACCCTGGACCGCATCCGCTATAACGGCAGCAACCTCACCACAACGGATGATTCCAACTCGCCAACCAGCCTGACCCTGAGCGGCACGTCCTCCAGTACTCTTCTTCCCAGGAATGCCACCCGGCAGTTCAATTTCGATTTCAAATATTTTGATGCCAACTGGCCCGGCATCGTCCCCACCGAATCTTTTTCCCTGACGGTGACGCTTGCCAACGGATGCGTGGTCAGCATCGCGGCGGAGCC
>CAZSPX010000325.1:0-3579 GCA_964608885.1 uncultured Anaerolineaceae bacterium | reverse complement strand
GGGTTGGTGAAAATAGTCTGGGTGTTGTCATACTCGATGACGGTGCCCGAGCGGCTACCATCATCTTTGAGCATCATCATGGCAGTGCGGTCGGAGACGCGCGCGGCCTGCTGCATGTTGTGGGTGACGATCACAATGGTAAATTCTTGTGAAATGTCGCGCATCAGTTCCTCGATGCGCAGAGTAGAGATGGGGTCAAGCGCCGAGGCCGGCTCGTCCATCAGGATCACTTCAGGTTCCACCGCCAGCGCGCGGGCGATACACATACGCTGCTGCTGGCCACCTGAAAGAGAAAGCCCGCTCTGGTTAAGCTTGTCCTTGACTTCGTCCCACAGGGCGGCCAGCTTGAGCGAGCGTTCCACGAATCCGTCCAGCTCGCTTTTGCGGCGGATGCCGTACAGGCGCGGCCCGTAGGCCACGTTATCATAGATGGACTTGGGGAACGGGTTGGGCCGCTGGAAAACCATCCCGATTTGCCGGCGGATGGAGACTACGTCTACATCCCGGGCATTGATATTGCGCCCGTCCATCATGATCTCCCCCTCCACGCGGGCATTGGGCGTCAGGTCGTTCATCCGGTTCAGCGAACGCAGAAGTGTGGACTTGCCGCAGCCAGAGGGTCCGATGATGGCCGTGATCTGGTTTGCCTGGATTTTCATATTGATGGCATCCAGGGCGCGGAATTTTCCGTAATAGACCGAGAGGTCTCGCACATCCATTTTCTCTACAAGGTCAGCGGGCTTTTTAATCTGCCTCACGTCAGGGTTGATTTCGATCATTTTCGTTTCCATGAAGTTATCCCTCCAGGCGGCGTCTGCGCGATGCGATCCAGACGCGAGTCAGGATGTTGGTTAATAGCACAAAGATCATCAGGACCAGCGCCACCGCCCATGATTGCTGGATGCGTTCCGGGTAGGGCTGCTGGGCATATTTCCACAGTGTCAGCGGGAGAGAGTCAGCCGGCTGGTCTACGATCCGCTCAAGGATCTGGAGGATACCCTGGTTCTGAGCCATACCGTTACGCACGATGGTAACAATGTCGTAACGCTCATTGCCCAGGGTGGTGAACAGCAGCGGCGCAGTCTCGCCCGCGGCCCGGGCAATAGCCAGCAGGAAGCCGGTCACGATCCCATTCAGCGCGGCAGGGAACAGCACGCTGAGCGAGGTGCGCCATTCTGGAGCTCCTAACGCCAGCGAGCCTTCCCGTAAGTTCGAGGGCACCAGCTTGAGCATTTCCTCGGTGGTGCGGATGATCGTGGGAAGCATCAGGACCGCCAGCGCGATGCCGCCGGCAAGTCCGGAGTAGTGTCCCATCGGCTTGACGATGGTCGCATACGCGAACAGCCCGATGACAATGGAGGGCACTCCCGAAAGCACATCCGTGCTAAAGCGCAGGGCTACCCCCAGCGGCGTGTTCGGAAAACGCGCCGCATAGAAAGCTGCCAGCACTCCGGGGGGGACGGCAAAGACCGCTGCCAGCAGCGTGACAACCAGTGTTCCTTCGATGGCGTGCAGCACCCCGCCTCCCTCCATCCCCAGCGGACGCGGCAACTGCGTGAAGAAGGCAAGGTTTATGGACTGCCCACCCTTGTAGATCACATAGCCGATGATCCAGAACAGGGGTACCAGCGCCAGCAGTGTCAGCAGGCCGGTCAGTGTAAGCATGATCGCGTTCGTTGCATGGCGCCGCGAGGCCAGGGCGGCCTGCTGCCGGGTGATCAACTCGCGTATCCCCTGAGCTGTTGTGCTCATGCGCGTACCTCCGTGGGGGTCCGCTGCGCCACACGCCACACCATCAGGCGGGCGATGATGTTCAACAGCAGCGTAAAGAAGAATAGCACCAGCCCCACTTCGACCAGCGCCTGCGTGTGGAGCTTCGTGACCGCCTCAGCGAACTCGTTGGCGATCACGCTCGCCATCGTATATCCCGGCCGCAGCAGGGAAGGCGTGCCCTCCAGGCTGTTGCCGATTACCATCGTCACCGCCATCGTCTCGCCCAACGCGCGGCCGAGGCCCAGGATGACCGCCCCCAGGATGCCAGAGAGCCCGTAAGGCAGCAGTACCTGCCAGATGGCCTCCCACTGCGTTGCGCCCAGCGCTTGCGCAGCCTCCCGTTGGTGGTTGGGGATCGACTGCAACACATCGCGCGTTACCGCCGTGATTGTTGGGATAATCATGATGGTCAGGATCATCGAAGCTCCCAGCCGCGAGACTCCGCTGGCCGGGACCGGCCCCTGGAAAAGGGTTCCGAGTACCGGGACGTGGCCGATCGTATCGAACAGGGCATTGCCCACTGGCGTGACGACCACCGGCAAAAAGACAAAGATCCCCCATAGGCCGTAGACGACGCTCGGGATGGCTGCCAGCAGCTCCACCATCCAGTTGAGCGGCTGCCGCAGCCAGGCAGGGCAAAGCTCAGCGAGGAAGATGGCGATCCCGATGCTGATCGGAACGGCCAGCACGATGGCCCCCAGCGAGGTGATCAGTGTGCCATAGATGAACGGCCAGGCCTGGAACTGGTCATTGACCGGGTCCCAGTTGGCGTCCAGCGTGGGGGTCAGGAAGCCCCATCCAAAGGAGGCTCGCGCTGCTGAGGATTCCCTCCACAGCATCCAGCCGATGGCCATCACCAGCGCCATGACCAGGATGGAAGCAAAGATGATAAGCCCTTGCCAAGGCGCGTCCCCGTGATGGGTGCCTCGCTGGAGGCGCCTCAGCCAGTTGTCCTCAGGGAGGGCCAGGATGTGTTTGGTCATTTTCTTCCATTCGGCACAACAGCCTCTCCCGCGACGGGAGAGGCATTGTGATATTCAGAGAGGAAGGCAGTAAATATTACTGCGCCATCACCGGCAGGCCGTTGCAGGTAACTTCTCCCAATTTGGTGAGCACCTGTTCCCGGACGGCTTCCGGCAGGACCGCGTAGCCCAGGTCTGCGGCGCGTTTGCCGGCGCTCTCATCGGTAAGCGTCCAGCGGATATAGTCGAGCAGCTTTGAGGCTTTCGTGCAGTCAGTCATGCTGGTGGTGTGCAGGATGATGTAGGTGTAGCCTGTGATCGGCCAGGAGCCTGCACCTTCGCCATCCACAATGGTGGCGGTCAGTTTGTCATCGAAAGCATTGGAAAAGTCGGCCATATCCGAGGCGATGCTGTCTGCGTTGGCGGTCACCTTGTTACCGGCCTTGTTGATCAGGTCAGCCATGAACAGGTTGTTCGACTTGGCAAAGGAGATCTCCACATAGCCAATAGAATTGGGGGTGTTGATGACGGCTGCGGCCACGCCCTGGTTGCCCTTGCCACCCACGCCGTTACCGGCCTTGTCCACAGGCCACTCAACCGACGAGGCCCCCCCGGCGGTCCAATCCGTGCTAAACGAGGTCAGAGCCTTGGTGAAAATCTCGGTTGTCCCGGATCCATCCGAGCGGTGTACCGCGGTAATGGCCGCATCTGGCAGGTAATCTTTCAGATCTGGATTGAGCGCTAGGATGGCGGGATCGTTCCACTTCGCAAGGGTCCCATTATAGATTCCGACCAGCATCGGGCGGTCCAGAACGAGAGCAGGGAGCTTTACATCCGCGGGGAC
>CAZSPX010000324.1:0-3592 GCA_964608885.1 uncultured Anaerolineaceae bacterium | reverse complement strand
CCTCTCCCGCAAGCTGCAGGAGCGCCGCATCTTCCCCGCTGTCGATATCGAGCGTTCGTCCACCCGCCGCGAAGATCTGCTGCTCGGCCCCGACCTGATGCAGCGCGTCTGGTTGATGCGCCGCATGTACATCCAGATGATCTCCCCGCCGCCCGCCGGCGCCGGCATGGACAACTCTGTGGCCATGGAAGCCATTGTCCAGCGGCTGGACCGCGCCCGCAACAACCAGGAGTTCCTGGAGAACCTGGACCGCTAGCGCGTTATAATCCGCTCGAATGAACAAGATACTGGACCCGCTCAAAAAGCTGTTCTCGCGCCAGGCCAGGGAGGCCGGGGCAGCCCAGACACCCCGCCCGCGCCCGGACCGGTTCACCCTGGTCAGCTGGGGGGTGACCGGCCTGATCGTCCTGGCCGCCTCGGGCTTCGCCTTCTGGAAGACCCAGGGCTCCTCTTCTGCCCTCGTGCCGGTCCCCACGGCCGGTCCGCAGGCCGCCGGGCCCAAGGTCGAGCTTCCGCCCGCGGCCGTGCAGAGCAGCGCCTCCAACGCCATTGACCGCGGCCTCCAGCTCAAGACCGTCATCACCGGCGAGCGGCCGCGCTACGAGGCCGTCACCTACCGGGTCATGCGCGGCGACGCCATGCTCGCCATCGCCGATGAATATCACCTCAAGTCCGAGTCGATCCTGTACGTGAACACCCAGCTCGAGGACAACCCTCACAACCTGCGCCCCGGCATGGAGCTGACCATCCCGCCGGTGGACGGGCTGTATTATGACTGGAAGGCCGGGGATACGGTCGAAGAGGTGGCCGCCAAGTTCGACGCCAACCCCGAGGACATCATCAACTTCCCGGGCAATGACCTGGACCTCACCAACCCGGTCATCAAGCCCGGCACCCGCGTTATGATCCCCGGCGGCTCGCGTGAGCTGCGCAACTGGGAAGCCGACCTGGTCACGGCCTCGCGCAGCAACAACGGCAGCACCGGCACCTCCGACTTTGGGGCCAACGCCTGCGGAGGCGGCCCGGTGGGCAGCGGCTTCGGCTGGCCCGCCAGCTCGCACGTGATCTCGGGAAATGGCTACGGCCCCGGCCACCTGGGCATCGACATCCAGGCCAACGTGGGCGACCCCGTGTACGCGGCCTCCTCGGGCGTGGTCACCATGGCCCAGGGCGGCTGGAACTACGGCTACGGCAACGTCGTGCAGATCGACCACGGCAATGGCTATGTCACCGTCTATGCCCACCTCAGCCAGATCAACGTCAGCCAGTGCCAGGGTGTGGGCCAGGGTTCCCTGATCGGCCTGGCCGGGAACACCGGCAACTCCTTCGGCTCCCACCTGCACTTCGAGATCCGCCTGGGCGGCAGCAATATCAACCCCCTTGAAATAGTCCAGTAATGGATGAGAAGACCCTGCGTCTCAGCCTGCGCGACCTGCCCCTCGGGGAGCTGCGCTATTTCCCCAGCGTAAGCTCCACCAACGATGAGGCGCTGGCCTGGGCCGCGCAGGGAGCCGAGGACATGTCGCTCGTAGTGGCCGATGAGCAGACCTCCGGCCGCGGCCGCCAGGGCCGGAAGTGGTTCACGCCGCCCGGCGAGGCCCTCGCCTTCAGCCTGCTCCTGCGCCCCACGCCGGAGGAACAGCCTTTCCTCTCCCGCGTGGTGGGCCTGGCCGCCCTGGCAGTGGTTGAAGCGCTGCAAAGCCATTCGGTCGCCGCGCAGATCAAGTGGCCCAACGACATCCTGGTCAATGGGCGCAAGGTTGCGGGCATCCTGGTCGAGACGGTCTGGAACGGCGAGGCCGTGGACTGCGCCGTCACCGGCGTGGGGCTGAACGTGGGCGCAGCCTCGGTGCCTCCCGCCGAGATGCTGCATTTCCCCGCCGCCAGCCTGGAGGATATCCTTGGGGCCGATTCCCTCCCGCCGCGTGAGCTGGTCCTGCGCGACATTCTTCGCAGCCTCCTCGACCTCCGCCCGCTGCTCACCAAGGACGAGCTGGTGGCCCGCTGGGACGCGGCCCTCGCCTTCCGGGGCGAGGCGGTCGAGATCACCGAGGGCCCCTCCACCACGCGCGGCGTTCTCGCCGGCCTGGGCCCGGACGGCAGCCTGCTGCTTGAGGACGGGCATGGCAATCGCATTACAATCCTCTCAGGGGATGTACGCCTGCGCCCTGCCGGGGCATAATAGGGGCAGGAACCGGAACGACCGACCGAGGACACCCGCATCTTGAGGTAACCATGCTCGATAACCTGCGCGACGATTCTTCCCGGCCCTTCTTCGAGGACGAGGCCCAGTTCCAGCCCGCGGACGTGAGCGCCATCCCGGAGCCTCCGCGCCCGCGCGGCCGCTTTCTGGGCATGACGGGCGCCCAGCGCTTCCTGATCTCGATCATGCTGATGATCCTGGTCTGCCTGCTGGGCGCGATGTTCTCACTGGTCTTCGGCAAGATGGGCATCTACTTCTAAAATCAAAAGGCCGGGAATGATTCCCGGCCCTTCATTTTTCCCCGCCTCGCAGATCCTGCGGGGCGTATTGTTATATCAGCTTTTGCTGCCCGTCCCCTTCGGCGGGTTCCTTGCCATCGGCATTGTCGGCGGCGCCCGCCTTCTTCAGGTCCTCGGCCGCGATGCGCGCCACCGAGGCCACGCTGTCCCCCTCCTGCGGCTTGATCAGATGCACGCCCTTTGTGGCGCGCCCGGCCTGCCTCACTTCCTTGACCTTCAGGCGCAGGGCCACGCCGTTGGCGGTGATGATGGTCAGGTCGTCATCTTTCTGCACCACGCGCGCCGCAGCGATCTTACCGATCGTCCCGAGGGCCTTCTGATCGATGGTGGACATGCCCTGGGTCCCTCGACCCTTCGGCGCATATTCCTTGAGCGGCGTCTGCTTGCCGAAGCCGCCCGTGGTCACCACCAGGAGCGCCCCGTCCTTCTCCACCACGTCCATGCTGGTCACCGCGTCGCCCGGCGCAAGCCGGATGCCGGTCACGCCCCCGGCCTGGCGGCCCATGGCGCGCACCGCCTTCTCGGAGTAGCGCACCGCCCGCCCCATCTCTGTGACCAGGATGACCTCGTCCTGCCCGGAGGTCAGCCGCGCCCAGCCGAGCGTATCCCCCTCGTCCAGGTTGAGTGCGATCAGCCCGGAAGGCCGTACCGCCGCGAACTCGCTCAGGTCCACCCGCTTGATGCGCCCGCGTCCCGTGGCCATGATGCAGAACCCGTGCGCCGCGAAGTCCGAGACCGCGATGGCCGCGGTGATGCGCTCATTGGCGCCCAGCGCGAGCACGTTGATCAACGGGATGCCCTTGGCAGCCCGGTCAGCGTCCGGGATCTGGTACACCTTCTCCGAATACACCTTGCCGCGGTCCGAGAAGAACAGCATCGAATCCAGGCTGCGCGCCGGGATCAGCATGACGACCTCGTCCTCCTCCTTCATGGAGTGGCCCGTCACGCCGCGCCCGCCCCGGCTCTGAGAGCGGAAGGCCGCCGCCGGGACGCGCTTGATGTAGCCGCGTTCCGTCAGGCTGATGAGCACAGCCTCATCATGCACCAGGTCTTCGACGTTCAGCTCCTCGCTGGCGTCCGCTGCGATGCG
>CAZSPX010000323.1:0-3598 GCA_964608885.1 uncultured Anaerolineaceae bacterium | reverse complement strand
AGGGTGGGGACCGGTTCGGTGGGCGTGACCGTCACAACCGCCGCGGGGCTGGCAGTGGGAATCATTGACCCCGGCAGCGGCGTCCCCGTCGCAGCGGCCTCGCATCCAGCCATGATGCCGGCGAACATCAGGCTGGCCATCCAGACACGCGGTCTCACATTTCTCTCCTCTTCCCGGCCTGACGCTAAAAAACGGGATGCTTGATCGGGTGACCTTGTGTTCTTCCTCCTATTGTATAACACTCCCGGCCCCTGGAGCGGCGCGAATGTACCCATCCCGGGCTCATGATTTTCACACAGATTTTTTACCAAAGCTTTACATTCGCGTGCTATCATGCTCCTGATTACAAGGAGTAGAAAATGAAAACGGTCTGGAAATGGATCCTGGGTATTCTTATTGTGCTGCTGCTGGTGGGTGCCTTCGCGGTTGCCGGCTTCTTCTGGAGCGGCCACCGGACGCTCGCGGCTGTGGGCGGCATGCCCTTCCACCAGGGCTGGAATGGCGGCCCGATGATGCGCGGCGATGATTTCGGCTGGCAATCCGGCCCGATGATGCGGGGCGGGCGCGGCTTTGGCGGATTCTTCCTCCTCGGCGGGATCGGCTGGCTGCTGCGCCTGGGCTTCTTCGGACTGCTGCTCTACGGAGCTTACTGGCTGGGGCGCCGCAATGCGCGCGTGGTGGTTGATCCCCGCACGCCCGCTCCCGCGGCCGCGGCTGCTCCGGCTCCCGAGCCGCCTGCAGATGAGATTCCCCCGGCTTCCTGAGCACTCACCAAGTAAGAGACCCTGGCATCGAAGAGACCGCCTCCTGGCGGTCTCTTTTTCTCTACTTCACGATGACCTTGAAGGTCTCGGTCTGCTCAGGGTCGGTGGCGGTGTTGGAGGGTGGGAAGTAGCCCAGGGTGATCTGCGTCTCTCCCGCGGCGACCGCCTTGAAGACCCAGATGTCCATGCCTCCCGAGCCGATTGTCTGGGGGGTGTCAGCGCGGTAATCCTGGCTTACGAACTCCACGACCTTCTTGTCCAGCTCGCCAACCAGCTCCCAGTGATAGCCTGTGGTGGGATTGGAATTCAGCACCACCTTGAACTCCTTGCCGGGGCTCGTCTCTATGACCACGGCCGGGTCGCTGGGTTGGGTCGCCCGTGAGCAGGCCCCCAGCAGCACGGCCACCATCACCAGAAGAAAGATCTTCCTCATGTTCTGCTCCTTTCTTGACTGCTCCTCCATTCTAATCCACCCGTCTGTGTCACTTCAAGCCGTCCCCGCCCTTGACCTGCCCGGGGTGGTGCATGGTATAATTACAGAACATTTATTCTATTAGAGGTACCTGAGAAAGGAGCACCCTATGGGAACCAGAGTGATCGTCATGGTGGGCACCGACAAGGGCGGCTTTATCTTCACCAGCGACGAAACCCGGCGCAGCTGGCAGACCAGCGACATGCTCTTCAAGAGCTGGAACGTGATGCACATGCAGCTTGACCCGCGTGACGGCCGCATGCATGCCGCCGTGAACCATTTTGTCTACGGCCCCACCACGCACTACTCGGACGATCTGGGCGGCACCTGGACCCAGGCCAGGCAGGTGCCGGTCCTCACGCGTGCCTCCGCCTCCGGCCGCCCGCCGGGCAGCCCGGACGAGGCCGGGCTGGTGATGGAGGGCAAAAGCCTGGAGGCCAACCCCGAGAAGATGATCAAGGTCTGGCATATCAAGCCGGGGCGCCTCTCCGAGCCGGGCGTGCTGTATGCCGGGGCGCAGCCTGCTTCGCTGTTCATCTCCACCGACCGCGGCGAGACCTGGACACTGAACGAGCACCTGTATGACCACCCTCACCGCGGCAAGTGGTTCCCCGGCGCGGGCGGTCTGGCCCTGCACACCATCCTGCTGGATCCGGACGATCCTGACCGCATGTATGTGGCCGTCTCCGCGGGCGGCTGTTACCGCAGCGATGACGGCGGCCGGACCTGGGCTCCCTATAATCGCAACGTGCGCGCCGATTTCAGCCCCGAGAAGTTCCCCGAGTTCGGACAGTGTGTCCACAAGATGGTCATGCACCCTTCCAACCCGCAGGTGCTGTACCAGCAGAATCACTGCGGCGTGTACCGCAGTGACAACATGGCCGAGGACTGGGTGGACATCGGCGAAGGCCGACTGCCCTCCCGCTTCGGCTTCCCCATCGCGGTCCATCCCATTGACCCGCGCCTCATCTATGTGGCGCTGGAGGAGAGCGACGAATACCGCATGAGCGTGGATGGGAGGTTTTCCGTCTGGCGCAGCCCGGACGCGGGCGCGAGTTGGGAACGGCTGACGAAGGGCCTTCCCGAGAAAGCCCACCTGGTGGTGCTGCGGGATGCCATGGCCACGGATACCTTCGGCGAGGCCGGTATCTACGTCGGGACCAACACAGGCCAGTTGTTCTACAGCCGCGACTCCGGTGACAGTTGGGAGCTGATGGCCGATTACCTCCCGCCGATCCAATCGGTGGAGGCCGCCGTCCTCAGTGACTGAGAAAAAGCCGCCCCGCTCATTGAGCGGGGCGGTCCTTTATCATCTTTTCAAGGTCCTGTACTTCACGCGGTGAGGCGTCAGGTCCTTGCCGAACTTCTCGCGCATCATTGCTTCATAGTCCGACCAGTTGCCCAGGTACATCTTCGCCTGGCTGTCGCCCTCGAAGGCGATGATGTGGGTGCAGATGCGGTCGAGGAACCAGCGGTCGTGGCTGACCACGATGGCCGTGCCCGCGAACTCCTCCAGCGCCTCCTCCAGCGCCCGCAGCGTGTTCACATCCAGGTCGTTGGTGGGCTCGTCCAGCAGCAGGACGTTGGCGCCCTCGGTGAGCGTTTTAGCGAGGTGCACGCGGTTGCGCTCGCCGCCCGAGAGTACCCCCACCTTCTTTTGCTGGTCGCTGCCCGCGAAATTGAAGGAGCTGCAGTAACCGCGCGCGTTCACCCTGCGCTTGCCCAGCTCCAGGAAATCCGCCCCGCCCGAGATCTCCTCGTAGACGGTCTTCTCGGGATCCAGAGTGCGGGCCTGGTCGGCGTAGGCCAGCTTCACGGTCTCGCCGGTCTTGATGTTCCCGTTGTCGGGCTTTTCCTTGCCCGTGATCATATTGAGCAGTGTGGTCTTCCCGGCCCCGTTCGGCCCGATGACCCCTACAATGGAACCGGGCGGGATCAGGGCGGAAAAATCCTCCAGGATCAGCCGGTCATCGAAGGACTTGCTGATATTCTTGAACTCGAAGACCACCTCCCCCAGGCGCGGCCCCGGCGGGATGTAGATCTCCAGGTCTTCGCGGCGCTGCTCCGATTCCTGGCTCAGCAGCCGTTCGTACGCCGTAACGCGCGCCTGTCCCTTTGCCTGGCGGGCTTTGGGCGACATCTGGATCCATTCCAGCTCGCGCTCCAGGGTCTTCTGCCGCTTGCTCTCGCTTTTCTCCTCCTGCTCGATGCGCTCCTTCTTCTGCGCCAGCCAGGAGGAGTAATTGCCCTTCCACGGGATGCCGTAGCCGCGGTCCAGCTCCAGGATCCAGCCCGCCACGTTGTCGAGGAAGTAGCGGTCGTGCGTGACGGCGATCACGGTGCCCTTGTACTCGCGCAGGTG
>CAZSPX010000322.1:0-3615 GCA_964608885.1 uncultured Anaerolineaceae bacterium | reverse complement strand
GTCCGCCTGGACGTCCGCCGCATCCAGGCCATCAAGCTGGGCGAGGAGGTCATTGGCAACCGCACGCGCGTCAAGGTGGTCAAGAACAAGGTGGCCCCGCCCTTCCGCACGGCAGAGTTCGACATCATGTTCAATGAAGGCATCTCCAAGGCCGGCGATATCCTCGACCTGGCCACCAAGTTCGAGATCGTCCAAAAGCGCGGCGCCTTCTTCTCCTACGGCGATATCCGCATCGGCCAGGGACGCGAGAACGCCAAGGATTACCTGCGCACCAATCCCGACCTGGCCACCGAGATCGAAGCGGTCATCCGTCAGAAAGCCCTCAGCGGCGAAATCGCCCTGCCGCTCGATATGGGCGTCCCGGATGGCGGCGGCGAGGACGCCGGCGAAGAGTAGTCAGCCTGAGGGGCGAAGCCGGTCTTCGCCCCTCTTGTTTTTTCACCCATGCGCCGCCTGTTTTTTCTTCAACCGGTCCTCGTCAGCGCTCTGCTGCTTGCAGGCGCCTGTGCGCCTGCTGCAACCACCACCCCCTTTATCCCTCCGGCCCCTCCCAACCAGTCCAGCCCCACCTCCACTCCTGTGACCATCCGCGTGGACGATACCCCCACGCCTCCCCCGGTCACTCCCATCCCCGCAACCGCCTCGGAGGCGACCCTCGAGCCCACCCTGGAAGGTCCCTGCACCAATGGGCTCAGCTTCCTCCAGGACCTGACGGTGCCGGACGGTTCCATCATCCAGCCCGGCGCCACCATCGAGAAGGAATGGCTGGTGACCAACAGCGGAACCTGCAACTGGGATGCCAACTACCGCTTCAAGTTCGTGAGCGGCGTGCTGTTGGGCGCCAATGCCGAGCAGGCCCTCTATCCCGCTCGCGCCGGGACACAGGCGACCCTGCGGATCACCTTCATCGCTCCCCTTGAATCCGGCCCCTATCAATCCGCCTGGCAGGCCTTCGCCCCGGACGGCACCGCCTTTGGCGACACGGTCTATATGACCATCAATGTAGGCTTTTGATTCTCTTTATTGATTCAACCGTTGAAAGGGAAATGCCATGCCCGCAGGTACCGGCTTCGCACAGGTGTTCAGAGAGTTGAGGGCCATCCTGGAGCCGTATGCCCCGCGCATGGAGCTGGTCCATGATTCGGAAAAGGGGTACCACCTGGATGGCCCCTATAGTGAGAAGTGGAAGAAGAAGTTGTTCTTCGCCTCGGTCGAGATCAAGAAGAACTACGTTTCTTTTTACCTGATGCCCGTCTACATGTTCCCCGACCTGCTTCAGGGCATCACTCCCGAACTAAGAAAGCGCATGCAGGGGAAATCCTGCTTCAACTTCAAGCGTTCGGAGCCAGCCCTCTTCGAGGAGCTAGCCCGCCTGACCCGCCGCGGCGCCGAGCGCGCCCGGGCAGAGGCATAACGTCTTTAAAAGAACATCGTACAACCGCACTTGGACGAAAAACGACCCCGGGAACGGGGTCGTTGTCATTTGGCTTGTGGCCCGGGGCCTTAGCTCTTCTCCGACCAAACTAATGCAAAAATAAGCCTGTCATATTACAATTGTGACATTCTGCACATTGCCCTTGCAGCTAAAACCCATACAATATCGCCAATCGTTTACTCATTTGGTCAAGGTTTAGGCCGCCATGATACGTATCAACCGCCAGACCGATTATGCAGTTCGCGTTCTGCTCGCCCTCGCAAAGCATGGGACGGAAAAGCGTCTCCCCTCCGCCAGCATCCAGCGCGAGATGCTCATCCCCCCTGCCCTCGCCCGGCGCATCATCGCGAAGCTGGCGCGCGCCGGCTTCATCCTTGCCTTCCCCGGCCGGGAAGGCGGCCTGCTTCTCTCCCGCCCGCCCGAGGCCATCAACCTGCGCATGGTGGTGGAGCATTTTGAAGGCCCGCTCGTTCTCTCCGACTGCCTCACCGGGGATTTCGCCTGCCCCTTCGACAGGAAATGCCCCGTCCGCTGCCACTGGTCGCGCCTGCAGGCAGTGCTCATGGACGAGCTGGAGAAGATCACCTTTGCCGGGCTGGCGGAGGAGGCGCTGGGTGTGGAGGAACTCAAGGCCGCAGGCCTCCTGCAAACCTGATTGCCCTTTCCCTGTTCATCCCCCGCCGCCGGGCGGGAATTGATCTCTTTGCGGAATTTTTGAAAAAGGAGCACCATGGATCCCACTCTTTTGTCCAGATGGCAGTTCGGCCTGACCACCGTCTATCATTTTCTCTTCGTCCCCCTCACCCTGGGGATGGGCTGGTTCGTGGCCTTCATGCAGACCCGTTATTACCAGACTCGGGATGAGACCTTTCGCAAGATGGCGAAGTTCTGGGGCAAGCTCTTCCTCATCAACTTTGCCATCGGCGTCGTGACCGGCATCGTCCAGGAGTTCCAGTTCGGAATGAACTGGTCCGAGTACTCGCGCTTCGTGGGCGATATCTTCGGTGCGCCGCTGGCCATCGAGGCCCTGATGGCCTTCTTCCTCGAGTCCACCTTCCTGGGCATCTGGATCTTCGGCGAGGGCAGGGTGCCCGAGAAGGTACACCTGGCCGCCATCTGGCTGGTGGCCATCGGCTCCAACCTCTCGGCGCTGTGGATCCTCCTGGCCAATGGCTGGATGCAGCACCCGGTCGGTTTTGTGGTCAACGAGGTCACCGGCCGCGCGGAGCTGGTGGATTTCTTCGCATTGGCCTTCAACCCCAAGGGCTGGCTCTTCTTCTGGCATACCATCGCCTCCGGGTTCGCCACGGCCAGCTTCCTGATCCTGGGCGTGAGCGCCTGGCACCTGGCCCGCAAACAGTACCTGGATGTGTTCAAGCGCTCCTTCCAGATGGCCGCCATCGTGGGGGTCATTTCCAGCTCGCTGGTCTTCCTCGGCGGGCATACCAACGGCCAGTACATGTACGAGACCCAGCCCATGAAGTTCGCCGCCATCGAAGCCCACTGGGAAACGACCCAGCCCGCTTCCATCTCGGTCATCACCATCGGCGACCTGAGCGGCAAGCGCGAGGTTTGGTCCTGGCGCGTGCCCTATATCCTCAGCTTCATGGCCTGCAACAATTTCTCCTGCGAGGTGCGCGGCGTCGATGACATCCAGGCCGAGTACGTCGCCCGCTACGGTCCCGGCGACTACATCCCGCTCATGGTGGTCACCTATTGGACCTTCCGTTTCATGATGACGATCGGCTTCCTGATGATCGCCCTCTCGGCCTTCTTCCTGTGGGCCACGCGCAAGCCGGTCGAGAACGCCCGCTGGATGAAGTGGGCGCCGTGGGTCCTTGTCCTTCCATACATTGCCAACTCCAGCGGCTGGGTCCTGACCGAGATGGGCCGCCAGCCCTGGATCGTCCAGGGCCTCCTGCGGGTGGACCAGGCGGTTTCCCCCAACCTCACCACCCTCGACCTGCTGATCTCGCTGATCGGCTACACCGCCGTGTATGGATCGCTGGGCGTTGCCATGTTCTACCTGATGCGCAAGTTCGCCAAGGCCGGACCGGATGCCGCCATGCACGAATCGGTGGATGTTGACTCCGGCGGGCACGACGCCGCCGCCACCCCTGTCGGCGCACAAGACTAACCCGGGAGATGCCTCATGTCATACGAAACCCTGCAAGTCCTCT
>CAZSPX010000321.1:0-3616 GCA_964608885.1 uncultured Anaerolineaceae bacterium | reverse complement strand
CAGGCGTTTTATTCCAGGAATGGATATGTTGATGTTCACTACCGCCTACTCCTCTTTATTTTCTTCGACTGCAGCGTTTTCTGTTTCAGCCGGACGCTTCTTCCGGGCCATGTGCTCAAACACCAAATATGCAGCAGTCATTCCCACAGCCGCGGTGCCTGCAATGAGGGGAGTCCCCTCCTCCATCACGATCCGGTTGGAGCGGGCGGGGGAGGAGGTTCTTTGAGTTGTCGGCATGCCAAGCTGCTCGAAGGGAACCGGCGAGATATAAAAGGTGGAGGTGCCGCCGTTTTCCGTCTCGCCAAAGACGTGATCGATATAGGCTCCAGGTTTGGCCCGGATCTGCTCGTGGGCGGACGCAAGCATATCCGCCCGGATCCCGAATTGAATGGCCCCGGTTGGGCAGGTGGCCGCACAGGCAGTTTCTTTCTGTCCCTCCTCCAGACGGGAAGAACAGAGATCGCACTTGGTAACCAGGGAAAATCTCTGGCTCCATTCAAAGTGTGGGACCTCGAAGGGGCACGCGTACATGCAATACCGGCAGCCGATGCAGCGATCCTCATCGGAGAGTATGACCCCGTCCTCGTCCAGGTGGAGCGCGCCGACAGTGCAGGCCGATGCACAGGCGGGATCAAGGCACTGCATGCAATGATAGGGAGCAGTGAATCGTTGAAGATCGGGGTAGGTTCCGAGAATTCCCGTATCCTTGATCCAGATACGAGTGTTAGCTGGAGGCATATCATTTTGGACGCTGCAGGCGATCAGGCAGGCGCGGCAGTCGATGCAGCGGGAGGCGTCGATCAGGAAGCCATATTTTGCCATGTTAAGCTCCTATGATTCTCCCAGATAAAGCGGTTTACGCAGATGATGGTCTTCGGGACCGGCTATTTTTCTGATGGTCACAAAAGTCTGGCTGAGTGCCTGCCCGCCGCTCACCGGATCAGTATAGGTCACATGGAGGTCGGAGTCGCTGGCTCCCAGCCCATACGCGGTACTAAGGCCCATCGAGAGATGTCCGAAGCCCGGTGTCATGGAGACACAATCTGGTCGGATTGCCGCGGTCAACTCCAGGCGGACCTGCACTTTACCGACCTCGCTCTTCACCTCCACCAGGTCATTCTCCGCCAGCCCTTGCTCGGTGGCGGCTTTCAAGTTCATCTGCAGGCGCGGCTCGTCGTCGAACTTGCGCAGAAGCAGGTTGTTTTGTGTGGCGAACTGTGTTTGACGAGCGTCCTTCCCGGTCAACAGATAGAATTCACCAGGCTTTGGCGAAGGCGGCTCCTCCCAGGTTGGGATGGGGGCAAACCCGGCGCTGCCGAGAGTGGATGAATTGATCTCAATTTTGCCGCTGGGGGTATTCCACCGGAACACCTCCGTTTTGCTCTCGGGAAGCTCGACAAAGCCGCGCTTTTGGATATCCTGCAGGGGCACGTCCAGGGGCTTCAATTGCTGTTCCAGAAAATCCTGCTCGTCCTTATATTTGAAAAAATCTGAAAGGCCCAGTCGTTCCCCCAGGTTTTTGAAGATCCAAAGCCCCGCTCGGGTTTCGCCCTGCGCCTCAATGACGGGCTGGCGCAGAAAAGCTTTTCCACCTATGGGGGCAAGAGGATCATACCGTTCCAGATAGGTGGCTTCAGGAAGCACCACATCTGCGAACCAGGAGGAATCATTTAATGATATATCCACCGTGGCTATAAAATCCAATTTTGCGAACGCCTGAAGGGTTTTTCGACGGTCAGGAATTGATTGAACCGGATTCTGGCGCGAGATGAACCAGCCATGCGCGGGGTAGGGATCATCCTCCAGAATCGAATCCCTCAACTGCTGAAAAATCCCAAGCTTAAGTGGCACAAAGGGGTATTTCCAGGGAACTCCATCCAGGCGAAGGGCAGTGGTCCGCGGAAAAGCGCCCTGTTCCGGCTTCCCCAGGCAGCTGCTTTCTTCGCCTCCTGCAGGGAGCAGCGTGACCCCCCAGTTGCCAACGAGAGCGTTCAGGATCGTGATGGCCCGCTGCGTTTGGAAGGAATTGATGAAATTCGAGGTGCGCCAGCCATTGTGTGCCAATGCCTGAGGGCCAGCATCGCTGAATTCCCGGGCAACGCGCCGGATGGTCCTGGCCGGGATCTCAGTGATGGTCGAGGCCCATTCAGGCGTGAAATTTCGTATCCCGTCGACCAGCTCCTCGAAGCCTACCGTGTATTGGTCGATGAAGGGCTGGTTATATCGCCGCTCTTTGATGATAATGTTCAGCATGGCCAGATGAAAGGCCAGATCTGTACCTGGACGGATCGGCAGCCATTCGTCTGCCTTGGCGGCGGTCTTGGTAAAGCGGGGGTCGAGATATACCATTTTTGCCCCGCGGTCGAGCGCCGAGATCATCTCACCGGTCTCAGAGTTGGAGATAGCCTCGGCAAGGTTTCGTCCGGTCAGAAGCAGGTATTTCACGCGTTCATAGCTTCGGCCGGGCTCTTCCATCCCGTAGGTCATCTGATTTGCCACGATCATGGCATTAAAGCACAGGCTGCGTTGGGTGCCATAGTTAGGCGAGCCATAGGCAAGCATCAGGTTTTCAAACTGCGGTTGAGTGAGGCTGTGAGTGGAGGAGAAGATCATGGCCTCGGGGCCATATCTCTGTTTGATCCGTAGCATATTGGAGGCTGTGAAGTCAAGGGCTTCCTCCCAGGAAACAGCCCTGAACTTCCCCTCGCCGCGCTTCCCGACACGCATCAAGGGAGTAAGGACCCGGTCGGGATCATACGTGGTCATGATCCCCGCTTGGCCGCGCGGGCAAAGCTTGCCTCTCGAATGGGGGTGATCCGGATTCCCCTCCAGCTTGATGACCCTTCCATTCTTGATGCGCGCCAGGACGCCACAGCGCCAGACGCACATCTCGCAAAGAGTGGCAACTTCGCTGGAGCCCTGCAGTTCGAGGTCCCGGGCGACTTGCGAGGCTCTGGGCGGGACGAACGGCCGCATAGCCAGGACACTGGCAGCAGAACCACCAAGTTTCAGGAAATCCCGTCTGGATAGTTTTTTCTGCATGTTTTCCCTCAATCCTCGGATGTGTTGCCTTCATCGTCGCGGAAGGAGGCCAGCAAATTCTCGGCAGCCGGGGTGTCTTGGAGGAACCGTTTCAGGTCGCCGCGGGAGGTCGGTCTGAGCTTTTCCACCAGGGGGAGAATCCCGGAGTCCAATAATTCGGCCGAGGCAGCCGAGGGGCCATTCGCATCCATATAGCTGACCTTGATCCATCCCTTCCGGGCGACAAGGAACCAGAGGCCAACGAGAACCAAAATCGGAAGAACAGCAAACAAGAGAATCTTTCCCCAATCCGGCGGCCGAAGCCCGAGCACGTTCCGGTTATAGAGGGCGACATAGTCTACTGTGGCGGCAGGCGGGGCCAGGACCACGCTGCCATCTCCAGGGGTTGGGCACATCTCTACGGGGATCGGTGGGGCGGATTCTTGTCCGGTGGAGGAGGCGGAGGCTGTTGGCGCTGCAGCACCAAGCCCGCCGGCCTCCACGCCCAGGGTTTTTGCATAGACATCCGCGCGTTCTGCAAGATCTTTGGGGTGACACTGCTGGCATGCGGCTTTTACATCCGAGAGAGGCGCCA
>CAZSPX010000320.1:1461-3633 GCA_964608885.1 uncultured Anaerolineaceae bacterium | reverse complement strand
TCCCAGAAGAAGATGAGGAAATCGATCTGGTTCTCGACGATCATCGCGCCGATCTGCTGGTCGCCGCCGAGGGGTCCGCTGCGGAGCCGGCTGATGGGGAATCCGAGTACCTCTTCGAGGATGCGGCCGGTGGTGCCGGTGGCATAGACCTGGTGATGGGCGAGCAGGTCGCGGTTGAACTTGGCCCATTCAACGAGATCGCGCTTCTTGTTGTCGTGAGCGACCAGTGCGATCTTCTTGTCATGTTCCATGGGGATGCGCTTGTTGGACATCGGGGTACCTCCGGGAGGGTGCGTCTCTCCCTGAATTTCACGGGTCGCAGGCTAGGCAGAGGGTGCGCGGGCGGTGAGGATCCAGTCCCAGGGATAGGGATCGGCCAGCCAGTCCGGGATCTCGTCCACCTCGAACTCCACGGCCCAGTCGTATTCCATCTTGTTGATCTCGAGCAGCTCCAGGTGCATCTCGTCGCGGACGAGGACCATCAGCTCCTCGCGCAGATAGTGCTTGGTGGGCTCCGTCCCGCGGCGAAGGACCCCCTGGGCGAGGCGGCGCGGGCTGGTCAATGAGCTGACGTCGGTCTCGGACTCGGCGGCGCGAGGGGAGAGGCCGAGATGGCGGTACCACTCCGTCTCGCGGAAGGCGGTGAAGAGCAGCGATTCCACCGAGGGCAGGTTCAGGATGAGGATGCCGCCGGGTTTGAGACGCGAGGCCATGCCCTGCAGGAAGCGCATGCGCGCCCGGGTATTCGGCATGATGGCGGCGTTGAGGGAGACGATCACATCCACCAGGGGAAGGGAATCCACAGGCTGGGTGAGGTCGGCCTGCGCGATCTCCACGTTCTGGATGCCTTTGCAGCGCGCCCGGGCGATCTCCAGGAGTTTTTCGGAGAAGTCGAAGCCATAGACCCTTCCGAACTTGGAGGCCAGGTAGGGCAGGAGCTTGCCGGGGCCGCAGCCGAAATCCGCGACGGTCAAATCGGGAGAGGCGTATTTCTTGATCTGGCCGCCCACCTCGTGGGAGCGCCCGTAGGTGAAGGCGTCAATGACGAACTCGTCGTACTCCTGGGCGAAGCCGTTCCAGTATTCTTCGTCCATGCCGTGATGAGGCTTGAGGTTTTTCATGGGGCCGGGAGGGTCAAGCCCTGACGGCCCGCGTGGCAATGTAGGCAGGATGGTAGCGGGTGAGGGGAGAGTCGTTCTTGACGTCCTCGTAGAGGTGGGTGAGGTGCAGCCCGGCCTCAAGCTGGCCGCCAAGCAGGTCCGTGAGGGAGTGACCGAACTCGAGCGGCCAGCCCTTGCCAATGATCTCCTCCCGCTCTGCAGGGGAGAGGTCACGGGAATCGGCATACGGGATGGAGTGGGCCACCTCGAGCGTGCCGGCGTCCATCTTGTTCAGGTCAAAGATATAGAAGATGGGGTTCATGACGCCCGTCATGAGGATGCCGCCGGGCCTCAGGAGGCGTGCGGCCTCGCGCCAGACGCGGCGCACATCGGGCATGAAGACGGTGGAGCAGGGGTTGAAGACCAGGTCGAAGGAGGCCGGCTCGAAAATGGACAGGTCGGCGGCATCGCCCTCCACGAGGCGGATCGAAAGGCCCTCGCGCTCCGCGACGGACCGGTCCTGGGCCAGCTGGCTCGGGGAATTATCGAAGACGGTGACACGCGCCCCGGCGGCGGCAAGGATCGGCCCCTGCTGGCCGCCTCCGCTGGCGAGGCAGAGGACATCCGCCGGGAACGGAGGGAACCAGTCGCGGGGGACCGGCTGATTCTCGGTGAGGACCACGGCCCAGTCGCCCTGGCGGGCACGGGCAATGGCTTCAGGGGTGACGGGAAGGGTCCAGGGGTTTTCGCCGCTGGCGACCTGTCGATCCCAGGCATCACGGTTGTAAGAGCGGATATCCATGGCTTGATTCTAATGGAGAAACGCGAGGACGGGAGAATGGAGATTCCGGGAAGTTGGCGCGAGCGCCCCATACAGCATACTTCGGAAGTCTTCAAGACTTCCGAAGTATGGAGGAGATCGCCACGGGCTCCAGCTTTACCTACAAAGTCAGCTTCAGAGCCCTCGCAATGACATCTTAATCGGCGGCGGAGAGGGTTGGCTCGGAGACAGGCTCCGGGATGCGGTGGCGGCGGTCCAGCAGGACGTACCCGAGGGCTGCCAGCGTCCCCA